>JAYWBS010000214.1:0-28788 GCA_043781295.1 Polaromonas sp.
TGGTCTGGCCGATGCGACCGCCCGCCAGCTTGGATCACGGTTGTCCAATGTGTGGAAACAGCCGGTTGTGGTTGATACCCGTCCTGGTGCGGCTGGCAACCTGGCTGCAGCTGTGGTCATTGGAGCACCTGCTGACGGCTACACCTTGCTGTTCACTATTCCAGAGGCGTTGTCCATTACCAAAGCTTCCGGCGCGGGTGTGGGTTTTGATCCGGACGCCGACTTGATACCGGTCGCGCTCGTCGCTCTAAGTAGCACGGTACTGATCGTGAATTCCAACTCGCCTCTCAAATCGTTTGCAGAATTTATGGCGTTTGCCAAAAGTAACCCTGGCAAGATCAATTTCGGTTCGCAGGGTCAAGGTAGCTCGTTTCACCTGGCCCTGGAACAACTCAAGGCAATGTCCGGAACGGATATTGTGCATGTGCCTTACAAGGGCGCTGCGGCGGCATTGACGGATTTAATGGGTGGCAGCATCGACGCGATGATTGCGACGACGACTTTAGCCGCGCCCAATGTTAAAGCTGGCAAGGTTCGTGCGATTGCCGTCACAAGTGGGGAGCGACTGACCCAGTTTGACGGGGTGCCGACCGTGAGCGAATCCGGTTACCCTGGGTTTGAATATCCGGTCGGCTTAGGCGTCTTCGTACGTTCGGGCACGCCAGCGCCACTTGTCGAGAAGCTCAATGCCGATATTCTCAGGGTGATGCACGAGCCCTCATTTATCGAATTATTGGCACAGTCGGCTACCACCACGACTGGCCTAAGCGCCTCAGATTTCCAGAAACGCTGGGCTCGGGAAACTGCAGGTTACCGGCAGTTGATCCAGAAATCGAAGATCAAGTTTGATTAGGCGCAATGAAGTGACGACTGAAGAATTTGACCTGGCTGATCACACAACCGAGGGCTTGACCGACGGGAAAAACAAAAGCCTGCACCACACGCAGGCGAAAAAACCGCTTTCTGGTATCAAAGTTCTTGATCTGACACGTGCCTTGTCTGGCCCGTTTTGCAGTATGGCCCTGGGTGATTTGGGCGCCACAGTGATCAAGGTTGAGCCGATTGAGGGCGGCGATATGACGCGTACCTGGGGACCGTTTGCTGAAGGGCAAAGCGTGTATTACCTAAGCACCAACAGGAGCAAGCAAAGCTTGGCCATTGACTTCCGGCATCCGGAAGCATTGGCAGTACTGACACGCATGGCCGTTGCGAGTGATGTTCTGATTGAGAACTTTCGGCCCGGCACTGCAGAGACCATGGGACTTGGGTACGAGGTCTTGAGCGCCAAAAATCCTCGCTTGGTTTATGCCAGTATTTCAGGATTTGGAAGCACTGGCCCCGCCCGTGACCATCCGGGTTTCGACCAGATCGCCCAAGGGCATGCTGGTTTGATGGCGCTTACCGGCATGGCATCCCCCACGCGGGTAGGGGTTGCAATCGGCGACATGACTGCGGGTATGTGGGCGGCTCTTGGAATAGTTGCTGCGCTAAGGACCAGCGAGGCAACGGGACGAGGTGAAAAAGTCGAGACTTCGTTGCTGAACTCCCTGGTCGCCCTATTAGGTGTGCAGGGGCAGCGTTATCTGAGCACCGGTGACCTATCGCCTCGAACTGGCAACTCGAATCCTGTGATATCCCCCTACGGTACTTTCACCGCAGCAGATGGCCCCATCAATGTAGCGCCTGCCACTGACGCCATGTGGAAAGCCATGTGCTCTTTAATGGATTTGTCCGGGCTTCCCGCACAAGCCATGTTTTTAACCAACGCAGAACGCGTTGTTCACCGAATAGAACTTCAAACCATCCTGGACGATCGCATGAAAGAAAGACCTCGTGCAGAGTGGGTGTCGAGGTTCATTGCACGGGGAATTCCGGCAGGCCTTATCAATGACATTGGGCAAGTGTTCGACGACGCGCAAGTTCAGCATTGCGGCATGGTGCGAAATGCGGAGCACCCGTTGATGGGCTCAGTTCCGCAAATGGTTCTTCCAATTAAGTTTCAATCAATTGATGTGCAAGCGCCACATGTTGCGCCTCCAGCGCTGGGTCAGGACACCGTACTGGCGCTTCTTTCGTGTGGTTTTGATGACAACGAAATTAGCGGGCTTCTGGAGCGCCGAGTGATCATGCAGAACGACGATAAAGGAAACACGCGATGAAATTATTTGACAAAACCGCGAAGCAATTGATCGCTTGCACAGTGCTGTTTGCGATAGTCGCAGCGCCCTCGTTTGCGCAGCAGTACCCGGATAGGCCAGTAACGGTGGTGGTCGGGTTCGGCGCCGGTAGCGGAACGGACATCCTTGCGCGTATCATTGCTGAGGAGCTTCGCCAAGTGTTCAGCCAGCCATTTGTCGTCGTGAACAAGCCCGGAGCCACTGCCGCCATCGCCGCCGAATTGGTTGCCAAATCACCGCCTGATGGATACACACTCTTTATCACTTCCAACTCATCTCACTCGGTAAATCCCCATCTGTATAAATCATTGCGCTACGATCCCGCAAAAGACTTCACGCCCGTGGGCAGGATTGCTGACTTTCCCTTTGTCCTGGTCGTCAATCCAAAGATTCCTGTGAACTCTCCGCAGGAATTGGTTTCCTACGTTCGAGCCAATCCTGGCAAGACCAGCTATGCGTACGGCAACACCCCAGGACAGATCGCAGGAGCGGCCTTGACCAAGCTCATGAAACTCGATACCAACGCTATTGCCTACAAAAGCTCACCGCCGGCCATGGTGGACGTGGCGGCTGGGCAGGAAGATTTCATGGTTGTCGATTTGGCATCCAGTCAGGCGCTCGTCAAGGCAGGGCGGTTGCGGGCCATCGCTGTCACGACATCCAGTCGGAGTGCATTGGTACCTGAACTGCCCACTATCAGCGAAAGTTTAAATATTGCAGGCTTTGACTTGCGCGCCTGGACTGGTCTTTTCGGTCCCGCCAATATGCCAAAGGATGTCACCGTACGACTTAGCACGGAGCTCTTTAAGATACTCACCCGGCAAGACATTCGCAGCAAACTGCTCGCAGGCAATATGGAGCCGACTCCGCAGCTAGCGTCTGAGTTCATACCTTTTCTTGCGAATCAGTACAACGTATGGGGAAGCAAGATAAAGGACGCGGGTATCGAACCGGAGTGAGGGAAAAACGAAATTAGAAATAGTGCCGTCGGCCAATCTTGCAATCCCTTCGCGATGGTTGGCAAACGGGCGCTATTTCCTGATTCCAATGCGCTGGGTTAACGAGAAGCGAATCTCTGTGGTCGAGACTCGTTTTCAGGGCCAAGCCGCTTGAATCTGCCTCTCGAAGCCTGAAAAATATATAAAAATGGCCGAAGACCCAATAAAAACGTCTTTTTTAGCTATATATAGGATAGCTAATAATAAGCCACTGGCGTCACAGGCTCGCCTCGTCAGCCTGTAGCAAGCCCGTTATCCATAATTATGAATTCAGATTATGATTTTGCGGCTTTAATTTCTCCGCCTCAACTTGCTGACAATTTTTACGGAGACATCCCATGTTCAAGTCACTTCAACTTGCCAAATCCGAGCAACTTGCCAAATCCGAGGCTGGTTTTTCTGCTGCCATTGTTGATACCGACGATGCCCAATTGCCGGACGGCGACGTACTTGCCCGAGTCGACTATTCAACGCTGAATTACAAAGATGGCCTGGCCATCACCAACAAGGCTCCGGTAGTGCGCGCCTGGCCCATGGTGGCGGGCATTGACGGCGCGGGGACGGTGCTTGAATCTACCCATGCCAGTTGGCATATTAGGCGCAGCTTGTATTTGGTGTCGATGGCGGTGACGTGCTGGATTAATCCCCGTACGTGCGTCTGGTAAGCCTGCATGTCCAGGCTGAAGCCTTGCCACTGAGGATGGTGTTGCGCGACCTGCGCGGTCATGCAGTCTTGATCGCTCTAAGAATCATGCTAAAAACCGTCTGGATCTGCATAACGCACATTCTTGAGCTGCCCAGTAGAGCAATGAATTCCGCAGGAATTGACCACAGAAAATCGATTGTCCTTGTCTTGATAGACCGCGACTTCGCTATCCCAAAAAATCGGATGGTTGAAGGTCACCGACAGGTCCATCGCTTCAATAGCGCCGCGCCTGGCAATTTCTCCAGCGATCCACGTCAATGACATTGCGCCGTGTGCGAGTGGCGCCCGCAATCCAAGTTGCGCCGCCTTTTGTGCGTCGAAATGGACCCACGCCTCTGGAAATTCGTAGCTGTAAGCCGCGACCCGGACCGGATTTAGCGTCTGTTCCGATAGCAAGGCGTAGCCAACAAGCGTTTCGGCTATAAGCGCGGGCCGGTTCGGTCCGCTGGTGCGCGCAGCATCCAGACGCAACGAATGAAATTTCAGTTGTACCGGGACTTCCCCGTTAGAGCGACGCACGTTGATGTCGATGGTAATGAGCGTCCCCTGGCGCATGGGGCGCGTGGCGGTGACCGTCCCCTCCAGCGTCAACGTCTCGTCATAGCAGACCGGCCCACTCTGGATCACGCGATGACCCGCATGTAGCCCGCCCTGCGCGATTTCATTGGTATAGCTGATGGACAGCATCGCGTCGATGGCAAGCAGGCTTGCGTCAACACGATCGCCATAGTATGCGGGCGGGATTCCGGCCGCTGCGTGATAGGCGGCCTGCCGCTTACGGGTGATGCTGCTGACAAAGGGCCTTACCCGACTTCCAACGAGGCGCAGTTGCGCCGCATTCTGCGCATACGCAGGTGCCTGTAAGTCTGTGGTCATCATCATCTCCTTGTTGATGCTAGGGGGACGAACGCTCACGCGAACTTTGGCGTGCTGATGTAGGGGCAGTCAGCAATCGACCACGGCGGCATGGGCTCATTGCGGAAAATCTGCCGCAAATGCACTTCATCTGGACCATCGCCGATGCGCAACAGTCGTGAATAGGCCCACGCATACGGGATCAAGGTGTCTTCGCATCCGCCCATCGCACCGAACACCTGCGCAGCCCGATCACTGATGATTTGCATCATTCGTGGGGTGGCGACCTTGATCTGCGAGATGATCTTGCGACAGTCTGTTTCAGTGCCATGGTCAAGCAGCCAGGCAGCCTGCTTCACAAAAAGCCGGTTCATGTCGATGTCTATCCTGGCTTCGGCGATCCAGCGCTGGATGGTGTCGTACTCAATCAACGTTCGTCCAAACGTGCTGCGTTCGCTGGCGCGTGCCATCATTTGGGCGACCAGCACGTCGGCCATGCCGATCAGCCGCATGCAGTGATGTACTCGTGCAATGCCTAAGCGGATTTGCGCGCCTTTGAAGCCATTGCCACGCTCTCCGAGCAGATTCTCCACTGGTACCCGCACATTGTTTAGGATGACTTCACCAAACGGTGCCACGTGGTCGTAATGACCCATATAAGTCAGGCTACGCACCACCTTGAGGCCCGGCGTGTCCATCGGCACAATCACCATACTGTGCCGCCCGGTTCGCTCACTATCGGATTCGGTGACGCCCACCACGATGATGTAGGCGCAGTTCGGACTGGCAACGCCGTTGATGTACCACTTGTGACCATTGATCACCCATTCATCGCCATCACGCTTGATCGTGGTGGAAATGTTGGACGCATCGGAAGACGGCACGGCAGGCTCTGTCATGCCGAAGGCGGACTGGACTTCGCCACGAAGCAAGGGCATCAGCCAGCGCTCCCGTTGTTGCGGTGTGACCAGGGCTTGCATCATCACCATATTGGGCGCGTCGGGCGCCTGACAATTCATCACGAGGGACGCCCATGGCAGCCGCCCGAGTACCTCGGCCACATGAGCGTATTCAAAATTACTCAGGCGGGTGCCGGGTGCGTCCGCGGGCAGCGTTGGCACGGCCAGATTCCACAATCCTGCAGCCCGCGCCTTTTGCCTCAGTTCGCGGATGAAGGGCGGGTGTTCGCCGTCGCCTTTGACGGCATGCACCCATTCACGATGACGCGGCAAAATCTCGTCTGCAAAGAACGTCTCGATTTTTTGCAATACCGCCTGGCCTGATTCGCTGAGTTCCAGATTCATGCTGTGCCTTCTTTGTTAAAAATTGATGGCTCCATTTCGGAACCGGATACGGAAACACGGGGCTGCGCCGTCAATGCAGCGTCGCCATGCCTGAGCTTGATGAGCGCATCGCCAGCCACCACACCGCAGCCGTCTGGCAGAACAAACAGCGGATTGATGTCAACTTCCGCGACCTGCTCACGCAGGTCAAGCGCCAGCGCCGAGAGATGGACGATGGTCCGTGCAAGTGCATCGATATCGGCGTGCGGTCGCCCGCGCACGCCTTCAAGCAGGGCAACGGTTCGCAATTCATGAATCATGTCGTGGGCTTCCGGTAGCGTCACCGGTGCCAAGCGCCACGACACGTCGCGAAACACCTCAGCAAAAATTCCGCCCAGCCCCACCATCACGGCGGGGCCGAACAGAAGATCGTTGTTCACGCCGAGGATCATTTCAATGGCGTCGGGCACCATTTCCTGCACCAGCACGCCGTCTAGCGCCGCGTCCGGCGCATAGCTTGCTGCGCTAGCCATGATGGCCGCGAACTCTGCCTGAACGGCTTCGCCGCTGGCGACGCCAACCCGGACACCGTTGGCCTCGGTTTTGTGCGGAATGTCGCGCGACTGGATCTTCAACACCACCGGATAGCCTGTCTCTGCCGCGATACGCTCAGCATCGGCGGGAGACACCGCCACTTGTTCACGGGTAACAGGGATTCCGTAGCGCGCCAGAACGCGCTTCGCCTCGTACTCGGCCAATCCGGCCTTTTGTGTGGCCAGACTTCGGACGACTTCGGGCTGCGAAATTTCGAGGGACGACTCGTTATCGATTTGCTGCTGCCGCATTCTTGCAGAGGTGAATTGCCACAGCGCACCAGCACCGCGCGCGCAACGCACCGGTGACGAATAGCGGGGAATGGAGGCTTCATCGAGAAGCCGATACGCCTCTTCAGATGTGGCCGGATCGGCGTTCCACGCCACCAGCACCGGGATGCGTATTTGCGCGGCGATACGGACAATTTCTTTCGCCAGCGCCGTTGCTACGGTGCCGCTGACCGCCGCCAGCGCGATGCCGATCATGTCCACACGCACGTCTCTCGCCACGCGTTCAAGCGTGGTGCCGAACATGCCGGGGTGATTTTGTATGTTTCCGGTTAGGTCAAGAGGATTCGCCACCGACGCAAACGGCGGCAACAGCTGCGTCAAGGTCGCTACGGTGTCGGGATCAAGCACTGGCAGCTCAAGGCCGGCTTCCGCACAGCGGTCTGCCATCGCAATCCCGGCACCGCCGGAAAGGCTCAGTACCATCATGCGCTTGCCGGTGGGCAGGCGATCCGCGGCAAACGCCTTGACACAGTCGGCCAGATCACCCACGTCGTTCGCTTCGATGACGCCAGCCTGCCGAAATGCCGCCCGGTACAGGGCGCTGGAGCCGCCCAGATTGGCGGTATGCGAGAGCGCGGCACGAGCGCCCGCTTCCGAATTGCCGACTTTCCACATCACCAGGGGTTTGCCTGCGCGGAGTGCGCGCCGACCGATCCCAACAAGGCGTTGCGCGTCTTGAAAACCTTCGACATAGCCTGCAATGACACGAGTGCCACTGTCCTCGAGCAAGTGTTCGATGATGTCCAAAGACGTGGTCATTGCCTCGTTGCCGGTCGATATGTAGCGGCGAAATCCAACGCCTTCCACATTGGCCATCATCAGGATCGAATTGCCAAACGCGCCGCTCTGGGACACCAGGCTGACGCTCCCTTTGCGATAGGTAAGACCGTAAGGCGGGCCAAAGCCGACATGTATCCTCTCAGCAATATTCATGAAGCCTTGACAGTTTGGCCCGATCAGCTGCACACCTGCCTCACGCGCACGCATAACCAAGGCCTGTTGTGCGCGGCGCCCCTCTTCGCCGGTTTCGGCAAAACCTGATGTCAGCACCAGCGCAATAGGGGCTGCGCGCGCGATCACCTGCTCCAGCGCTGCGGCAACGCCGGCTGCGGCCACTGCAATCACAACCAAATGAGGTGTCTCCGGAAGCGACATCAAATCCGGGTAGCAGCGGTAGCCGGCAACCTCTTGATAGCGGGGGTTCACCGGGTAAATCCGCCCCGCATAGTCCGCCGCCTTTAGATACGCAATCGGCTGACCGCTAACGGAGGATAACTTTTGTGAAGCACCAATCACCGCAATTGACGCTGGGTTGAACAAGTGTTCGAAATTCATAAGATTTATTTTCAATATATGGAATATAAAATATATTATTTTAATATATTGACATAGTATCACAAAAAATAGTAATATATCGACATGGAAACCATCATTTCAAGTAAGCGACGTCAACGCGCGAGTAACACGCCAGACCCCTCATTCGCGTCCACGCTGGCTCGAGGACTGGAAGTGCTCGCCGCATTTCGTCCTGGCGATGAGGGCCTGGGCAACGCCGAATTGGCGAGCCGCACGGGCTTGACCCGCCCAACCGTTTCGCGCCTGTGCAATACGCTTGTGCAGCTGGGTTATGTGCGGCGAGGGCGCACTGGTCGTTACCGGCTTTCTGCGCAGGTTCTGCGGCTTGCCTACCCGGTACTCGCGCAGCTGCGTATTCGTCGGCTCGCCCATCCGCTGATGCGCGAATTCGCGGAAGCCGTTCGCGGCACGGTATCCATCGGCACGTTTGATGGGCTGGGACTGGTTTACGTTGAGACGGTGCGCACCACTGATGCGGCTGATTTCGTGCCAGACATCGGGATGCATCTTCCACTGGTGCAGTCTGCGATGGGCCGCGCCCTCGTATCTATGCTGCCCGATGCCGACGCGCAAGCGCTGCTTGAACGCATCCGTCTCACGTCGCCCACGCTATGGGGCAAATATCAGCAGTCGGCCCAACAATCTATCGAAGCGTGTCGTACCCAAGGCTTCTGTATTTGTACGGACGGCATGCGCAAAGAAGTGCATGCCGTTGGTGCGCCCATCATGCTATCGCCGCAGGGCGACCAGCTCGCCATTAATTGCGGGATTCCGGTATACCTGCTGCGTCCGATGCAACTTGAGCAAGAGATAGGTCCCAGGCTCGCAGCGTTGGCGGCCTCGATTCGGGCACTCGCTACCACGTCAGAACGCACAGATTAAAGGAGACACTTCATGAAACGTCGTCATTCATTTCACGTTTTTGCCGGTTGCGCGATATTCCTGGCGGTAAGCGGCTTGGCCGTTGCGCAGGACTACCCCTCTCGCCCGATACGTATCGTCGTGCCCACACCGGCAGGCGGGATCTTCGACATCGTCGCCCGCATCGTTGCCGAAAAAATCTCTGTCGATTTGGGCAAGCCAATCATTGTCGAAAATCGTCCTGGCGCCGACGGCAACATCGGAATCGACGCAGTGGCAAAGTCAGCCCCTGACGGCTATACGTGGCTCATCAGCGGACCTGCACTACTGATCAATCCATTGATATACGGAAACCTTCCCTGGAACGGATTACGCGATTTCCAGGGGGTTGGTGTTCCTGCGCTGGTTCAAAACGTGGCCGTTATTCCAGCTACCCTTCCGGTCAAGACTCTCAAGGAGTTTGTGGCCTACGCCACGGCGCGGCCGGGGCAGCTCAACTTCGGCAACCCCGGCAACGGAAGTTCACCGCATTTGTCGTCCGAGTTGTTGTTCCAGGTGACTGGCATAAAGCTGACTTCCATCAACTACAAGGGCCAGCCTCCGCTGATGCCGGATCTGCTGAGTGGACAAGTACATTTCACGGTATTAGCGCTTGGGATCGCGTTGCCGCATATCAAGAGCGGGAAGTTGAGGCCGCTTGCAGTCTTCACTCCAGAGCGTGTTGCTGCAATGCCCGAGGTGCCCACTGTTGCGGAAGCGGGCTATGCGGGGGCCAGCTTGGTGCCCTGGTATGGAATCTACGTGCCCATCGGCACGCCGAAGGATCTCGTTGCCCGTATTAATAGCGTCCTCAACAATGCCATCGGCTCAGCTGTTGTTCAATCCAGACTTATGACGGCTGGCGCCCTTCCCGGGCTGGTGAAAACACCGGAAGATATCCAGATGATGGCCAGGGATGACGCAGCGCGATGGGGAAAAGTCGTGCGTGATGCTGGCATCAAAGTTGAATAAGCGACCTACTCCAGCGCGAGCCCCACTGACGATTCCGACTTGCGCTGCGCGCTTAGAACGCTGGATCGCAGCGCTTGAAGTTACCTTGCCTCATATCGAGCATTTTTTACCTGCCAAACAATGACCTACGAATACATACTTGTCGATACGCGCGACCGCATCGCGATCATCACGCTTAACCGTCCAAAGCAACTCAACGCGCTTAACGATGCACTTTGCGCTGAGCTTGAGCACGCGCTAAAGCACTTCGATGATGATCGTGGAATATCGGTGATCGTCATCACCGGCAGTGACAAGGCCTTCGCTGCAGGTGCCGACATCGCCGCAATGGCCGAGTGGGATTATCAGAAGGTTTACATGGACGACTACGTGACCAAGCACTACGAGCAAGTGCGCTATACCCGCAAGCCAGTCATCGCTGCGGTTGCCGGGTACGTGCTTGGGGGAGGCTGCGAGCTAGCGATGTCCTGCGACATGATTATTGCGGCGGACACTGCGAAATTCGGACAGCCCGAAATCACTATCGGCACGATGCCTGGTAACGGCGGCACGCAGCGCTTGCCACGTGCGGTCGGAAAGTCGAAGTGCATGGATTTGTGCCTGACAGGCCGGATGATGGATGCCGCCGAGGCCGAGCGTCTGGGCCTGGTCGCGCGCGTTGTGCCGGCGAGTATGTTAACGGAGGAGACCATGTCGATTGCAACGAAGATCGCATCGTTCTCGCTACCCATTATCTTGAAGATCAAGGAGTCGATCAATCGCGCGTTCGAGTCGTCTCTGGCCGAAGGTATTCTATTTGAGCGTCGCGAGTTTCATGGCACGTTTGGCCTCGATGATCAGAAGGAAGGCATGCGGGCATTCCTTGACAAGCGCAAGCCCGTATTCAACAACCGCTGAACAAGAAATCCGTAAGGTATGCAGAGCACCTGACGCTCGGTATCGGCGAAGGGGTTGGCGTCTTTGCAGTTAGTCGGCTGATCGCAGCCGACGCGAGTCCATGTTTTCCCGCTACATTCGATCTGTCTCCCATAAACCGTACCAGTCATTTTTCTGGAATTTAGATTGGTAAAGGGATTGGGGGCAGGCCTAGAGGTCAATTCAACACCTGACAATCGCTAAAAATCAGGCTTCTCAGTGCTTTCGAGCATGTTTTGGCGCATCCGGCACGTTCGTGAGGCTTAAAAAGCTCTTTTTGAGTTTTTTTTACCTCTTAAAAATAGCTTTTGACCAATGAATACGGGCGCAAGCAGCTCCGTATTTGATAGCGATTGACATTCGTACCGATGATGCCTTCAACGTCACGTCAGTCTGTTGCAAGTCCCCTTACTCATAATTATGAATTCAATTTTAAAGCTTTTAGAACACCGTTAGACGGAGACAAACCATGACCAGCCCTTTGACCAGCTACGCCGATTTTTACAAACAATCTGTCGACCAGCCCGACGCGTTCTGGACTGAGCAAGCCAAGCTGATTGACTGGTTCACACCACCTGTCCGCGTCTGCAACTACGACAATCCACCATTTGCCAACTGGTTTGAGGGCGGTAAAACCAACCTGTGCCACAACGCGGTTGACCGGCACCTGGCCACGCGCGGTGACCAGGCGGCGCTGATATATGTATCGAGTGAAACGGGCGTTGAAAAAACCTATAGCTTTAAGGAACTGCACCTCGAAGTGCAGCGCATGGCGGCCAGCTTGAAGGCCATGGGGGTGGTGCAGGGTGACCGCGTGCTGATTTACATGCCCATGATTGCCGAAGCCGCGTTTGCCATGCTGGCTTGCGCGCGCATAGGTGCGATTCACTGTGTGGTGTTTGGCGGCTTTGCCAGTGGGGCTCTGGCCTCGCGGATTGAAGACGCTGCGCCACGCGTCATCGTCAGCGCTGACGCAGGCTCGCGCGGCGGCAAGGCGCTGGCGTACAAACCGCTGCTCGATGAAGCCATCCGCCTGTCAAGCCATAAACCTGAAGCCGTGCTGCTGGTTGATCGGTCTCTTGCGCCCATGGAAATAGTGGCGGGCCGCGACTTGCGCTGGGCTGACTTGCGAGCCAAGTACATGCACGCCCAGGTGCCATGCGAGGCGCTGGATTCCACCGCCATCAGCTACACCATTTACACCAGCGGTACTACTGGCAAACCCAAAGGTGTGCAGCGCGACACGGGAGGCTACGCGGTAGCGCTGGCAGCCAGCATGAAACACATCTTTGATGGCCGTGCGGGGGAAACTTACTTTTCAACCAGCGACATAGGCTGGGTCGTCGGCCACAGCTACATCGTTTACGGCCCACTGATTGCAGGCATGGCCAGCATCATGTACGAGGGCTTGCCCACCCAGGGTATGGACGGCAAGCCCAACGGCGGCATTTGGTGGAGCCTGGTTGAAAAGTACAAGGTCACGGCGATGTTCAGCGCGCCAACGGCCGTGCGTGTTTTGAAAAAGCAAGACCCGGCGCTGCTAAAAAAATACGACCTGAGCAGCCTGCGTGCTTTGTACCTGGCGGGTGAACCGCTAGACGAACCCACAGCCCGCTGGATCAGCGACGGCTTGAACGTACCCATCATTGACAACTACTGGCAAACCGAAACGGGCTGGCCATTGATCACCCTTTTGACGGGCTCAACCAATGGTGTTGAAAAAAAAGCGCCCAAATTCGGCAGCCCCGGTATCCCGATGTACGGCTACCGGGTGAAGATCCTGCATGAATCAACGGGTGAAGAACTCACGCAGCCGAATGAAAAAGGCGTGGTGGTGATTGAAGGCCCCACACCTCCCGGCTTTATGCAAACCATCTGGAAAGACGATGCACGCTTTGTCAACACCTACTGGAAAAGCGTGCCGGGCAAGATGGTGTACAGCACCTTCGACTGGGGCATTCGTGACGAAGACGGCTACTACTTTATTTTGGGCCGCACCGATGACGTGATCAACGTGGCTGGCCACCGCCTGGGCACGCGCGAGATTGAAGAAAGCATCTCTGGCCATGCATCAGTGGCTGAGGTGGCTGTGGTCGGCGTGGCCGATGCGCTCAAAGGCCAGGTGGCGATGGCCTTTGTGGTGCCCAAGGACTCCGGTATTTTGAACGACGGTGCAGCAGCCATGAAGCTTGAAGGCGAGATCATGAAACGTGTCGATGGCGACTTGGGTGCTGTTGCCCGCCCATCACGCGTGCGCTTTGTTTCCGCATTGCCCAAAACCCGTAGCGGCAAGCTGCTGCGTCGCGCCATTCAGGCGGTGTGCGAAAGGCGTGATGTGGGGGACTTGACGACCATGGATGACCCGGCGGCTTTGCAGCAAATCAGGGATTGCATGCATGTGACGTGATGTGATGGTCACATTTAGGGTAAAAGCATATTAGAGACAAGATGTTTAAAACTCTAAGGAGACATGATCATGACTGGCTTGACGAGGTTGTCACGAACCCGCATCGCAACATGGGCATTGGCGTTGGCCGTTTGCGCCCCCGCACTGGCCCAGCAGAGTGTGGCCAGCTATCCGTCGCGCCCGGTTATTTTGGTGGTTCCTTTCACGGCGGGTAGCGGCAGTGACATCATTGCCCGCATCATCACGCCGCGCCTGAGTGAGCGGTGGAAGCAGGCCGTGGTGGTTGAGAACCGTCCTGGTGCCAGTGGCAACCTGGGCGCTGACCGTGTGGCCAAGGCCGCGCCTGATGGTCTGACCCTGTTGATGGCGATCAACACCTTCACGATGACGCCGCCGCTGTATAAAACCTTGCCTTATGACCCGATTGCCGACTTTGCGCCAGTCGCCCGTCTGGCTGTTGCCAACTATGCGCTGGTGGTTAACAGCGAAGTTGCTGCGCGCGATGTGCGTTCGCTGGTGGCGCTTGCCAAAGGCTTGCCAGCCGGGCAGCTGAACTATGCCTCACCAGGCAACGGCACGCCGCACCACCTGGGCATGGAGTTGATGAAGTCCAGCCTGGGTATCCATGTGGTTCATGTGCCCTACAAAGGGATAGCTGGCGCCTTGACCGATGTGGTGGGTGGCCAGGTACAAATGATGTTTGCAACGGTGCATTCGGTCTTGCCGCAGGTTCGCTCAGGCAAGCTCCGCATGCTGGCTGTGACAGGCGCGCAGCGCTCAGCCCTGGCGCCAGACATTCCCACCTTTCGTGAGCAGGGCGTTACCGCGCTTGAAGGTCTGGACGCCTGGTACGGTGTCATGGCGCCTGCCCGTACGCCACCCGACTTGCTGGCTCGCTTGCAGCGCGACTTCGTTGAAGTGCTGGAGTCTGACGACATACGCAAGCAGTTGCTGGGGCAGGGCTTGTTTGTACAAACAAGCAGTTCAGCCGAGTTGCGCGACCAGATTCGCGCTGACCTGGTGCGCTGGAGCAAAGTCGTTGCAGATGCGCATATTCAACCTGAATGAGTCATGCCCATTTGACGCAAATCAGTTTTTGATCTGTTGGCAGTTGCTCATCTTGCCTGCCTTCCCTGCTTACTTTGAAATCTGTACCCAAACCGGATTACTGTCATGACAAACGAGTCTGTGCTCATTGATATTTATAACCACGTGATGCCGCTGCCGTACCTTGAAGCGCTCAAAACGCATGGCAAAGATGTGGGGCTGGTCAAACGCATGACCAGCTTGCGCATGCTGTGGGACATCGAGGCGCGTGTGCAAATGCTTGCGCAGTGGCCGCAGGTGCAGCAGGTCATCAGCCTGTCAGTGCCGTCGCCAGAAATGCTGGCCGGGCCCGATTTGTCGCCCGAGCTGGCGCGCATCGCCAACGACGGCATGGCGCAGATGTGCCAGAAATGGCCACACAAATTCCCGACCTTTGTCGCATCCCTGCCGATGAACAATCCGCCTGCTGCGCTGGTGGAGATGGACAGGGCGATCAACGAGCTGGGTGCCAGGGGCGTGCAGATTCTCACCAATGTCAATGGCCGCGCGCTGGACAACCCGGAGTACTTTCCGGTTTTTGAACGCATGGCGCGTCATCACCAGTTACCGATCTGGATGCATCCAGTGCGCCCTGCAAGCAAGGCGGACTATATCGACGAGGACAAGTCCAGGTACGAAATTTGGCAGGTATTGGGCTGGCCTTTTGAGAGCAGTGTGGCGATGTCGCGCATGGTTTTTTCAGGCCTGTTTGACAGACTGCCCGAGCTCAAGGTGATCACCCACCACTGCGGCGGCATGATTCCGTATTTTGGTGGTCGGGCTGAAACTTTGTGGGCGCAACTGGGGTCTCGCAGCGCCGACGCCAGCGAGGCCGATGTGCTGAAAAACCTGCGCAAGGCACCGATTGATTACTTCAAGATGTTCTACGGCGATACGGTCTTGAACGGCTCGACTGCCGCCTTGAAGTGCGGGCTGGATTTTTTTGGACCAGACCACGTGGTGTTTGCCAGTGACTGCCCTTTTGACCCCGAGGGCGGGCCGATGTTTATCCGTGAAGGTATCCGCTCGGTGCAAGAGGTGGGACTGTCTGGTGCGGACCTGCGCAAGGTTTGCTGTGGCAACGCTTTTTCATTGATGCGCTTGCTTGACGCACCGGGTTAGGGTAAGTGGGGAGTGCTTCCTCAAACTTTGCCGGCATAATATAAGTTATTGCTTATATTAAAGAATCGAGACAAAACCTTGACTGCTTCATTGTCTGAACAGGGGCGTGTGTTTGAGCTGGCGGCAGAGCTGTTTGCCGTGCTGGCCACACCGATGCGTTTGCGCATTCTCAGTGCTCTGTGCGAGCATGAAAAATCTGTCAATGAGCTGTTGCTGGAGATTGACACCACGCAGCCCAATCTGTCACAGCATCTGGCGGTGCTTTTCAAAACCGGTGTGCTGGCCAAGCGCAAGGACGGTACGCAGGTCATTTACCGCGTGCAGAGTGAAAAAGCCGTGGCCCTGTGCCGCAGTGTGTGTACGCAAATTGCGATTGAGATGGATGAGCCTGATGCTGTAGCTGAGGGGCAGGCGCTCAGCCCCCGTGCTCCGGCGATGGCTTGACCGATATGCGCAGCAGATTCATCCAGCGCGCGCCTGAAAACTTTTTGTCATCGCAGCAAATCAATGACGTCAAGGCTGGCAGGCGCGGTTTTTTAGCGGGGGCTTTTGCGGCAGCGGTGGCAGGCGTGCAGGCACAAACGCCCACTGGTGACCCCAACATTCTGAACCTGCCCGCCCACAGTAAGGGCTTGGGCCAGCCGGTGGCTTCACGCCCTTACGGCTTGCCCAGCGAGTTTGAAAAAAACCTGCAACGCCGCGAAAGCCCGGGCCTGACCCGCGTGGGTGCGGCCAGCGTCAGCTTTGCACCGCTGCAATCACTGTTCGGCATCATCACGCCCAGCGGCCTGCATTTTGAGCGGCATCACCAGGGCTGGTGGGACATTGACCCGTCAAAACATCGTTTGATGATCAATGGCTCTGACGCCAGCCTGCTCAAGCGCCCCATGGTGTTTGATATGGACGACATCATGCGCCTGCCCAGCGTCAGCCGCATGTGCTTTATTGAATGCGGGGCCAATACCGCGATGGAATGGAACAACACCGCCGTGCCGACCGTGCAGTACACGCATGGCATGCTCAGTTGCAGTGAATTTACCGGTGTGCCGCTCATAACCTTGCTGGAGATGTGTGGGGCAGATCTGAAGCGCGGCAAATTTGTATTGGCTGAAGGTGCTGACGGCTCAAGCATGACGCGCACCATTCCCATGAGCCTGATTCAAAGTGGCGAGGTGCTGGTGGCGTATGGCCAAAACGGTGAAATGCTGCGGCCTGAAAACGGCTACCCGCTGCGCCTTATCGTGCCGGGTGTGCAGGGCGTGAGCTGGGTCAAGTACTTGCGGCGTATTGAAGTCGGCGACATGCCCTACGCCACCAAGGACGAAACCCTGCATTACGTGGACTTGCTGCCTGACGGCATGCACCGACAGTACACCAGCATTCAGGAGGTTAAAAGCGTCATTACCTCGCCCAGCGGTGGGCAGGTGGTGCTGCAAAAAGGCTTTCACAGCATCACCGGCCTGGCCTGGAGCGGTCGCGGCAAGGTTAAAAAAGTCGATGTATCAATCGACGGTGGCCGTAACTGGAAGGCCGCGCTTTTGCAAGGCCCGGTGCTGGCCAAATGCCTGAGCCGTTTCAACGCAGATTTTGTGTGGGATGGCAAGCCTGTCATCTTGCAAAGCCGTGCCACTGACGACACTGGGCACATTCAACCGACTTACCAGGCACTGCGCGCGGTGCGTGGCGGGCGCAGCATTTATCACAACAACGCGATTCAGTCCTGGCTGCTCGGTGAGAACGGCGAGGTGAAAAATGTTCAAGTGGGTTGAAAACCTTTGCCGCAGAGGTGCAGAGAACGCAGAGCTGCGCAGAGTAAGTCAGAAGGCATTTAAAAGGTTTTTCTCTGCGGTTCTCTGCGTTCTCTGCGCCTCTGCGGTAGAAACTTCTTATGCCCAAGCGCAAAAGTACCCGAACATAGGCCGCACCGCTACGCCGCAAGAAATCAAGGCCTGGGACATTGACGTACGGCCTGATTTCAAAGGCCTGCCCAAAGGCCAGGGTTCTGTCAAACAGGGTGAGGTGCTTTGGGAGGCGCAGTGCGCGTCGTGCCACGGCAGCTTTGGTGAGTCGTCTGAAGTGTTCACACCCATCGTGGGCGGTACGTCGGCTGAAGACATCACAACAGGGCGCGTCAAAGGCCTGCTGCCAGGAGCGAATCAGCCGCAGCGCACCACGCTGATGAAACTGTCAACGCTCTCAACCCTGTGGGACTACATTTCACGCGCCATGCCGTGGACGGCCCCCAAAACCTTGAGCCCGGATGAGGTGTATGCGGCCACGGCCTATATCCTTTACCTGGGCAACATTCTTCCTGCTGATTTCATCTTGTCTGACGGCAACATGCGTGCGGTTCAGGCCATGCTGCCCAACCGCCTTGGCATGACCACCGCACACGCCATGTGGCCAGGTAACGAGCTGGCAGGCACAGCCAAGCCGGACGTTCAGGGCTCGCCGTGCATGCGCGACTGCGGACCGGTTCTGGCGGTGAAAAGCTTGTTACCCGACTACGCGCGTAATGCCCATGGCAATCTGGCAGAACAGTCGCGCAACCTGGGGCCAAGCCGTGGGGCTGAGACCGCAGGGCTTGAAAAGGGCTTAAATTACATACAAAATAGTGCCGTAGTCCAATCAATTCGGGCGCAAGCAGCTCCTGAAAAAGGAGCATTGCAAGCGACAGCTGAGACGACATCCATCACGTCGTTACTGCAAAAATATTCATGCACGGCTTGTCACGGCATGGCCAACCGGTTGGTTGGGCCGTCGTTTAAAGAGATTGCTGCAAAGTATAAAAACCGTACGAATGCAGCGATTTACCTGTCAGGCAAAATCAAATCTGGATCGCTCGGTGTTTGGGGGGCTGTACCCATGCCCGCGCAGGCCCTAAGCGCCGCTGAATCGGCGCAACTGGCCGAGTGGCTGGTGCTGGGTGGGCTGCCCTGAATCAGGTGAAGTCCTGTTTCATTGGCTGGAATTTTTGTGTCTAATCACAGTGTTTGATAGAGCGAAAATAAAGTGAAGTTTGTCGTTTTACTGAAGGAGTTCAACCATGGAACGTCGTGATTTTTTAGCCCGCAGCTCTGGCGCTACGGCCCTTGCAGCGGCAGCCAGTGTGGGCTGGGTACCTGCCCATGCGCAAAATGCGCCTGGCTGGAACAAAGCCGCTTTTGACACCAAGACGCTGCTTGACGCAGCCAAGGCCATGGGCGCAACCAGTGCACCTGTAGAAAGCAAAGACCTGATGCTGTCGGCACCAGAGATTGCAGAAAACGGCAGTGTGGTGCGCGTTGGTGCGCAGAGCAACATTGCCAACACCACGCAAATTTCTTTTGTGGTTGAAAAAAACCCGAGCGCTCTGGCGGCGATGTTTGACATTCCGGCAGGTACAGACGCCAATGTGGCGACAAACATCAAGATGGGCCAATCGTCCAACGTGTATGCGCTGGCCAAGGCCGGGGACAAGTATTACTACGCGGTTAAAGAAGTCAAAGTTACTTTAGGCGGCTGCGGCGGTTGAACCCGGCAAGCCCATCAAGATCAGGAGAAAACCATGTCAGATCCGATGCGAATCCGGGCCCAGGCCCAAGGCGACAAAACCACTGTGCGTGTGCTGGTGGGCCATGAGATGGAGAGCGGCCAGCGCAAGGATGCGGCTGGCAAAGTGGTGCCCGCCTGGTTTATCCAGAGCATCAACGCGACCTGGAATGGTAAAACCGTGATGAGCGCGCAGTGGGGCACGGCAGTGTCTAAAAATCCGTTTGTACAGTTCAGCTTCAAAGGCGGCAAGGCGGGCGACAAGATTGCCGTGACCTGGGTAGACAACCGGGGTGACAAACGCACCGACGAAGCTGTTATTGCTTAACAATACGTCATGAAAAAATACCTCGCCACAACGCTCCTCGGCCTCAGCGCTTTGGCGCTCGGCTCCATGGCATTCGCCCAAAAAACCACCGCAGAAGGCATAGCCGAATACCGTGCCATGCTGGCCGACGGCAACCCGGCCGAGCTGTACGAGGCCAAAGGTGAAGGCCTGTGGAAGCAGGCGCGTGGCCCCAAAAACACATCGCTTGAAAAGTGTGATTTAGGCAAGGGCGCTGGCGTGGTCAAAGGCGCATTCGTCGAGCTGCCGCGCTACTTCAATGACACGCAGCGGGTGCAAGATCTGGAATCGCGTTTGCTGACCTGCATGGAGCAACTGCAAGGCTTTAACGCCGACCAGATTGCCAAAACCCGTTTTGGCGATGGCGAGCAAAAAACCATCGAATCGCTGGTGGCTTACGTCTCGGCTGAGTCGCGCGATATGACCTTTAACCTGCCGCAAAAACATGCACAGGAAAAGCTGATGTATGAAGTCGGTAAAAAAGTGTTTTACCTGCGTGGTGGGCCGATGGATTTTTCATGCGCGTCATGCCATGGTGAAGACAACAAACGTATTCGCCTGCAAGACTTGCCCAACCTGACCAGGCAGCCCGGTGCCAGCACGGGTTTTGGCTCGTGGCCGGCCTATCGCATATCCGCTGGTGACTTGTGGAGCATGCAGCGCCGCCTGAACGACTGCTACCGCCAGCAGCGCTTTCCGTACCCGGGCTATGCGTCTGATGTGACGATTGCACTCGGTGTGTACATGGGCGTGAACAGCAAGGGTGGGGTATCCACCGCGCCAGCCCTAAAGCGTTAATTGAAGGTTGATTGAATAACATGAAAAAAGTAGTCCTCAAACTATCAGCCATCGCTGGCGCAGCACTGGTCGCAAGCTGCGCCATGACGCCCAGCGCACGAGACATTGACCTGGCCACCAGCCAGGTCATGAAAAGCTCCTTCCGGGAGCAGGGCGATGCCAAGCTGGACCGCCTGGTACTGGATGCATCCAACCAGGCTTGCTCTGACGCGCAAGACAAATCGGTCGATGAAAAACTGGCCAAATCGATTGAAGAAGCCAACCTGAAAACCGTGAAGTTTCCGGTCGATGGCAAATTGATCGGCAATTGGGCCGAAGGCGAAAAAATCGCCCAAAACGGCCGTGGCCTGACCTGGACAGACAAGGCTGCGGACGCTAATGGCGGCAGCTGCTACAACTGCCACCAGATCAGCAAAACCGAGCTGTCTTACGGCTCGATTGGCCCAAGTTTGTACAACTACGGCAAGCTTCGCGGCGTGACTGACCCGACGGCCGTGGCTACCAAACCCATCGTTGACTACACCTGGAGCAAGCTGTGGAATAGCAAGGCCTACAACGCCTGCTCAGGCATGCCGCGCTTCGGTCATGCGGGTATCTTGACGGTGGAGCAAATCAAGGACGTGATGGCGCTGCTGCTGGACCCTAAATCGCCAGTCAATCAGTAAAAAACACTAAAAATGGCCTTTTTAGGCCATTTTTAGGGGTCATTTATGGCTGTATCCCAATGGATTCGGGCGCAAGCAGCTATTAAATTCATAGTATTCAAATTTACCCAAGGCTGCCATGAACCTGTCTCGCCGAGAGTTTTCAAGCGTCATGGCGGCTGCACTTAGCGCTGGTTTCCCACTACACGCCAGCGCGGCATCAAAAGCCGGCAACCTGTACAACCTGCCCAAAACAGGCAACGTGCATCTGCTGCACATGACCGACTGCCACGCCCAGTTGCTGCCCAGCTATTTTCGTGAACCCTCCGTCAACCTCGGTGTAGGCGCGATGCGCGGGCAAGCCCCCCATTTGGTTGGCGAGCATTTGTTAAAAGCCGCGCACATCAAGTCCGGCACGCCCGAGGTGCATGCTTTTACCTATCTAAACTTTGAACGTGCTGCCAAACAATATGGCAAGGTCGGTGGCTTTGCGCATATAGCCACACTGGTCAAGCAGCTCAAGGCATCGCGCCCCGGTGCGCTGCTACTCGACGGTGGCGACACCTGGCAAGGCAGCGCGACTGCGCTGTGGACGCAAGGCCAGGACATGGTGGATGCCAGCAAGCTGCTTGGCGTAGAGCTGATGACGGGCCACTGGGACTTCACCTATGGTGAAGAACGCATGAAAAAAATCGTGGATGGCGACTTGGCGGGCAAGATTGAATTTTTAGCCCAAAACGTCAAAACCAGCGACTTTGGTGATGCGGTGTTCAAACCCTATGTCATCAAGGAAATGAATGGCGTACGCGTCGCCATCATTGGCCAGGCCTTCCCGTACACGCCGATTGCCAACCCCGGCTGGCTGACACCCAACTGGACCTTCGGGATTCGTGAAAGCGAGATGCAGCAAACCGTCAATGAGGTCAGAGCCAAAGGTGCGGAGGCCGTGGTGCTGCTCAGCCACAACGGCATGGATGTCGATTTAAAAATGGCATCGCGCGTGATTGGCATCGACGCCATTTTGGGTGGCCACACGCATGATGGCGTGCCGGTGCCCGTCATCGTTAAAAACCCCGGCGGCCAAACCATCGTGACGAATGCGGGCAGCAACGGCAAATTTTTGGGCGTGCTGGATTTGGACGTGAAAGGCAAAGCCGTGGTTGGCTTTAACTACCGACTGCTGCCGATCTTTTCAAACCTGCTGCCTGCCGACAAAGACATGAGTGCCTTGATTGCCAGGAGCCGCGCACCCTATGAAGTCAAATTGACGGAGAAGCTGGCCACGACAGAAGGCACGCTCTACCGGCGCGGCAACTTTAATGGCACGTTTGACCAGTTGATTCTGGATGCGCTGATGGAAGTCAAAGGCGCCGAGATTGCGTTTTCGCCCGGCTTCAGGTGGGGCACGTCGCTGCTTCCGGGCCAAAGCATCACGCGCGAGCACCTGATGGACCAGACCGCCATCACCTACCCGTGGACAACCCTGGTGGACATGCGGGGCGAGACGATTAAAACCATTCTGGAAGACGTGGGCGACAACCTGTTCAACCCCGACCCTTACTACCAGCAGGGCGGCGACATGGTGCGTACGGGCGGGCTGACGTATGCCTGCGAGCCGGATGCAAAAATGGGTAGCCGCATTCAGGACATGCGCCTGAACGGCAAATTGATCGAAGCGGATAAGACTTACAAGGTCGCTGGTTGGGCGCCTGTGGCAGAGGCCAGCAAAAACGCCGGGCCACCGATTTGGGAGGTGGTGGAGAGCTACCTGAAGGTCAAAAAAGTCATCCAGCCCATCAAGCCGAATACGCCGCAACTGCTCGGCGTGGCCGGAAATCCGGGCTTGGCATAACTCAAGGTTCGGTCGTGTCACATTTAAGTGGCACAATCCCAAATGTTTCTGAAGTCCCTTCCAGGCGCAGTCGCATCCGCTAACCGGTTCAGCCGTGACAAGCGGAAGGTTTAATTAACCGGCACCCCAGGCTCATGGCCATCAGGTGTCCACTAATGTTTCCCCAAGGGAAACGGAGGTCAGTCGATATGAGTTCGAATCCGCAAGCGCCTAGCGCTTCGTCAATTTATGCCGCCTACAACGGCAATACCTACCTCTTTGGCGGCAATGCGCCCTACGTTGAAGAGATGTATGAAAACTACCTTGCCAACCCCGGCAGTGTTTTAGACACCTGGCGCGAATACTTCGACGCGCTGCAGCATGTGCCCGCAGCTGATGGCAGCGATGCCAAGGACGTGCCGCATCTGCCGGTCGTCAACGCCTTTGCAGACCGCGCCAAACAGGGCCAAACCCGCGTGGTGGTGGCCAATGTTGACGCAGAAATGGGTCGCAAACGCACGGCAGTGCAGCAACTCATTTCAGCCTACCGCAACGTCGGTGCACGCTGGGCTGACCTGGACCCCCTCAAGCGCACCGAGCGCGACAAAATTCCTGAACTTGACCCGTCCTTTTACGGCTTCACCGATGCCGACCAGGAAACCGTGTTTAACACCAGTAACACATTTTTCGGCAAAGAAACCATGAGCCTGCGCGAGCTCATGAACGCATTGCGTGAAACCTATTGCGGCACGATTGGCGCCGAGTACATGTACGCCACCGACCAGAACCAGAAGCGCTGGTGGCAGCAAAAACTGGAAGCCATTCGCAGCAAGCCGTCACTCAGCAAAGAAAAAAAGCTGCACATCCTTGACCGCCTGAGCGCGGCTGAAGGCCTGGAGCGCTTTTTGCACACCAAATATGTGGGTCAAAAACGCTTTTCACTCGAAGGCGGTGAGAGCTTTATTGCCAGCATGGACGAGCTGATCCAGCGCGGTGGCTCATTGGGCGTGCAAGAAATCGTCATCGGCATGGCGCACCGTGGCCGTTTGAATGTACTGGTCAACTCACTGGGCAAAGTACCCGCTGATCTGTTTGCCGAGTTCGACCACACCGCCCCTGAAGATCTGCCCAGCGGCGACGTGAAGTACCACCAGGGCTTCAGTTCAGATGTAACCACGCCAGGCGGCCCGGTCCATTTGACGCTGGCATTCAATCCGTCGCACCTGGAAATTGTCAACCCGGTGGTTGAAGGTTCAGTCCGCGCCCGCATGGATCGTCGTGCTGACCCCAAAGGCCTGCAAGTACTGCCCGTGCTGGTACACGGCGATGCCGCGTTTGCTGGCCAGGGCGTGGTGATGGAAACGCTGGCACTGGCCGAAACCCGGGGTTACTCCACAGGCGGGACGGTGCACATCGTGATCAACAACCAGATTGGTTTTACAACCAGTGACCCCCGCGACAGTCGCTCAACGCTGTATTGCACCGATGTCGTCAAAATGATTGACGCGCCGGTGTTGCACGTCAACGGTGATGACCCTGAAGCCGTGGTGCTAGCCACCCAGTTGGCGCTGGACTTCCGCATGGAGTTTCATAAAGACGTAGTGGTGGACATCGTTTGCTTTAGAAAACTAGGCCACAACGAGCAAGACACACCTGCCATGACGCAGCCGCTGATGTATAAAAAAATTGCTCTGCACCCCGGCACGCGCAAGCTGTATGCCGACAGGCTGCAAGCGCAAGGCATGGGCGACACGCTGGGCGACGACATGGCCAAGGCCACACGTGCGGCACTCGACGCAGGCAAAAGCACGTTCGACCCGGTGCTGACCAACTTCAAAAGCAAATACGCCGTTGACTGGCTGCCCTACCTGGGTAAAAAGTGGACCGATGCGGGCGACACTGCTATTCCGATGTCGGAATGGAGGCGTCTGGCCGAAAAAATCACCACAATTCCGGCCACCGTTACGCCGCATAACCTGGTCAAGAAAGTCTATGACGACCGTGCAGCCATGGGTCGGGGTGACATTCCGGTGGATTGGGGCATGGGCGAGCACATGGCGTTTGCATCACTGGTGGCCAGCGGCTACCCGGTGCGTTTGTCAGGCGAAGACTGCGGTCGCGGCACGTTTACACACCGCCATGCGGTGATTCACGACCAGAACCGCGAAAAGTTTGACACCGGTACCTATGTGCCGCTGCAAAACGTGACCGACAACCAGGCCCCGTTCGTCGTCATCGACTCGATATTGAGCGAAGAGGCGGTGCTGGCGTTTGAATACGGCTACGCATCGAATGACCCGAATACGCTGGTGATTTGGGAAGCGCAGTTTGGCGACTTTGCCAATGGCGCGCAGGTGGTGATTGACCAGTTCATCGCCTCGGGTGAAGTCAAGTGGGGCCGGGTCAACGGCATCACCTTGATGCTGCCGCACGGCTATGAAGGCCAGGGGCCAGAGCATTCATCGGCGCGGCTTGAGCGCTTCATGCAGCTGTCAGCCGACACCAACATGCAGGTGGTGCAACCGACAACGTCCAGCCAGATCTTCCACATCTTGCGCCGCCAGATGGTGCGCAATTTGCGCAAGCCTTTGATCATCATGACGCCAAAGTCACTCTTGCGCGCCAAAGATGCAGCATCGCCACTGAGTGAGTTCACCAAAGGCGGCTTTCAGACCATCATTCCTGAAAACAAAGACGTGAAAGCCGACAAGGTCAAACGCATTGTTGCCTGCTCAGGCAAGGTGTATTACGACCTGGCCCGCAAGCGCGAAGAAAAGGGCATTGACGATGTGGTGTTGTTGCGGGTCGAGCAGCTCTACCCCTTCCCGCACAAGGCGTTTGCGGCTGAGCTTAAAAAATACCCGAACGTGACCGACCTGGTGTGGTGCCAGGACGAGCCACAAAACCAGGGTGCCTGGTTCTTTGTGCAGCACTACATTCACGAGAACATGACCGAAGGCCAAAAACTCGGTTACTCCGGTCGTGCGGCATCGGCATCGCCTGCTGCGGGTTATTCACACCTGCACCAGGAACAGCAAAAAGTACTGGTTGACGGTGCGTTTGCCAAGCTCAAGGGTTTTGTATTGTCCAAGTAAATCTTGAGATTTCAATCAACCCGCACATCTTAAAAAATACCAAAGAGAATCCTTATGGCTATCGTAGAAGTTAAAGTTCCCCAATTGTCTGAGTCCGTGGCCGAAGCCACCATGTTGCAATGGAAAAAGAAGGTCGGTGAAAGCGTCGCTGTTGACGAGATCCTGATTGAAATCGAAACCGACAAAGTGGTGCTCGAAGTACCCGCCCCATCAGCTGGCGTGCTGATTGAGCTGGTGGTGGCTGATGGCGGCACGGTTGCCGCTGAACAGGTCATTGCGCGGATTGATACTGAAGGCAAAGCTGGGGCTGTTGCACCCGTTGTAGTTACTGCTGCTGTAGCCGCACCAGTCGCCACAGGCGGTTCCATGGCTGGCGTTGCCATGCCAGCCGCCGCCAAACTGATGGCCGACGGCAATATGGCCGCTGGGTCCGTTGCAGGGACAGGCAAAGATGGCCGCGTGACCAAGGGCGATGTGTTGGGTGCTGCTTCTGCTCCTGCTCCTGCTCCGAAACCAGTAGCTGTTAGCGCCATGCCAGCAACAGCGCCAGTCGCCAAATTGCCACAAGTCGCTGCGCCTTCCATGGTCAGCGATCTTGGTGACAGACCAGAGCAGCGCGTCCCCATGAGCCGCCTGCGCGCTCGCATCGCCGAGCGTCTGCTGCAATCGCAATCCATCAATGCCATCCTGACGACGTTCAACGAAGTCAACATGGCGCCAGTGATGGATATGCGTAAACGCATGCAGGAAAAATTTGAAAAAGAGCACGGTGTCAAGCTCGGCTTCATGAGCTTTTTCGTCAAGGCGGCAGTGCATGCGCTGAAGAAATTTCCACTGCTCAACGCATCGGTGGACGGTAACGACATCATCTACCACGGCTACTTTGACATCGGCATCGCTGTGGGTTCACCACGCGGCCTGGTCGTGCCTATTTTGCGCAACGCTGACCAGATGAGCTTTGCCCAGATCGAGAAAAAAATTGCTGAATACGGCGTGAAAGCACGTGACGGCAAACTGGGCATCGAAGAAATGACGGGCGGCACGTTCTCTATCAGCAACGGTGGCACTTTTGGCTCCATGCTGTCCACCCCCATCATCAACCCGCCACAGTCAGCCATCCTGGGCGTACACGCCACCAAAGACCGGGCCGTGGTTGAAAACGGCGTCGTCGTGGTGCGCCCGATGAACTACTTCGCCATGAGCTACGACCACCGCATCATCGACGGCCGTGAGGCCGTACTGGGCTTGGTGGCGATGAAGGAAGCGCTGGAAGATCCGGCTCGGTTGTTGTTTGATATTTGAAGATGGGCTCATATGTGGCTCTGGTCATTTTCAAAAATTTATTAATTTCTGCAGCAGTTTTGTTATCAGCCCGCTTTGTTCAAGATGGAAAAGTTTCACTGAACTTTTTGGGTTACGAGCATGTGTTTGGCTCGGGGTTAGTTTTATTTTTGTCGCTTATCGCGCTAGTGGTTTTTGTTCTCGCCATAAGCGGACTGATATTAGTTTTTGCTTTTTCCTATGTTAAGGGTGGTTAATTAGTTTTGATTTAATTCCTAACACATATGCCAACCATTTCAATGTTCTACGGGCTGCTGGTATCCATGTACTTCATGGACACCGCAGAACACAATAGCCCCCACATTCATGTACGTTATCAAGGACAGCGTGCGGTTTTTGGTATACCGGATGGCAACCTCCTGGCGGGTAAATTGCCACCCAAACAACGCAAACTTCTAGAGGCTTGGATTGCCATTCACGCCGACGAGCTGATGGCTGACTGGACTCTAGCGATTGAGGGCAAAGAGTTGTTTCGGATCGACCCGCTTAAGTAAAAACAAGGGCAGTTTATGAGTCCAGATGTTATTTCAGTGAAGCCTTTGCAGGACTTCAAGCTATTGGTTCAATTTGAGACTGGCGAGAGTCGCAGGTTTGACGTTGAACCGCTGCTTGATTTTCCTGTTTATCAACGCTTGCGTAAAGCGAGCTATTTCTCCAGTGCGCGGGTAGAAAACGGTACTGTGGTGTGGGACGAGCAGTGCGATTTGTCGCCAGACTCGATTTATCTTCAGGGTGAACCTGTTTAAGTTGAAAGTAATTTGAATGTCAAAACAATTCGACGTTATCGTCATAGGCGGCGGCCCTGGTGGCTACATTGCTGCCATTCGCGCAGCGCAACTGGGCTTTACCGTTGCCTGTATCGACGAATGGAAAAACGCCAAGGGCGGCCCGGCTTTGGGCGGCACCTGCACCAACGTTGGTTGCATTCCGTCGAAAGCTTTGCTCCAGTCTTCCGAGCATTACGACCAGGCCGGGCACCACTTTGCCGAACACGGCATCGAGGTCAAGGGTCTGAGTCTGGACATGGCCAAGATGATTGGCCGCAAAGACACCGTTGTGAAACAAAACAACGACGGTGTGTTGTATTTGTTCAAGAAAAACAAGGTCACCTTTTTCCATGGTCGGGCATCGTTTGTCGCGGCCAAGCACGGGCTCTACGACATTCAGGTTGCTGGCGCTGCACATGAGGTGATTGCCGGAAAACACATCATCGTGGCGACCGGATCGAACGCGCGCGCCTTGCCCGGCACGCCGTTTGATGAAGACACCATTCTTTCAAATGACGGCGCGCTGCGCCTTGGCGCTGTTCCGGCAAAGCTTGCGCTGATTGGTGCGGGCGTGATTGGCCTGGAGATGGGCTCTGTCTGGCGGCGCCTGGGTGCGGATGTCACCGTGCTTGAAGGCCTGCCTACTTTCTTGGGGGCAGTTGACCAGCAGATCGCCAAAGAAGCGCACAAGGCTTTTCTCAAGCAGGGCTTGAAAATTTCTCTGGGCGTGACAGTCGGCGACGTCAAACGCGTTGATAAAGGGGTGTCAATTGC
>JAYWBS010000215.1:0-3576 GCA_043781295.1 Polaromonas sp.
ATGAACGCGCCCTCGGTGCCTGGCAGGCCGAACTGGCGGAGTGGCCGCTGCTGGTGATGTCGGCGCACGGCAGCGCTCGCGCAATGGCCGAGGCCTTGCCGAATCTGGTTGTCGACGCCAAACGCATGCGCACCAACCTGGATGCGATGCGCGCCACCTTGCCAAAAGGCACGGCCGACCAGTGGTTCCATCCGGACTTGGCGCGGCAAGCGGGTGAGTTGGCGTTGGGGCAGTTGGCGGGGTTGCGGGCGTCCGTTTGAGAGGATGGAGGTTCCAGAATGAATGCAGTATCACCCTGGTGCGATCCGGTTGTCGCAGAAGTTCACGCTATTCGCGAGGATCTGGCCTGTGAATCGGCAATAAGTGCGGAACCCTATAGGCAACACTTCCATCGGAGTTACTTGAAGTGGCATGCAACTAGCGCGCCAGTACTGCCTGCTAGCGACTAGCGGAGGACGCGGGGTAGACGGCGCTGATGGTGTCAGAGTTTCAGCGATGGTATCGCAAGCAGGCGAAAACTCAATCGAAGGAATGGCGCTTCCAGCTACTTTTTGCCGTGCCCGCAGCCTTTCAAATGCCTATCCGTACGTTGTATCCAAGCGCTCTCAGTCCTTTACTCGTACGCATATTACGGGGAGGAAATTCGTCTGGGCGTGCCCAACCAATCACTTCACCAAGACTACTCAATCCGATGTGCGGGATAGACCATTGGTCACTGCGAATGGCATGCCAAAGGCGTTGTGCCACGTTGCCATTGCCCCATACGACGTAATTTAGGAGGTCAAGCATGGATTTGCCTTCGCGCGACCTTTGAAGCCATAGCCATTCTCCGAATTTTCGTACTTTGTCGTCGCTGGCTTGAGGCAAGTCCGGGAGGCCCAAGTGTTCATTTTCTTGCTTTGTTGCGTGATCTCGGATCGCGTGAACGCGAGAGATGGCGGCGATGAATTCTTCCTGACTCAAATGAGAAATTCGATCTTTTGCCAGCAACTCCAATAGTTTCGGTGACCACTTAAAGATCGTCCGTTGCTCGGACGAATGATCGAAATCTGCGTCGTGCCACCAGTTCAAGGCATCGCGCAACGCGAGCTCAGTGTTCTTTGAGTTGCGTGCGAAGAATTCCTCGTAGGGATGACGGTTTCCATCCTTGACTTGTTTGTAGTAGTAGGCGTGCAAGAATTGGTCGGCCTGGACACCGGGTGAAATGGAATCGTTGATCCAAGATGGTCTTACATCGGGAGCGGAGACCCGTTTTGCAATCGTGCGCATCGTTTGCAAAGTTTCGTTCCAGTCTTGTTCGAATTTTTGAAATCTCTTTTCCGACGAACGCTTTGCGGCGACGGAAACAAGCCCTTCGTTCTTCGAGAGAAGACGTTTGTCGTCAAATTCCTTCTGCGCCGCGTAATCTCGCTTTTCCAAATCCGCTCGATTGGCAGCGAGCTTCAATTGCTCTAGGTAAATCTCTTTGGTTAAGGGTCTCGCGCGGTCATCGACCTCTTCGAAAAAGTGCAACAACTCAGCTTCCATACCGGTTTCGGCCAGTTCGTCTTGAAGCAAGAACATTCCGGCTTCAATATTGGAATTCCAGGCGCGATCAGACAAATTGGCGGACCCTACGTATGCCCCCATGTCAACCCACCAAATGATCTTGGCGTGCAGGATGTCGGGAACCAGTTTGCATTCCAGGTTTGGGCTTGCTTGGTCAAGAAACCACTTCAGAACCTCTGGAGCTACCGGAACTGTGTGGTCATATCGACCAAAGAACTCGAGTGGCTTCAGACGTTTTGCGCAGGCGTCCAGCAGGAGCATGTTGTCTCGGCTTGCGTAGGCAATCGCAGCGCGGACACGCGAGCATTCATCGATCATTTCCCCAAGCAAATTTTGAAGAAGTTGCTTGTTGAGGGGGCCCGCAATGAAGCGCATTTGATTCCCGCAGTTTGAATTGTTATTTGCCAGCCTGAGCTAATTCGTTGCATTCGTCGGCGTTCCAATCATGCCTGCCACCGGTTAGTCGCTGGTTCTTCTCGAATGCTCCACTCATCACTTACCTTGGCACCGTAGTGGTAAGTCACGATTGGGCCCAAAGCTGCCGCTGGAGAGCACCCCTTCAGGGTTTGGTGTTTGCCACGGTGGCCAGCACGCTTGAAGGCGTCGCTCTTGTCAAAAGGGCGGATGCCCAGCAGAACGTTGGCGCGCGGTTCGCAAACTGCGAAGAGATTGTCTGTCATGGGGCCTCAAATATTGCTATTCGGGAAAATGTATCGGATAAATGTATGGCGAGACATTTCTGATCAGGTCGATGGACATGGGTTTACCCGGAGCCACAACCTTTAAGTCCAACGATGCGTTGCATGGCATCTGAGCCGCTGTAAAAAAATCACTCCACACTCGATCCATCGGAAAACTATGCGCTCTGGCGGCAGAGTCGAGACGAAGCTGGTTCACGGAGCGAGTCGCTTGGCCTCAGCCTGAAAGAAGACTGTGAACTACCTTTCGTACCACTGACCAGCCTGGTCAAAACTTGCCAGTACCTGTAAGCCAGGCCGGTGCAGTACATGGTGCTGGCGCGGGCGAGGTCACTTACCGGACGGGCGATACGCAGTTGCAAGGATGAGGAGTGTTCTGGTTTCATCGGCATGGTCGGGCACGATTTTTCTTTATGTGTTAAAAGCGCGTCGCTGGAAACCCCGTGTTGCTGGAATTGGGTGCCGTTGGTGCGCAGCCGTACGAAGCGGCCTGTCATGTTCCATCTCGCAGGATCGCCGCAATATCCTGTCGCGCACCCAGCAATCGAATGACATCGAGGTAGTTCGGTGTCTCGATGTAGAACCAGCGAAACGGGAAGCCCGTAACGCCCCACGATCTCAGGCCAGGAATGCCACACAGTAGACCCAAGCGCGGCGAACCCATGCCCGGCATGCGCTGGATCGGTTTCAATGACGCGATTGCGGCGTCGAACATCCGCTCGCTTAACGTGTAGCCGCCTTCCTTCGCGTAGTGCCGCGCCGCATCCACCAAGTCCTGCTCGGCTCGTGGGCGCAGCCTTGCGGGCTTCACCGCCGGCTGCCAAGTGCGCGTGTCTTCAGGTCCGCCGCGACCTTGGGCGTAAGCGTCCGCCCGCTGCCGGATTGCAGGCCTTCTTCGATCAACTCACGCAGACGTTTCTTCGCCTGCTCTTCCTGATCGTGGCGAATCAAGTCGCGCAGGTATTCGCTGGTGTTGCCGTACTGGCCCGAGCGCACACGCTGGTCGATGTAAGACCGCAGCGCATCCGGCAAGGCAAAACTCATGGTGGTGGTGCTCATGGGCCGGATGGTGTCTAAATTATCAATAGTTGTCAATTGGACGACCCAAAATGTCAGGCTTCTTGCAGCGCGGCTTTGAGGCGACTCCCTGACGGCGTGCGGCGCGATCTTCTGCCGCCACGCTTCAACATCGGATGGGCGGCGAGAAGGCACCACGCATAATGAAGATGCCCAGCTGAGGCTGCATGACAGCCAGTGCCATCAGGACGGCGAACGGACACGCAAAGGAGGTGATTGCACATGACCATTGAGGAATGCCAGGTACCCCCTG
>JAYWBS010000216.1:0-3576 GCA_043781295.1 Polaromonas sp.
CATGGACAACGATGTGCTGCGCCGTGGCAAGCCCACGGTACACGTCAAGTTTGGCGAGGCACAGGCGCTGCTGGCGGGCGATGCCTTGCAGGCGCTTGCATTTGAATTTTTAACCCCCGAAGATGGCACGGTGGATGCCGCCATGCAGGCCCGCTTGTGCCGCATGCTGGCCTGCGCGGCGGGCTTTCGCGGCATGGCCGGTGGGCAGGCGATTGATCTGGCTAGCGTCGGCTTGATGCTGGACTCTGCCCAACTCCATGAGATGCATGGCCTGAAAACCGGCGCGTTGCTGCAAGCCAGCGTGATGATGGGGGCCAGTTGCGGCACGGCTTCTGACGCGGTACTGGACGCGCTGCGTGACTACGGCGCTGCGGTGGGCCTGGCGTTTCAGGTGGTCGATGACATTCTGGATGTTACGGCTGACTCGGCCACGCTGGGCAAAACCGCCGGTAAGGACGTTGCCCAGGACAAACCCACCTTTGTGTCTCTCATGGGGCTGGAGGCCTCGAAAGACTACGCCCAGCAATTGCTGACACGGGCCTTGACCAGCGTGGATGCGCTTCATTCGCTTGATGGCAACGGCCTGCATGCTACGGCTGCACTGCGGGCGCTGGCTGATATGCTGGTCAATCGGCAGCATTGAATTAAAGAGCCCGGACCTCACACAAACCACGATGACTCCTTTGCTAGACACCATCCACAGCCCCGCAGACCTGCGCAAGCTGCCCAGAACCCAGCTCAAGGCACTGAGCGATGAGCTGCGTGCTTATCTGCTGGACACGGTGTCCAAAACAGGTGGGCACTTGAGCTCCAACCTGGGCACGGTCGAGCTGACGGTAGCGCTGCACTATGTTTTCAACACACCTGAAGACCGTCTGGTGTGGGATGTTGGCCATCAAACCTACCCGCATAAAATTTTGACCGGGCGGCGTGAGCGCATGGACAGCCTGCGCCAACTCGGCGGGTTGTCGGGTTTCCCGCGCCGGGAAGAAAGTGTGTATGACACCTTTGGTACCGCACATTCCTCCACATCGATTTCTGCGGCGCTGGGCATGGCGCTGGCTGCAAAACAAAAGGGTGAAGACCGCTACGCCGTGGCCATCATTGGCGATGGTGCCATGAGCGCGGGCATGGCCTTTGAGGCGCTGAACAATGCAGGCGTGCATGACGACTGCAAGATGCTGGTGGTACTGAACGACAACGACATGAGCATCAGCCCGCCCGTCGGTGCGCTTAACCGTTACCTGGCGCAACTGATGAGCGGGCGCTTTTATGCATCAGCTAGAGAAGTGGGCAGGCAGGTGTTAAGCGTGGCACCGCCGCTGCTTGAACTGGCCAAGCGGCTGGAAACCCACGCCAAAGGCATGGTGGTACCCGCCACGCTGTTTGAAAATTTTGGTTTCAACTACATCGGCCCGATTGACGGGCATGACCTGGAGTCACTTGTCCCCACGCTGGAGAACATCAAGCAGTTGATGCTCAAAGGCCAGGGCCCGCAGTTTTTGCATGTGGTCACTAAAAAAGGGCAAGGCTACAAGCTGGCCGAAGCCGATCCGATTGCCTACCATGGCCCCGGCAAGTTTGACCCGGCCATGGGCCTGCAAAAAGCCCTTGTTCCCGCCAAACAGACTTTCACGCAAGTCTTTGGTACCTGGTTGTGCGACATGGCCGAGCACGACAAGCGGCTGGTCGGCATCACGCCTGCGATGCGTGAGGGCTCCGGCATGGTCGAGTTTCACCAGCGCTTTCCTGGCCGTTACCACGATGTGGGCATTGCCGAGCAGCACGCGATTACTTTTGCCGCTGGCATGGCGTGCGAGGGGCTCAAGCCGGTGGTGGCGATTTATTCGACATTTTTGCAGCGCGGCTACGACCAGCTGATTCACGATGTAGCACTACAAAATCTGCCTGTGGTGTTTGCGCTTGACCGCGCAGGCCTGGTCGGTGCTGACGGCGCAACCCATGCGGGTGCTTATGACATCCCGTATTTGCGCTGCATCCCCAACATGAGCATTGCCTGCCCGGCTGACGAGCGTGAATGCCGCATGCTGCTGAGCAGTGCCTATGAGCAAAACCACCCGGTAGCCGTGCGCTACCCGCGCGGTGCGGGCGCGGGTGTTGTGCCCGAGGCCGGCTTGCAGTCGCTGTCGTTTGCCAAAGGTGAAGTTCGCCGAGAGGGCAAGGGCATCGCCATTCTGGCCTTTGGCACATTGTTGTATCCGGCACTGCAAGCGGCTGAAAAGCTGGGCGCGACAGTCGTCAACATGCGCTGGGCCAAGCCGCTGGACGTTGACCTGCTGCACCTGGTGGCCGCAACGCACGAGGCCATTGTGACGCTGGAAGAGGGTGCCATCATGGGTGGCGCGGGCAGCGCTGTCAGTGAGGCAATGCAAGCTGCCGGGCTGGTTAAGCCGGTGCTGCATCTGGGTCTCAAAGACGAGTTCATTGAACACGGTGACCCGGCCAAGCTACTGGCCATTCAGGGGCTGGACGCCACTGGCATTGAAGCGGCTGTGCGTGCGCGGTTCGCGTTGCTGCTGGATGCCGACAAGCTTGCCAAAGTCACGCTGAAGTCGGTAGCCTGAAAGGTTTCCGTCAGGTCTTCAAGGGTAAACCCCGCCGATTGCGGGGCAACGCATTTTTACAATTCTGGACGTGAACATCGTCCCAAGCCATAACCCACTTCATGAGCCATTGATGCAACGCCGCGCACTTGTCAAGCACGCCGGTATCGCAGGCGTTTTGGCATCTGGCGTGGCTCCGGCGGTGCATGCACAGTCTCTGCTGCGCTGGCGGCTGGCGTCCAGCTTCCCCAAGTCACTGGACACCATCTACGGCGGCGCTGAAATCTTCGCACGCCACATCAAAATCGTATCCGGTGGCAAGTTTGAAGTCTCTGTCCATGCGGCGGGGGAGTTGATGCCCGCTTTTGGTGTTGTCGATGCGGTGCAGCAAGGTGCGATTGAAGCTGCTCATACCGCACCTTATTATTTTTATGGCAAAAACGAGACCTTTGCCATTGGCGGTGCGATTCCGTTTGGCCTGAACAGCCGCCAGATGAGCGCCTGGACATTTCACGGCAATGGCTTAAAACTCATGCGTGCGTTTTATGCGGGCTACAACATCATCAACTTTGCCTGCGGCAACACCGGTGCACAAATGGGCGGCTGGTTTCGCAAGGAGATCAAAGCTTTAAGCGACATGAAGGGCCTGAAAATGCGCATCGGCGGCTTTGGCGGCAAGGTGCTGGAGCGCCTGGGCGCTGTGCCGCAAAACATTCCCGGTGGTGAGATTTACCAGGCACTTGAAAAAGGCACGATTGACGCTGCCGAGTGGATAGGCCCGTATGACGATCAAAAGCTGGGCTTTAACAAGGTTGCGCCCAATTACTATTACCCGGGCTGGTGGGAAGGTGGGTTGCAGCTGGACCTGTTCATCAACCAGAAAGCCTACGCCGCCCTGAGCCCCGAATTCAAGGCTTTGGTCCATATCGCCAGCATGGCAGCCCATGTCGACATGCAGGCCAAGTACGATGCCAAAAATCCCGCTGCGCTCAAGCAACTGGTTAGCGCCGGT
>JAYWBS010000217.1:0-3575 GCA_043781295.1 Polaromonas sp.
CCTTTGAGCAAATCGACGCCAATGTAGACCAATAAAATCGCACCCACAATTTTCAGATATGGCAGGCTCAACAGTTGAATCGCCACGATGGTCAGCACAATTCGCATCACGATGGCTGCGGCGCTGCCCCAGAAAATCGCCTTGCCGCGCTGCTCGGGCTTGAGCGTGCGCGCGGCCATGGCGATCACCACCGCGTTGTCACCCGACAGCACAATGTTGGCCAGCACAATGGAGCCGAAAGCGCTCCAAAACAAGGAAGAAGAAAGGTCGAGTCCAAAAATCATGAGCGCTCCTGTTTTATAAATCAAAAAAGCGCTGGACGGCGCTTTTTTCTTTGGGACAGTGTAAGCCGGACCAAAGCCCGCCTAAATTGGTGTTACTGCTTACAAAAACTGTTTTAAAGCAGTGCTTTGAGCAACTTGGCCATTTCTGAAGGGTTGCGCGTCACGGTAAAGCCGCAGGCTTCCATGATTTCCAGCTTGGCATCGGCCGTATCAGCACCGCCAGAAATCAGCGCACCGGCATGGCCCATGCGCTTGCCGGCCGGAGCTGTCACGCCAGCGATAAAGCCGACGATGGGCTTTTTCATGTTGGCCTTGCACCACTCAGCGGCTTCGGCTTCGTCCGGGCCGCCGATTTCACCAATCATGATGACCGCGTCGGTGTCCGGGTCGTCATTGAAGGCACGCATCACGTCGATGTGCTTCAGACCATTGATCGGGTCGCCACCAATGCCAACAGCGCTGGACTGGCCCAGGCCGATTTCGGTCAATTGCGCCACGGCTTCATACGTCAACGTGCCAGAACGGCTGACCACGCCAATACGGCCCTTGCGGTGAATATGACCGGGCATGATGCCAATTTTGATTTCTTCAGGCGTGATGAGGCCGGGGCAGTTAGGCCCAAGCAGCAGGGTACGCTTGCCGCCAGCGGCTTCTTTAGCCTTCATGCGGTTACGCACCATCAGCATGTCGCGCACGGGGATGCCTTCGGTGATGCAAATCGCCAAATCGAGGTTGGCTTCAACGGCTTCCCAAATCGCAGCCGCAGCGCCTGCTGGCGGTACGTAAATGACTGATACCGTTGCGCCAGTGGCTTTTGCAGCCTCAGTGACGTTGGCAAAAATCGGGATGCCTTCAAAGTCTTCGCCCGCCTTCTTGGGGTTCACGCCCGCCACAAAGGCTTCTTTGCCGTTGGCGTAGTCGCGGCACATGCGGGTGTGGAACTGCCCGGTTTTACCGGTAATGCCCTGGGTAATGACTTTGGTGTTTTTGTTAATGTAGATCGACATGTTGAATTCCTGTTTACGCGACGGCTTTAACGATTTTTGTAGCCGCATCGGCCATGGTGTCCGCAGCAATGATGGGCAGGCCTGACTCGGCCAGCATCTTTTTTCCCAGGTCTTCGTTGGTGCCCTTCATGCGCACCACCAGCGGTACTGACAGGTTGGTGGCTTTGCAGGCCGTAATCACACCCTCCGCAATCGTGTCGCACTTCATGATGCCGCCGAAGATATTGACCAAAATGCCTTTGACTTCCGGGTTTTTCAGCATGATCTTGAAGGCTTCTGTGACCTTCTCGGCCGTTGCGCCGCCGCCCACGTCCAGAAAGTTGGCTGGCTCGCCGCCGAAGAGCTTGATGGTGTCCATCGTTGCCATGGCCAGGCCAGCGCCGTTAACCAGGCAGCCAATGTTGCCGTCCAGGCTGATGTAAGCCAGGTCAAACTTGCTGGCTTCAACTTCGGCCGCGTCTTCTTCGTCCAGATCGCGATACGCAACGATGTCAGCATGGCGGAACAACGCGTTCGGGTCAAAGTTGAATTTGGCGTCAAGCGCCATGATCTCGCCCTTGCTATTGCGGTTCAGCGGGTTAATTTCCACCAAAGACGCATCTGTTTCCATGTAGCACTTGTAGAGCTTTTGCAGAATGTCGACGGTCTGCGCGACTGAATCAGCAGGCATGCCGATACCAGCGGCGAGTTCTTTACCCTGTGCATCTGTCAGGCCGACCAGCGGGTCAACAAACAGCTTGATGATTTTCTCGGGGTGGCTGTGCGCCACTTCTTCAATGTCCATGCCGCCTTCAGACGAGGCAATGAAGGCGACTTTTTGCGTGGCGCGGTCGGTGACGATTGAGACGTAATATTCTTTTTGAATGTCGGCACCGTCTTCAATATAAAGGCGACGCACCTTCTGGCCCGTAGGGCCGGTCTGGTGGGTGATGAGCTGCATGCCCAAAATTTCGCCCGAGATGCGTTTGACGTCTTCAATCGTTTTGGCCACCTTCACGCCGCCGCCCTTGCCACGGCCACCCGCATGAATCTGCGCCTTGACCACCCACACCGGGCCGCCGAGTTTTTGGGCCGCTTCTACCGCCTCTTGCACCGTGAAAGCCGGAATGCCGCGCGGCACTGGCACACCAAACTGACGCAAGATTTCCTTGGCTTGGTACTCGTGAATTTTCATGAAAAAACTTTCAAACGACTGTTGTACGACGGTAACGCTGTGCGGGTTTCTGCTGTTTGCAGAAAGCCCTAAACTGTATCATGTTGCGTTGCACCAAACTGATGCGGTTCTTACGTAGCTACTAGCTTAGGACTGACGGAGAAGATCAATGCCCAAAATTTTTATCGACGGAGAAGCAGGCACCACCGGCTTGCAAATCTTGGGGCGCCTACAGGCCATGCCAGAGATCGAGCTGGTCAGCATTGCGCCCGAGCTGCGCAAAGACGCGAAGGCCAAACGCGGATTGATGGCCGCAGTTGATTTGGTCATCTTGTGCCTGCACGACGATGCCGCGCGCGAATCCGTCGCCATGATCGACAGCCTGCCCGGCAAAAAACCCAAAATCATCGACGCTTCGACCGCGCACCGTACCGTGCCCGGTTGGGTCTACGGCTTCCCTGAATTGACCCAAGGCCAGCGTGCGCTGGTGGCTAGCGCCGACCGCGTGGGCAACCCCGGCTGCTATGCCACGGGTGCGATTGCACTGATTCGCCCGCTGGTAGACGCGGGTTTTATCGCGCCTGACTTCGCCCTGAGCCTGCCCGCTGTGAGCGGTTACTCCGGCGGCGGGCGGCAAATGATAGAGGCCTACCAGGCGGGCAAAGCGCCGCTGTTTGAGCTGTACGGTCTGGGCCTGGCGCATAAGCACCTGCCAGAAATCATGAAATACACAGGCTTGACGCGCCGCCCGGTGTTCATCCCCTCCGTCGGCAACTTTGAGCAAGGCATGCTGGTGCAACTGCCATTGCACCTGGACTTGCTGCCTGGCAAGCCGACCACCGCCCAATTACACGACGCACTGGCCAAGCATTACGCAGGTAGTGAATGGGTCACTGTAGAAGCCGCGCCTGAATCAGGCAAGCTGGACGCGCTAGCCTTGAACGGCACCAACAAGATGGAGCTGCGCGTCTTCGGCAACGAAACCTATCGCCACGCGGTGCTGGTGGCCCGGCTGGACAACCTGGGCAAGGGCGCGTCGGGTGCGGCCGTGCAGAATTTGAAGTTGATGCTGGGGTTGTAGGGTGATCTGATTGCTATTATTTCAGTAGCTGCTTGCGCACGTATTCATTG
>JAYWBS010000218.1:0-10703 GCA_043781295.1 Polaromonas sp.
ACGAGCCTTCCCGCATGGTAAAGCGGCCAACCGGGTCAGGTGGGGAACCAAGCAGCCCTAACTGTGGAGTCAGTGCCGGGGTCAAGGCTCGTCACCTTAAAATTTATATATCGCGGTAACCAAGCCAAATTGTTCGCGCTATAATCTGAGACTTGTCGGAGTGTGGCGCAGTCTGGTAGCGCACCTGGTTTGGGACCAGGGGGTCCAAGGTTCGAATCCTTGTACTCCGACCAAAAAACAACTAAAAAAGCTCATCTTTAGATGGGCTTTTTTTTCGGGTGTTGCCAACACACCCAGCGCCAAAATTCTGCCCGTAGCTCAGTCGGATAGAGCATCAGCCTTCTAAGCTGAGGGTCGGGGGTTCGATCCCCTCCGGGCAGACCATTTTCTAAAAGTCTCAAATTTGTTATACTTTATATAACGTCATATATTTCATGGCGGTTATTGGAGTCAGCATGCACACGGCAACACTCAGATCACTTGGCGGCTCAATCGCCGTCACCATCCCTGGCCCGCTGGTCAAAGCATTGGGTCTGGATGTCGGAGCGCAAGTCAGCTTTACGCCCGAAGGCAATGGCTTGATGCTCACACCAGTGGGAAGGCGCAAATATTCTCTAGACGATGTGCTTGCCATGCAAGGCAGCAAACCTTTGCTGAAAGACGAATCATGGGACACCATGCCTGCGCTGGGTCAAGAGGTTGAGCTGTGACGGGCTGTTTATGAAAACCCGTATCTGGCAGCGCGGCGATATCGTCTCAATGACATTTGACCCTACCCTGGGGCATGAACAACAAGGCCGCAGGCCCGCCATGGTGCTAACGCAAGCAGCATTTAACAAACTGGGCATGATTGGCGTTTGCCCCATCACACAAGGTGGCCAAGCCATACGCGATGCGGGAATGGCTGTGTCACTCACTGGCGCGGGACTGCAAACAGCAGGCGTGGTACTGGTACATCAATTCAGAATGATTGACCCCCAGCCGCGCAACCTTAAATTGATTGAGCAAGCGTCAGATTATTTGACCGAAGAAGCGCGGGCAAGGGTTGCGGCGCTGCTGGATTAAGACTAAAACATGAAATCACTACGGAACCCAAACCGACGGCCTACGCACCCACGTGCTGTCTTGCGTGAAGACGTTTTGCCAGGGCTGGCCATGACTCAAGGCCGCATGGCGGAATTACTGGGCGTTTCACGTGTGACGCTGGCACAGCTTCTGCATGAGCACCGGGCAGTCTCAGGCGACATGGCCTTACGCCTTGAAAAACTGCTGGGAACCAGCGCTGAGAGCTGGCTGAACATGCAGCAAGCAATTGATTTGTGGGAAGCCAGGCAGGATACGCAGCGCTTTGCGCCGATTCACCGACTGAATTTTTCCAGGGCTGGGGCAGCGGCCTGACTGGCGCTGCCCCACCTCTCACAACGTCACATACACGCACTCAACCGGACTCGCATTGATACCGCGATTAGGCAACGTAGAAATTGTTTTTGTGACTACAATGAAGCTTCATTTTTAACCAAAGCTCATGCCATGTCTACAGCCGATACCTATGTTCGAGCCCGCATCGACACACGCACCAAAGAACGAGCAACTGACGCGCTGGAGGCGATGGGGCTGTCTATTTCTGATGCCATACGGCTGATGCTGCTGCGGGTTGCAGACGAGCGCCGTTTGCCATTTGAAGTCAGGGCACCGAACGCCACAACCAAAAAGGCAATTGCTGAACTTGAAGCTGGGAAAGGCAAAAAATTTCGCAATGTTGCCGACTTGATGGCGGATTTGAATGCGGACGATTGAGCGCTCAACGGCTTTTAAAAAAGACTTCAAGCGGATAAAAGCAGCGCCACAACGTTCAAAAGATGTGGACGCGCTGTTATTTGCACTCATTGGCTTGCTATTAGAAGATCGCGCAATACCAACCAGCAACCGTGAGCATGCCCTGATTGGAGAATGGTCAGGTTACCGGGAGTGCCACATCAAACCAGACTTGTTGCTGGTGTACCGCAAACCTGATGCCGACACCTTGCCCCTGGCACGAATAGGTTCTCACAGCACATTGTTTGGCTGAAGACTTTTCGGCCCCACGCACATCACAGCTTCACATACTGGTATTCCAGCGGATTCGCATTGATGCCGCGATCAGGTGGCGCAATCCAGCCGGCCATCTTGCCGGGCTCTGTCACGCGCTGCATCAGCGTGTGAACGAACGCTTTGTCTGCATCGTTGGGCAGCCAGTCGTCTTTTTTCGCCTCAAACTCAGCGGTGGTGATCGGTGTGCCCTGCGGGTCGGTAGGCACGCCAGCCCAGCTACCGACACTGCGGCGAAAGCGGGTGGATGGCAGTTCAAACACAAAATCTACCCCGGCACGCTTGATGCCCATGTTCCAGCGGGTCAGGCCGACGTTGCAGTCCTTGACGTATTCAAGACGGGTGGTTTCGTTCATGCCCACGCGGGTTGAGATGGACTCGTTTTTCATGCCACCCTTGCCATCGGGCACGCAGATGGTCATCTCGGTGTCCCGCTCGAGGTGGTCAGCAAATTTGGCTTCGTCAGGCCGGCCTTTGATGCCGTTGGCAAACGCATTGGCAGCGTTGCTGGATGATTCAGAACCAAACAAATCCAGCGATGAGGTGAACCAGAAGTTCATGAATTTCTGAATCGTGGGCAGGTCAATCACGCCCGCTTTGCGCAGCATGGCGGTGTCTGACGTGTCCAGCTCTTTCATCACCTCCAGCGTGCGGCGAATGACGCGCCCAATGCCCGTTTCGCCCACAAACATGTGGTGCGCTTCTTCGGTCAGCATGAAGCGGGTGGTCCGGGCCAGTGGGTCAAAAGCACTTTCGGCAAACGACTTGAGCTGGAACTTGCCATCACGATCCGTGAAGTACGTGAACATGAAAAAACTCAGCCAGTTGTCCATCGGCTCGTTGAATGTGCCCAAAATACGCGGCTTGTCGGCATCACCGCTGTGACGCATCAACAGCTCTTCGGCTTCTTCACGGCCATCACGGCCAAAGTGCGCGTGCAACAGGTAAACCATGGCCCACAGGTGGCGGCCTTCTTCAACGTTGACCTGGAACAGGTTGCGCAGGTCATACAAACTTGGCGCGGTGTGGCCCAGCAGGCGCTGCTGCTCGACCGATGCGGGCTCCGTGTCACCCTGCGTGACGATCATGCGGCGGAAGGTTGAGCGATATTCGCCTGGCACTTCCTGCCACACGTCCTCGCCCATGTGGTCGCCAAAGCCAATCTTGCGGCCTTCTTCCTTGTCAGCCAAAAAGATGCCCCAGCGGTAGTCAGGCATGGGCGTGTAGCCGTAGCTGGCCCAACCTGATGCATCCACACCCACAGCGGTGCGCAGATAAACTTCTTTGGCTTTGAAGTCGGACGGGCCCATTTCTTCCCACCAGTTTAAAAAAGCGGGTTGCCAGTGTTCAAGCGCGCGCTGGAGCTGGCGGTTTTCACCAAGGTGGACGTTGTTGGGGATCAATGCTTGCAGGTCGATGTTGCTCATGATGATTTGCTCCAATAAAAATTAAACACGCTTCCAGTCGAATTTGGCTTTTTTACCGGTGCCAAACAACTTCAAAGCGCCCTCTTCGCCCACCGCATTGGGGCGAATAAAAATCCAGTTCTGCCAGGCAGACAAGCGGCCAAAAATTCGCGTTTCCATCGTCTCTTTACCGGGGAAGCGCAGCGATGCTTCCAGGCCCGTCATCGCGTCGGGCGACATGCTGGCACGCTCTTCCAGCATGATGCGGATTTCGTCTTCCCAGTCGATGTCGTCAGGGGTTAATGTCACCAAGCCGAGCGCCAAGGCCTGGTCGGCGCGCAGTGGGCTGTCGTTCAGATTTTTCAGCTGCGCAATCGTTGCATCGTCTTCATAAAAACGGGTTTGCAAGCGGGTCAAATTGTTAACTGCGGGGAACCAGCCAAAGTTAGCCGGGCTCAGTTGCAAGGCAGGCGCTGCGTCGGGTGAATCGGGCAAGTCCAGCATGTAAATGCGGTCACATGCCAAGGCCAGCTCGTAAAACGTTCCGGCAAAGCATGAGCCTGAATCAACCAGTGCAATCAGTGAGCGGCTGGTCACGTCCAGCCGGGCCAGCGTGCGGCGCAGGGCGCCTGTGGTTTCTTTCACCAGCCAATGGTCTTTCAGCTTGGCCAGTACCTGGTCCATCTTCATGACCCGGGCAGCATCGCCTTGGGTTTTGATCACCCAGGTGCCGACTTCCAGCTCGTTGGTGCGCAGGTTCAAAATCGCATCGTCCAGCTCGCGTTGCAGTTTGAGCGGGTACCAGTTCGCGCCAGCAGCTTCTATTGTCTCAGGCGTTGATTCAATCGCAGCGCTTGGTGCTTTGACAGTAATGGTTGCGATGCGGCTGGTGCGGTCAACTTGCGCATCTACCGTGCTGTAGTGATAACCGATGTCGTCAATCAACGGTTTCAAGGCTGTCAATTCGATACCTTTTAAGCCTGCAGCCCTTTGACTTTGGGCGCGAAGCGCTTCAATTTCAGTAGCAAGCAACTGACCAAACGCTTGCGGCTTCGCATGGGCGTCAATCAGTTTCCAGTCTTTGGCACGGTCAGCGCGCACACCTTCTGATGTGAGGCTGAAAATATCGGCCAAATCACGGCGCACCTTGCGCTTGTCGGTCACGCGGGTCAGGCCGCCGGTGCCAGGCAACACGCCCAGCAGTGGCACTTCAGGCAGGCTGACAGTCGATGAGCGGTCATCGACCATGATGATGCGGTCGCAGGCTAAAGCCAGCTCGTAGCCGCCGCCTGCGCACGCACCAGTGACCGAGGCAATGGCTTTCAGGCCATCGTGGCGTGATGAATCTTCCAGCCCGTTGCGCGTCTCGTTCGTGAACTTGCAAAAATTTACCTTCCAGCCGTGGGTAGACAAACCCAGCATGTAAATGTTGGCACCTGAGCACCAGATTTTTTCTTTGCCGCTTTCAAACACCACCACTTTGACAGCCGGGTGTTCAAAACGAATGCGGTTGATCGCGTCATGCAGCTCAATGTCTACGCCCAGGTCATAGCTGTTCAGTTTCAGCTTGTAGCCGGGCCTGATGCCGCCGTCTTCATTGATATCGAGCTTGAGCTTGGCGACATCGCCTTCGACCGACAAAGTCCAGTGCTGGTACTTGGCCGGGTGGGTGGCAAAGCTGACGAGTTCGCGCTCGACACCCTGGATGGTTTGTTTGAATAAAAGTGGCTCTGTCATGGCGTTCATGTTGTCTCCTTCTGGTTGTTTTGGGTTGTTTGTGGAACGGCTCTTTTCAAGTCCGTCATGCTTTGTTTCAAGGTACGAGCCGCCGTGTCTACCACTGCGTCGGCTCTGGCATACAGTGCCTCGCGGCTGGTCAGAATGCGGCGCAAGTCATCCAGCGCTTCATGGTTGGCACCGCTTGAATCAAACGGTCGCATGTCGCCCTGTGCCACCACTCGGGCCATGTGCTCTTCCGGGCTGGCTTTGAGCCACACGCAGTAAAAACGGCTTTGCAATAAATCAAAAGTTTCACGCTCGCTGACGATGCTGCCGCCAGTCGTCATCACCACACCGTCAGGGTGCTCTTCAGCGATTCTGAGCAGCGCGCGCCGCTCGTAACGGCGGTAACCGGCCTGGCCGTGCAGCAACAAAATTTCGTTCATGCTGGTACCGGCTTCGCGTTCAATTTCGCGGTCCAGCTCAATGAAGGGTACGCCGCGCTCGGCTGCCAGCTGCGCGCCCAGTGTTGACTTGCCAGCACCGCGCAAACCAATCAGCGCCACCCGATGCTCGCGCCCCAGGGCATCGCTTAAACCAAACGTGCTGCCTAGCAAGCCATAAGCCTGATCAAGTTGTGAATCATCCAGGCGTGACAAAAGGCCCTGGGTACGTGCCAAGGCCGGGCGCGGTGCGTCTTGCAACAGGTCAATCACAGTGATGTTCAAGGCGCGTGCGGCTGCTTCGAGCGAATTGATCGACACGTTGCCCTTGCCCGACTCCACATCAGCCAAAAAGCGCTCGCTCAAGCCCGAATCAGCCGCCAGCGCCTTGCGCGTCATGCCGCGCCGCGCACGCCAGGCACGAACGCGGGCGCCCAGCTCAGCCAGGGTGGCCTTACTTTCGTGCTCGTCTTGTTCGGTGGTTTCTTTGATTGCGTTCATAATTGCAGTATACTTCACAACATTGCAACGTCAAGCAGTTTATTGCATCTTTTATAAAACTTGTTTTTGAGGACCAAAAATGAAGCTCAGAATTCTGGTGGGCACCATGACCAGCACCGCTGACTATGTGGCGCAGGCCATCCAAATGGATTGTGCTGATCTTGTCAGCGACATAGAGATTGAATTGATGGACGACCTGGACATCAGCGTCTTCAGCGCCGACAAAGCAAAAGATGCGATATATCTCATCTGTACATCGACCTATGGCCAAGGCGATGTACCGGACAACGCACGCGCACTCTATGAATCACTGAGTGCGCAGCCGCAGTTTTTGGGTCACGTCAAATACGGCGTGATTGCGCTGGGCGACCGCACCTACCTGCAAACCTTCTGCTTTGGTGGCAAAAAGTTTGACGAACGGCTGATTGATCTGGGCGCGCAGCGCATCGGTGAAGTGTGGTGCCACGATGCCAGCAGCGGCACCATGCCGGAAGAAGAAGGCACCGCATGGTGCAGACAGTGGTTAAGCGATGCATTGCAAAGCGCTTCGCAGAGCACCGCAGAAGCCTGAGACTATTAAAAAGCCATTTTTAAGTATAAAAAATGCCTTTAGCCCAATAGATTCGGGCGCAAGCAGCTACAAAAACAGTAGCAATAAAAATAACAGCAAGAGACAATAATGGATGAGACAACATGGAACTAAGCCGGGCTGACCACACTACAAAACCACCAGTGGTTGACATTCCCCGCCGCTACAACGCCGCGCATGACCTGCTGATGCGCAACGCAGCGTGGCCTGAAAAAGTCGCCTTCATCAATGCCCTGAGCGGCGAGCAACTGAGCTATGGCGAGTTGGCCCGCCAATCACACCAGTTTGCCAACGCCATGCGTGCCCACGGCTTCGCTCCCGAAAGCCGGGTGCTGCTGGCGATGCTCGACACGCCTGAGTGGCCGGTGGTCTTCCTCGGCTGCATTCTTGCGGGTGTGGTGCCGGTTGCGGTCAACACCTTGCTCACCACAGCGGATTTTGAGTTTATGTTGCGTGACTCGCGGGCGCAGGGACTGGTGGTCTCTAGCGTGCTGCTGCCCGCTTTTGAACCCCTCATCAGCAAAATGAACAACTTGAAGGCTGTCATCGTTGCCGGAGAGCAGAAAACTGTTAATTTAGCCTCGAATTCACCTTCAATTCAGCCTCTGGCCCAATGGATTCGGGCGCAAGAAGTTACTGATTCAGTAGCATTCGATATTGCGGAGACGTCTGCCGATGATGCCTGCTTCTGGCTCTATTCCAGCGGCTCAACCGGTGCGCCCAAGGGCACGGTGCATTTGCACAGCCATTTGATTCAAACGGCAGAACTGTATGGGCGCGGCGTGTTGGGCATCAAAAAATCTGATGTAGTGTATTCAGCAGCCAAACTGTTTTTCGCCTACGGCCTGGGCAACGCACTGACCTTCCCCATGGCTGTGGGCGCCACCACCGTGCTGCTACCTGCCAGGCCCACACCTGCTGACGTGTTTTGCATCCTTAAAAAATTCAAACCCACCATTTTTTACGGCGTACCCACGTTGTATGCAGCCATGCTGGCCGACGCAGCCCGGCCTGAGAAGTCTGAAATGGCGTTGCGCTTGTGCACCAGCGCAGGCGAGGCACTGCCCGCCGAGATTGGCAAAAAATTCACCGCAACCTACGGTGTTGAGATTCTGGACGGCATTGGCTCGACCGAAATGCTGCACATCTTTTTAAGCAACCGCTCGGGCGCGGTGCGCTACGGCACGACTGGCCAGGCCGTACCCGGCTACCAATTACGCATCGTCGGTGATGATGGCAACGAGTGCGCGGTGGGTGAGATTGGCGAGCTGCACATCAGCGGCCCGACATCAGCCATCATGTACTGGAACAACCGCGCCAAAACCAAAGCCACCTTTGCAGGCGACTGGACCAAAAGCGGCGACAAGTACACCCTGGATAGCGACGGCTATTACACCTACGGCGGCCGCAGTGACGACATGCTCAAGGTCGGCGGCATTTACGTCTCGCCGTTTGAGGTCGAGGCCTGCCTGATGACGCACCCTGCGGTGTTTGAAGTCGCCGTGATTGGCGTGCAAGATGCTGACGAGCTGGTCAAGCCCAAAGCCTATGTTGTCTTCAAATCAGGCCAAAGCGCAACGACTGACGAGTTGAAAGCCCACGTCAAACAGCACCTGGCCCCGTACAAATATCCGCGCTGGTTTGAGTTTGTTGAGGAATTGCCCAAAACGGCTACGGGCAAGATTCAGCGCTTTAAGTTGCGGCAAGCCCAATAGGGATGCACATGCGTGGTGCACCTTGCAGGCATAGCAATTGCTTTAAGCATAAACAATTTAATTCTAAAGCTCGGGTTTTACACTATCTTTAAAAGCTGCCCAGCGTTTACCATTCAAGCCATTCGTTTTTACCCCAAACCAGGAGTTTTCAATGACCTCTCGCCGCCTCGTTTTGACCCGCAGTGCCGCTGTTATCGGCGCTGCATCCACAGGCTTGCTGTTGCCTGAAATGGTGCGTGCGCAAGCCGCCAAAGTACGCGTCGGCTTCATGCTGCCGTACACCGGCACCTTCGCCCAGCTGGGCGTGGCGATTGAAAACGGTTTTCGCATGGCCATCAATGAACAGGGCGGCAAGCTGGGTGGCCGTGAGATTGAATACTTCAAGGTGGACGATGAATCCGAGCCCTCCAAAGGCATAGAGAACGCCAACAAGCTGGTGCAGCGCGACAAGGTCGATGTGATTGTCGGCACCGTGCATTCAGGCGTGCAAATGGGCATTCAAAAAGTGGCGCGCGACACTGGCGTGCTGAGCTTGATCCCCAACGCTGGCGTACATGCCGCCACCCGGTCACTTTGCGCACCTAACGTGTTTCGTACCAGCTTTACCAACTCGCAACCAACCCGCGCGCTGGGTGCCACCATGGTTGCCAAAGGCCATAAAAAAGCCGTCTGGATCACCTGGAAATACGCCGCAGGTGACGAAGCGTTTGAGGGTTTCAAGGAAAGCTACACCGCTGCGGGCGGCACCATCGTCAAAGAGCTGGGCTTGCCGTTTCCGCAGGTTGAGTTTCAAGCACTGCTGACTGAAATCGCGGCGCTCAAACCCGACGCGGTAGCCTGCTTTTTTGCGGGTGGCGGTGCCGCCAAGTTCATCCGTGACTACGCAGCCGCTGGCCTGAAGGGCAAAATTCCCCTGTATGGCTCGGGCTTTTTGACTGAGGGCGTGCTCGACGCTGCGGGCCCGGCTGCTGACGGCATCATCACCACCATGCACTACAGCGATTCGCTGGACACGCCACGCAACAAAAAATTTCGCCTCGATTACGCCAAGGCGTTCAAGGCCCAGCCCGACGTGTACGCAGTGCAGGGCTACGACACCGGCCTGCTGCTGGTGCAAGGCGCCAACGCCGTCAAGGGCGATTTGTCAAACAAGGCCGCGCTGTACAAATCCATGGAGGGCGCAACGATAGACAGCCCACGCGGCAAGTGGACCATGAGCAAGTCGCATAACCCGGTGCAGGATATGTACCTGCGCGTGGTCGAAAACAAAGAAAACAAGGTCATCGGCATTGCCGCCAAGGCTCTGGCTGATTCAGGGGCTGGCTGCAAGATGACGTGAAGTTATGACCCCCACGGTCGTTCACTTCGTGTAACTCCCTGGGTTATTGGGGTCAGACACCAATAACCCCTACGGACTGGCACAGCCAGATCCGTGGCCCCTGTTTGAATTTATAGCCCACCTCATTGCCTATGGACTTTCCCCAGTTTTTGATTCAGTTGCTGAACAGCGTGCAGTACGGCCTGCTGCTGTTCATGCTGGCCGCGGGCCTGACGCTGATCTTCGGCATCATGGGCGTGGTGAACCTGGCGCATGGCAGCTTTTACATGCTGGGGGCTTATCTGGCGTGGTCACTCAGCGCGGCGTTTGGCAGCCTCACGCTGGCCATCCTTGGCGGTGCGGTGCTGTCGGTGGTGTTTGGTTTGGCCCTTGAATGGCTGCTGTTTCGCCACTTCTACAAGCGTGACCACCTCGACCAGGTGCTGCTGACGTTTGGCCTGATTTATATTTTTGAAGAACTGCGCTCGATTATTTGGGGCGACGACGTTCATGGTGTCACGATTCCAGAAGCGCTCAGCGCATCGATTCCGCTGACCGACAACCTGTCTTACCCGGTGTACCGCTTGTTCATGTCGGGTGTCTGCATTGCGCTGGCGGTTGGCTTGTACTTGCTCATTTCAAAGACCCGCCTGGGCATGAAGATCCGCGCCGGTGCGTTTAACCGCGACATGGCCGAATCACTCGGCATCAACATCAAGCTGATTCACGCCACCGTATTTGCACTGGGCGTAGGCCTGGCCGCGGTGGCGGGCATGATCGCCGCGCCGATTGCCAGCGTCTACCCCAACATGGGCTCGCAAGTGCTCATCATGTGCTTTGTGGTGGTGGTGATTGGCGGCATTGGCTCAGTACGCGGCGCGTTGATTGCGGCGCTGTTGGTGGGCTTGGTGGATACCTTTGGCA
>JAYWBS010000219.1:0-28515 GCA_043781295.1 Polaromonas sp.
TTCAATCGGGAAGACACCGCCTGCTACAAAAAATTTCAGATCAACAAATGCCTGGACGAAGTCAAAATACGGCGGGGTGAGGCGCTGGCGGATCTGCGCAGGCAAGAGATTTCCCTGGATGACCAGGAACGGAAAATAAAAGGTGCTGAACAAATTCAGAAAACCGAAGACAAGGCATCACTTGAAAAGCAGCAGCAGGAAGCTGACCGTCGTGCTGAAGCCTTAAAGGAGTATGAAGCCCGGCTGGAGCGCGAGAAGCAGAAGAATGCGGACCGCGCAACCGCACAAGCCAACGAAAAAGCCAATGCCGACGCTGCTGCGGGCCGGACTAAAAGCAGTCAGGACAAAGCCAGCGCGCGCACGAGCAAGCAGAGTGCAAGCGCTGAAGAAGTCAAAAAATACAACGAGCGACTGGAAAAAGCTAAAGAGCGGCAGACCCGTTATGCGAAAGATCAGGCCAATCAGACAAAGCCCGCTTCAAAGCCTTTGCCCTCGCCGGAGTAGTTGTCAAACTATTCCAGGGGCTCAAGCTTGACAATCACCAGCGATAAATTGTCGCCACCGCCACGGGCACGCGACCTGGCTTTCTGAATCAGAAATTCGGTGGCTTCCCGAGGGGAAAGCATGGACAGTGCGGAGCCCATTTCGCTGGCGCTGAAATAATGCCAGACACCGTCGCTACAGGCTATCAGCACGTCCTCAGGGCGCAGTTGGGGAATGAAGTGATAGGCAATGGGGGGGGCATCCTCGGTGCCCAGGCAGCCCATCAAAATATTCGATTGCGGGTGAACATTGGCCTCATCGTCGGTGATCTCGCCTTTGTCTACCAGCGTTTGAACGTACGAGTGGTCGGTCGTGCGACGCACCAGTTTGTTGCCCTGAAAATGGTAAATGCGGGAGTCGCCGGTATGCACCCAATGGCAATCGCCAGCCGGGTTGATCAAAAATGCTGCCAGCGTGCTGTGGGGCTCCTGCTCGGCAGAAATAGCCGTGAGTTTGATAACGATGTGCGCCTCTTCCACAATCTGCGTCAGCATGGCCTGGGTGTCATCTGTGTTGGGGTCGTAGCGCTCAAACAGCTGCTTGGCCGTCAGCATGACCTGGTCTGACGCTTTGCGTCCGCCGCTGCGCCCTCCCATGCCGTCTGCGACGATACCTAGCAGGCAGCCGGTCACCCGCTGATGGCTGATCAGGTTGACCTGGTCTTGCTGGTAGTCGCGGTCGCCCTTGTGGATGCCCGTGGACGCGGTAATTCGATAGCCTTTTGACATCTTGACGCGCTTGTAATTCCTGAAACCCGATTTATATAAGAAACCCCTCTATTATCAGAGTAAGCAGCGCGCATTGAAAAACCCCTTGGACTTAAATCTACATTCACCCGAACGGCGACTGATCGAACTCAAAATCGAACACGCTGACCTGAACGCCCTGGTAGACATTGCGGCGCATGCCACGCCTGTGGATGAGCTGATGCTCAGGCGCCTGAAAAAACGCCGACTGCATTTGCGCGACCAAATTTCGCAGCTCGAATTGTCCCTTGACCCGCGCGAGCCAGCCTGATGCGCCTGGCGCTTGAAGTTCAGGCGGCTTTTGCGCCAGACGGTGTTTTGTCGCGTGCTGCCGATCATTTTGTTGCCCGCAGTGGGCAATTGGACATGGCGTTGGCGGTGGCGCGCGCCATCGAAGACGCTGAGGCGCTGGTGGTTGAAGCCAGTACCGGCGTGGGCAAAACCTTTTCGTATCTGGTACCCGCGCTTTTGAGCGGTGAGCGGGTACTGGTGTCTACCGCGACCAAGGCACTGCAAGACCAGTTGTTTGGGCGCGATTTGCCGCGTCTGGTGGAGGCTTTGGGTGTACTCGTTCGCACTGCGCTGCTCAAAGGGCGCGCCAGTTATGTGTGTTTGCACCGCCTGGGTTTGGCGCGTCAGGACAGCAGCGTGGCGGATCGCAGCGCGTTGCGTTCACTGGCCAAAATTGAGCAGTGGGCGCAAGTCACCCGTGCCGGTGATCTGGCTGAATTACCTGGTCTGGATGAACGATCGCCGCTGATTCCGCTGGTCACCTCCACGCGTGAAAATTGCCTGGGCGCGCCATGCCCGCAGTTCCGTAGCTGCCATGTCAACCTGGCCCGGCGCGAGGCGCTGGCGGCTGATGTGGTGGTCATCAACCACCACCTTTTCTTTGCCGATCTGGCGGTACGCGAATCGGGTGTTGCCGAGCTGTTGCCGACAGTGCGCATCGCTATTTTTGACGAAGCGCACCAGCTTAACGAAACGGGCGTGCAGTTTTTGGGCACAAACCTGACGACAGGCCAGTTACTTGATTTTTGCCGCGACCTGTTGGGCTCTGGCCTGCAACTTGCGCGCGGTCTGGTTGACTGGCAAACCGTCGTGGGTAGCTGCGAAAGGGCGGCCAGAGAACTTCGGCTTTGCATGGGCAAGACTTACCCCGGAACCAAGTTGCGATGGACCGGGCAGGCACCGGAAAACCTGGAACCTGCCAGTTGGGCGACCGCGCTGGAGGCGGTGGCTGGTGCGCTGCTGCAAGCCTGCGAAGCACTGGATACAGTCAGTGAAATCGCACCAGACTTTGTGCGACTGCGTGAACGCGCGGGCATGCTTGCCGACAGAGCGCAAAGTTTTTTGAACAGCTGCGCACCAGGCTTCGTTCGCTGGGTGGATGTAGGCACACAGTTGCGGCTGGTGGAGTCACCGCTCAATATTGCCGAAGCGGTAAAAACAAAGCTGCTGGGCCAGCCTGGCGAGTCGACAAAATCCTGGATATTTACATCAGCAACCCTGGGTGATGACGATAAATTGAGCTGGTTTACCCAGCCCTGTGGCCTTGAAGATGCGCGTGTTTTACGTGTCGGAAGTCCTTTTGACTATGCCAGCCAGGCCGCCTTGTACATTCCTGCAGATTTCCCCAAACCTGCGGACAGCGCCCATCCTTTAAAGGTTGCGGAGTCGGCCGCCGTTTGGGCCCGCAGGCTGGGGGGCCGCACCATGGTGCTGACCACCACCCTCAGAGCTCTGCGGGTGATTGGCGAAGCCTTGCAAGAGACCTTCGGGCAGTCTGGCGAGCTGGACGTACTGGTGCAAGGTGCCATGCCCAAAAGAATGCTGATTGAACGCTTTCGCCAAGGCAACGCCGATGGGCAGCGTGGCTGCATTCTGGTGGCCTCAAGTTCGTTCTGGGAGGGTATTGATGTACCTGGTGACGCACTTCAACTGGTCATGATTGACAAGTTGCCGTTTCCGCCGCCCAACGACCCCATGGCGGAAGCGCGCTCAAAAGCCCTTGAGGCCGAAGGCAGAAGTGCATTTAACGACTATTTTTTACCCGAAGCTGCTGTCGCCTTGAAGCAAGGCGCAGGTCGCCTGATACGGCGTGAAACTGACCAGGGCGTGCTGGTGGTGTGCGACACCCGTTTGAGCGCCATGGGCTACGGCAAGCGTTTGCTGAGAGCGCTACCACCTATGGAGCGACTGGTCTCGCAGGCTCAGTTGCTTTGCAGGCTGGACGCGATTACCCGGCCATGATTACCAAAATTTGTACCACGGGTTGTCTACAGCCTTGAAGCCTTTGGTTAAAAACTCGCTTTGCGGGTAAGTTTTTTCAATAATTCTCTTCGTATCGTCCCGCAACTGCGTCATGCCCAAGGCATCGTAGGATTTGTAGACGATGTAGGCTGCTTCCTCAAGTGCCGGCACGTCACGGTAATCGGCAATGGCTGTTTGCGCCCGGTTAATGGCCGCCACATAGGCGCCACGCGTGTAGTAGTAGCGTGCCACATGCACTTCAGACTGGGCCAGGGAATTGACGGTGTAGCCCATGCGCGCTCTGGCATCAGGTGTGTAGCGCGACTCCGGAAAGCGGGTCACCAGTTCCTTGAACGATTCAAAGGATTCTTTGGCCGCTTTTTGATCGCGTTCAGACAAATCCTGCCTTGAAATACTGCCAAACAAGCCAAGGTTGTCATTGAAATTGACCAGGCCCTTCAGGTAAAGCGCGTAGTCCAATGCCGGGCTGGCGGGGTGCAGCTTGATAAAACGATCCAGCGTTGCAACTGCTTGTGCCTGTTCGCCGCCTTTGTACTGTGCATAGGCCTTTTCAAGCTGCGCTTGTTGGGCCAGCGGCGTGCCGGCTGCTCGACCTTCGAGTTTTTCAAACAGGGGAATGGCTTTGTCATAAGCACCAGAGCGGGCTTCGTCTTTGGCCTCAGAATAAATTTTGTTGGGGCTCCAGGTACCGGTCGGGTCTATCGGTTTACTCGAGCAACCAACCAGAGCACAAGAAAAAGCCAATACGGCTACAGAAAGCGGTATTGCATTGGGAACGACCGATAATTTGGTGAAAAACATGGCGATCTACCTCTACGAATGACTAATTTGAAACAAAGCGACTTGATTATATCTAGCGCGGCGACTGCAACGGGCGCTGCGGATGATGACACCGATGGCGCGACCGACTTTGCCGAGTTTGAATTACGCCAGATGAGCGTCCCGGTTGAAAGCCATGGCGAGCGGCTTGACCGCACGCTGGCCAGGATGGTGCCCGAGTTCTCCCGCAGTTACTTGCAGCAACTGATCGCATCAAACGCAGTTACGCTCAACGCGGTTATGCAGGCAAAGTCGTCGGCACGGGTCAAGGCGGGGGATGCGCTGTCCGTAGAGCTGAAACCTACGCCTCAAAGCCAGGCATTCAAACCCGAAGCCATGGTTTTAGATGTTGTGTTTGAAGACGAATTTTTGCTGGTGATCAACAAGCCTGCTGGCCTGGTGGTTCACCCGGCACCGGGTAATTGGAGCGGTACTCTGCTCAACGGCTTGCTGGCGCGTGATCCTCAGGCTTTGTTGCTGCCACGGGCGGGTATCGTTCATCGCCTGGACAAGGACACCAGTGGTTTGATGATGGTGGCACGCACCCGGCAAACCATGGACCAGCTGGTCAACATGATCGCAGCGCGAAGTGTCAGCAGGCAATACCTGGCTTTGGCCCACGGCGCGTGGCAGGGGGCGAAAACGCGGCATGTGGACCTGGCCGTTGGGCGAGATGTAAGAAACCGCTTGCGCATGGCCGTGGTTGACCTTGAGAAAAACTCGGGCAAAACGGCTGCTACTGACATCACTGTGCTGCAAAGCGTGCCAGGGTACTGCCTGGTGCGATGCAAGCTGCACACGGGCCGAACGCACCAGATACGCGTCCACCTAGCGGCAATTAGCCATCCTTTGGTGTCCGATGAGCTGTATGGCGGGGCGCTGGCTGGCGGGCTACAGCGCCAAGCCCTGCATGCCTACCGCCTGGCTTTTAATCATCCCACTACCGGCCAGCCGCTGGCCTTCAGTTCGCCGCTGCCTGCGGATATGCAGGCAGCTATCACCAGATTGGGCCTGAGATACAATGAAGTGGAGCAAAGTTAGACCGCCGCAATACAGCGGCCACTGGCAAAGTGGTGACGCACAACTATTGCACTCCCCTATGAGAGTCGCGCGCCGGGGCGCTTCAAAGCCGCGCTACAGGGCGCTTTATCCCGACTTTTTCGGAACCAAGAAATCATGAATACGGTGGATGCCAAACGCGTCCTCGAAACAGCTCTCATTTGCGCTCAGCAACCTTTGCCGTTGCGAGAGATGGGTGTTTTGTTCAACGGGGCGCTCACTCTTGACAGCATCAAGCTGGCACTTGAGGATTTGCAAAACGACTGGTCCAGTCGCGGGGTCGAGCTGGTTCACGTGGCCACGGGTTGGCGTTTTCAGAGCCGTCCGCAGATGCGCGAATACCTTGACAGGCTGCATCCTGAAAAGCCGCCACGCTACACCCGCGCCACGCTGGAAACGCTGGCCATCATTGCTTACCGTCAGCCGGTCACTCGGGGTGACATGGAAGATATTCGGGGCGTGACCATCAACAGCCTGATTCTCAAGCAGCTCGAAGACCGGGGCTGGGTAGATGTGATTGGTCACCGTGAAACGGTAGGCAGACCAGCGCTGTATGCAACGACCAAGCAGTTTCTTGATGATTTGGGTGTGGATTCATTGGATCAACTTCCCGCCATGGACAACAGCGCAGGACAGGCGGCGATGCTCGAACAAATCGAGTTTGGGATGGCCGCGCCGGATTCAGCGGTCGCGCTAAATGCCGCAGAGCCCGCAAGCCCACCTGACACCGCACCAGATACTGAGCCGCTCACTGAATTAACTGCACGAATGTAAAAGCATGAACCCATCAGACCCCCAGATTTCTGCTGTGCATCTTGAGCCTGTGCCAGCCAGCAAAAATCCGCCTGTAGCGACACGTTTTGACGAGGTGGTAACCGGTCAGTTTGATGCTGATGAAGCTGATCTGGCGCTGGAGGCCCCCAAGCGGGTGTTGTCCCCTCAACCGGAAACACCAAAATTGCACAAAGTGCTGGCTCAGGCGGGTTTGGGTTCGCGCCTTGAGATGGAGCAGCTCATTTTGGAAGGGCGTATTTCAGTTAACGCCGAACCTGCCCATATCGGCCAGCGCATCCAGTTTGGTGACAGCGTCAAGGTCAATGGCAAGCCTATCCGCATACGCATTGACCCACCGCCGCCCCGGGTGATTGCGTATCACAAGCCGGTGGGCGAGGTCGTGACGCACGATGACCCTCAAAATCGCCCCACAGTTTTCCGGCGTTTGCCCAAGTTGTTTCAGGGCAAATGGCAATCTGTCGGGCGCCTGGATCTGAACACCGAAGGCTTGCTGCTTTTGACAAGCTCGGGGGAACTGGCCAACAGGCTGATGCATCCCCGTTTTGGGCTGGAGCGCGAATATGCAGTTCGTGTGCTTGGTGCATTAAGCAACGAAGAAAAGAAACGCCTACTGGAGGGCGTGACTCTGGACGATGGCAGCGCGCAATTTACCTCGATAGAGGCGGGTGGTGGCGAGGGCGCCAACTGCTGGTACAAAGTGACGTTGTCAGAGGGCCGCAACCGTGAGGTCAGGCGGATGTTTGAAGCGGTTGGCCACGCGGTCAGCCGCCTGATTCGCATCCGCTATGGCGCCATGGTGCTGCCTCGCGGTCTTAAACGCGGTGCTTTTGTCGAGCTTGATGAGGCTGATATTTGGGCGTTGACGAGTGCGGCGGACAGATCCGAGCAACGCGAAGATTCACGTGGCGGTAACAGAAACCAGGACGCATCTTTTCGGGATGGTGCTACAGGCGACGCGCGCATGGACCGTGGTCCATCGCGCAGGGGTGGGCGATCTCGCGGTGGGCGCGACCGCTCGCAGGGCAATGGTCCTGCTTCCGGAATGTTGCCCCCGCAAGACGATGCGGGCGTGCCATCGGAAGCTTCACGCCAGGAGCCCGCAGAGCCATTCGATTTGCAGCCTCCTGACTATCGAAACGGTGCACCAGGTGGCGGCAACAACAGACGCAGAAATGGTGGCAGTGCTGGCGGTAATGGCGGTAATGGGCGCGGCCAGCGCGGGAATTTTGGTGGAAATCCCGGTTCGAATTTCAATGCCAATGGGGCTGGAAATTCCCGTACAAATTCGGGTGGACGTGGCCAGGGGCGGCGCGATGATCGCGCTACCGGCGCTGACCGCAATGCGGGGGCAGCTCAGCCAGACCCCATGAAAACATCTTTCGGTTATATCGGTGCGGACACATTTACCCGCCAGCGAGAAGGCCAAGGCCAGCGTCGCACGGGCAGTGGTGGTACTGGCGGCGGCAATCGTAGCGGAGGCCGCGGTGGTGGCAACCGTGGTGGCAATCGCTGATCGGATTCGTACAAAGGGTCTGCTCACGCGGGCCTCGCAGGTTAAAATCAGAGGCTGTATTCATTTTGAATATTCCAGAAAATAAAGTCTAAGGAACGCAAATGGCAATCGAACGTACTCTCTCCATCATCAAGCCCGACGCTGTGGCTAAAAATGTCATCGGTCAAATCTATGCACGCTTTGAAGCCGCTGGCCTGAAAGTGGTTGCTGCCAAGCTGGCACACCTGTCGCGCGGTGAAGCAGAGGCTTTTTATGGTGTTCATAAAGACCGTCCGTTTTTCAAGGACCTGGTCGGTTTCATGATCTCCGGTCCGGTGATGATTCAGGCACTGGAAGGCGAAAACGCCATCCTCAAGAACCGCGAACTGATGGGTGCTACCGACCCCAAGAAGGCCGCCGCCGGCACCATTCGTGCGGATTTTGCCGAAAGCATTGACGCAAATGCAGTCCACGGTTCTGATGCGGCTGACACGGCCCAAGCAGAAATCAGCTTTTTCTTCCCCGGAATGAACATCTACTCACGCTGAGTCATGACCCCCACGCTTGTCGCTTCGCGTACTGCACTGCCCCCCAAGGGGGCTAATTTTTCTAGGGGCGGCCCGTCGAAAAATGGTATGCTTGCTTCAAGAGAGTTGGGTGCTTGGGATGGCTTCCAATAGCATTAATTTGCAACCGGACAGCATGACGGCCAACCTGCTCAATTACGACCTTGAAGGTTTGGCCGCGTTCTGCGAAGGACTGGGAGAAAAGCGGTTTCGCGCGACCCAGCTCTTTCGCTGGATTCATCAAAAAGGCGCAACAAGTTTTGAGCAGATGACGGATTTAGCAAAATCCCTGCGCGAAAAACTTCCGGCCTCCGCCGTTATCGAAGGCCTGCGGGTTGTATCCCGGCACGACTCCCTGGACGGCACCGTCAAGTGGCTGTTTGATGTTGGTGCGGGCGACGTGATTGAAACCGTGTTCATTCCTGAATCTGACCGTGGCACGCTGTGCATTTCCTCGCAAGCTGGCTGCGCCGTAGGATGCCGCTTCTGTTCTACTGGCCATCAAGGTTTCAGTCGCAACCTGACCACCGCAGAAATTGTGGCGCAGCTATGGTTTGCAGAGCACACGTTGCGCAAAGAGCTCAAGCATGAAAAACGTGTCATTTCAAATGTTGTGATGATGGGCATGGGCGAGCCATTGCAAAATTATTCCCAATTGCTGCCTGCGCTGAAGGTCATGCTGGACGATCATGCCTATGGTTTGTCTCGCAGGCGCGTCACGGTATCGACCTCTGGTGTGGTGCCCATGATGGACCGCTTGGGGCAAGACTGCCCCGTGGCTTTGGCTGTGTCGCTGCATGCGCCACACGATGCTTTGCGTAGCGACCTCGTCCCGCTTAACAAGAAGTATCCCATCGCTGAATTACTGGACGCATGCGCCCGCTACCAGCAGGTGGCGCCACGCGACTTCATCACGTTTGAATACTGCATGCTGGCTGGCGTGAACGACCAGCCCGAACACGCTGCGCAGCTGGTAGCCCTGATGCATAAACACGCTGAAGGCGGTTTGTCGTGCAAATTCAACCTGATTCCTTTTAACCCGTTTCCGGCCTCGGGCTTGAAGCGCTCCGACATGGTCACAGTCATGGCGTTTGCCAGGATCTTGATGGATGCAGGCATAGTCACGACCGTGCGAAAAACGCGTGGCGATGACATTGATGCTGCGTGCGGACAACTGGCAGGCGATGTACAGGACCGCACCGGGGCCAGGGAGCGCATGGCATCACAGCGGCAAGGTATGCTAGCGGGTATCAAGGTCGTTGTGGCCAAAGGGATAAGCGTATGAAGTTTGTCAGCCCTGCTACCGCCGTCTGGATTTTTCTCTGTTGGGGTGCCGTCTTGCTGACGGGTTGCGCCAACAATTCGGGCGCATCTGGCGCGACCGCCAGTAAAGCCGATATCGTGACCGAGTCCGACGAGCCTGAGGCTCGAAGACGTGCACGCCTGCGGCTTGAGCTTGCAAGCGGGTATTTCGAGCAGGGCCAAATCAATGTCGCGCTTGATGAACTCAAGCAGGCACTGATTGCAGACCCCAGTTTTGCAGATGCCTACAACCTGCGCGGTCTGGTTTATATGCGGCTAAACGATGCCGCTTTGGCTGAAGACAGTTTTCGCCGCGCCTTGGCTATTGACCCGCGCGATGCTGGGGCCGCCCACAACTATGGCTGGTTTTTGTGCCAGCAAGCCAGGTACCGCGAGTCACTTCAATTTTTTGGACAAGCGATTGCCAACCCAACCTATGCCGGTCACGCCAAGAGTTTGATGACCCAAGGTCTTTGCCAGGTGCGCGCAGGGCAACGTGTAGAGGCAGAGCAAAGTTTGACCAAGTCCTATGAGCTTGATGCGGGCAACCCTTTGACGGGCTATAACCTGTCGAGCTTGTTGTTTGAGCGCGGTGAGTTGGTACGATCCCAGTTTTACATCAGGCGGTTAAACAACAGTGACCTTGCAAATGCAGAAACCTTGTGGTTGGGCATAAAGATCGAGCAGCGGTTAAACAATTCAGAAGCGGTGCAGCAATTGGCGGGCCAGCTTAAAAAGCGTTTCGGGCAGTCCCGTGAAGCCATTGCGTTTGACAGGGGAGCCTTCAATGAGTGATTTGGGAATACCCCTTTCTCAGCAACATTTGCCATCTTCCACCAGGGCTGGCGAAGAAATAGCGCACGCTGACGCACAAGACGTTCAAGCGGGCGCGGGCGAATTGATCAAGCGTGCGCGTGAGGCGGCGGGTTTGCATATTGCTGCCTTGGCGGTATCTCTCAAGGTGCCCGTAAAAAAGCTCGAAGCATTGGAATCTGACCGGTTTGACTTGTTGCCTGATGCCGTTTTTGTGCGTGCGTTGGCTTCCAGTGTGTGCCGTACGCTGAAAATTGATGCGGCTCCCATACTGGCCCGCCTGCCGCCAACCCATGCGCCAAAGCTGATCTATCAGGGCGTGGGCATCAACACGCCGTTTCGTTCGCCTGGCGATGGACCTGGCCCGTCTGTGTGGGCTCAAATATCCCGACCTGCTGTGCTGGCGGGACTGGTGCTTTTATTGGGTGCCCTGGTTTTGATCCTGCTGCCCGCAGTGAAGACTGGCGTGAGTGAGGTCAAGTCTGAAGTGATGAGTAGCCTGCCTGCCAGTGAACCTGACAAACCGGTATCGGTAGCTGTAGTTGCACAGACACCACCCACTGACATAGCCGTTCTTCCCGCTTCAACGACATACGCACCCGCCTTGATGTTGTCTGCAAGTGGTGTGACTTCTTCTGTAACGGCTGCCAGCGCACCTTCAGTTCCCAAAACCTCAGTCACGGTGACCAGCTCGAGTCCACTACCTGTGTCTGATTCCAAAGTTATCACCAAAGGCACGGCCACCCCCACCTTTGTGATCAGTCCTGTCCAGCCAGGAGCAACTGATGTGGTTGTTTTTAGTGCCAAGGCAGAGACATGGGTGGAGGCAACGGATGCCAAAGGCCAGGTTGTGTTGCGCCGCATCCTCAATGCGGGTGAGGTTGCTGGTGCATCTGGCACTTTGCCTTTGAAGGTTGTTGTAGGTCGCGCCAACAACACGCAAGTGCAAATTCGCGGCAAGGCATTTGATCTGAATGCGGTTGCCAAAGACAACGTGGCCCGATTTGAGGTGAAGTAGTGCAGCCATGCCAAGCTATTGAGGTTGCGTTACCGGCGACCCGACATTCGTCACAGGCGCAGGTGGTGTGGGGCTCGCGCATCGTTACCGTCGGCGGTAATGCCCCTGTGCGTGTGCAATCCATGACCAACACCGACACGGTTGATGCCATTGGCACTGCGATTCAAGTCAAAGAGCTGGCGCTTGCGGGCTCTGAGATGGTTCGCATTACCGTCAATACGCCAGAAGCTGCTGAGGCCGTGCCGTATGTGCGTGAGCAGCTTGACCGAATGGGGATTGATGTGCCGCTGATTGGCGACTTTCATTACAACGGTCATCGTTTGCTCACAGACTACCCAGCCTGCGCCCAGGCTTTGTCCAAATACCGTATCAATCCCGGCAATGTGGGTAAGGGCGACAAACACGACAAGCAATTCGGTTTGATGATTGAAGCCGCTGTGCGCTGGAACAAGGCCGTGCGTATTGGCGTGAATTGGGGCAGCCTGGACCAGGAACTGCTGGCCAGTTTGATGGACGAAAACAGCACCCGAGACCAACCCTGGGATGCCAAGCAGGTCATGTATGAGGCGCTCATCACGTCGGCGATTGATTCGGCTCGGCTGGCTGAAAAAATGGGCATGAGGCGTGAGCAAATTATTTTGTCGTGCAAGGTCAGCGGCGTGCAGGATTTAATTTCTGTTTACCGTGAACTGGCCCGGCGTGATACCTACGCCCTGCATTTGGGGCTGACAGAAGCAGGCATGGGAACCAAAGGTACGGTCGCCTCTGCAACTGCGCTGTCCATCCTCCTGCAAGAAGGTATCGGCGATACCATTCGTGTGTCGCTCACCCCGCAGCCTGGCGAGCCACGCACGCAGGAAGTGGTGATCGCATCAGAAATTTTGCAGGCCTTGGGGTTGCGCAGTTTTGTACCTAGTGTCACGGCTTGCCCCGGATGTGGTCGTACTACCAGTACAACCTTTCAGGAGCTCACTCAAGAGATTGATAACTTCCTCAGGGCGCAAATGCCAGTCTGGCGAACCCGTTATCCCGGGGTTGAGAAAATGAAGGTTGCCGTTATGGGCTGCATCGTTAATGGACCCGGCGAAAGCAAGCATGCCGACATTGGCATCAGCTTGCCAGGCTCTGGTGAAGCACCCGCAGCACCAGTTTATATTGATGGTGAAAAAAGCGTCACTTTGCGGGGCGATAACATTGCACAAGAGTTCCGCGTGATCGTTGAAAACTATATTGAAAAACGCTTTGGCACACGCGCTGCCACTGCTGAAATTTCCTGAAACCCATGGCTGAAAAACTGGTTGCCGTCAAAGGCATGAATGACATATTGCCGCCCGATTCTGCGCGTTGGGAGTGGCTGGAAGAAAAGGTGCGTACGCTGATGGCGCGCTATGCCTACCGCAACATTCGTACGCCGATTGTTGAGCCTACGCCGCTGTTTGTCCGTGGACTTGGCGAGGTCACGGATATTGTCGAAAAAGAGATGTACTCGTTTGAAGACAAGCTTAACGGCGAGGCGCTGACGCTGCGGCCAGAAAACACGGCGGGTGTGGTGCGAGCCGTCGTCGAACATTCCATGCTTTACGAAGGCGGCAAGCGTCTGTACTACATGGGCCCCATGTTTCGCCACGAGCGTCCGCAGCGCGGCCGCTACCGCCAGTTCCATCAAATCGGTGCCGAGGCGCTTGGTTTTCCGGGCGCTGAAGTCGATGCCGAGCTGATTTTGCTGGCCGATGCGCTCTGGAAAGAACTGGGCCTGAAAGACGTGCGATTGGAGCTAAACAGCCTGGGGCAGCCTGAAGAGCGCAAGCAGCACAGAGCCGCATTGATCGCCTATTTTGAAGTGCACATGGAGGTGTTGGATCAAGAAGCCAAACGCCGGTTGCACAGCAATCCGCTGCGCCTGCTGGACAGCAAAAATCCAGCCATGCAAGCCATGCTTGAATCAGCCCCCAGGTTGATGGACTTTCTTGGCGTGGATTCGCTTAAACATTTCAACAGCGTCAAGACGATTCTGGATGCCAGCGGGATCAGCTACCGCATCAATCCGCGCCTGGTTCGCGGTATGGACTATTACAACCTGACGGTGTTTGAGTTCATCACCGAAAGCCTGGGTTCGCAGGGCACCATATGTGGTGGTGGCCGTTATGATTATCTGGTGGAGAAAATCGGCGGCAAGGCTGCACCAGCGGTGGGTTGGGCGCTGGGTGTTGAGCGTGTACTGGAACTCATCCGGGAGCAAGGCGGCGATATCGCCATGCCTGTCCCTGATGCTTATGCCGTGATTCTTGAGGCCTCTACATTGCCGGTTGTTTTAAAGACGCTGCAAACTTTGCGGTCAGCCGGTGTCAGCGTGCAGATGCATGCCGGTGCCAGTGCTGAAGGTATGGGCAGCATGAAGTCGCAGTTCAAAAAAGCCGATGGCAGTGGCGCCCGATTTGCCCTGATTTTTGGTGCTGAGGAACTGGCGCAGGGCTGCGTTGCGGTCAAGGCTTTACGTGGCGATAAAGCTGACGCTGTACAAGCTCAAACTCTAAGACCGCTGAATAACATCGGTGCTTGGGCCCAGAGCTTGATTCACTGAGTTTTGCCGCCAGGGCTGGTTGTGCTGTGCGCGGGTTTGCGCAACTGAACGGCCATCTACAATCAATACAATTCAATTCGCACCGTTACCGGGCAGCACCCACAGACTTTTATGGCAAAACATCTCGATCTGGAAGAGCAGGAACAACTTGCCGAACTTAAACACTTCTGGAAGCAATACGGCGACATCATCACTTGGGTGCTGATCGTTGTTTTTGGCTCTGTGGCTGCGTGGAATGGCTATCAGTACTGGCAGGGCAGGCAGGCGTCGCAAGCTGCCGTCATGTATGACGAGGTTGACCGCGCTGTGCTTTCAGGTGACGCAGCCCGCCTTGACCGCTCGCTTGCTGACATGAAGGACCGCTTCGGTGGCACCGTGTATGCTGAACAAGCAGGACTTTTGGCCGCCAAGGCCTACTACGACAAGGGCAATATGGATGCGGCTCGCGCTGCATTGAGCTGGGTATCGGGCAAGGCCTCCGATGAGGGTTACCAGTCCATCGCCAAATTGCGTCTGGCAGGGATTTTGCTGGAAACCAAGGCTTATGACGAGGCATTAAAACTTGTCTCCGGCTCTTTCCCCAAAGATTTTGCTGCACTGGCCAGTGACAGGCGCGGCGATATTCTGCTGGCTCAAGGCAAGAAAAACGAAGCCAAAGCGGAATACGAAAAAGCCTACAAAGGTCTGGACGAGCGTGCCGAATACCGCCGTTTGGTGGAGGTCAAGCTCAATGCCTTGGGTATAGATCCAGCTGCTACTACACCAACTACACCATCATCATCCACCCCGGCTACTCCGGCAGCCGATTCGGAGGCTAAAAAATGAGTTTTTACCAGTCTTTTAAGCCTGTAGCCCTTATTTTTCGGGCGCGACCAGCTATAAATTTGATAGTGTCTTTGGCGCTCTTGACATTTGTGTCGGGTTGCTCGGTCATGTCATTTTTCAGCAGCCCCAGCAAGCCGCAACCTGCCGCGTTACAGGCCGTCAGCGGCGCTGTGGTCGCCAAGCAGGCCTGGAGCGTGCGCATTGGGCCGGTTGGTTTTCCGCTGGATGTCAATGTGTCGGGCGCTACTTTGTTTGTTGCCAGTACGGACGGGACGGTGGCAGCAATCGACGCAAGAACAGGCGGCGACATCTGGCGGGCGACAGTAGGCGCACCGATTGCCGCAGGCGTGGGCAGTGACGGGAAAATCGTCGCTGTCGTGACCCAGGCCAATGATGTGGTGGCGCTTCAGGATGGCCGTGAAATCTGGCGTCAAAAACTCAGTGCGCAGGCCTACACCTCTCCGTTTGTTGCCGGGGGGCGCGTGTTTGTTTTGGCAGCAGATAGGTCAGTGAATGCATTTGATGGCCAGACCGGACGCAAACTTTGGGCACAACAGCGGCCTAACGAGCCTCTGGTGCTGCGGCAGTCGGGCGTGATTCTGGCCGTTGGTGACACCCTGGTGGTGGGCTTGGCTGGGCGTCTGGCGGGCCTGAACCCTTCAAATGGCAATATTCGCTGGGAAGCGCCCATTGCATCCCCACGAGGGGTTAACGATGTTGAACGGCTGGTGGATCTGGTGGGGCGTGTCAGCCGCGATGGCGACATCGTTTGCGCCAGGGCTTTTCAAGCCAGCGTGGGTTGCGTGAACACCGCGCGTGGCAACCTGGTCTGGACCAAGCCCGCCAATGGCTCGCAAGGTATTCATGGCGACGACAAGCGCTTGTTCGGCACTGAGTCTGACGGCGTCGTGACCGCCTGGAATCGTGCTGACGGTGAACGTACCTGGACCACAGACGTGTTGCGCTACCGCAGTTTGACTGCGCCACTGGTGGTGGGCCGCTCCATTGCGATTGGCGATTTTGCCGGTATGGTTCATCTTTTGTCGCGCGAAGATGGTGCGTTGCTCAATCGGCTGACGACGGACGGTTCGGCTGTAGCCGCAGCACCTGTCCTGGTCGGCGATATGCTGGTTGTGGTGACGCGCAATGGTGGTATGTTCGGCTTCAAGCCTGAGTAAGTCGGCTATCTGCCCTGAATGATCCCCTGGGTCACATGAAAAGTATTGATGAAACCTGTTATTGCCCTGGTGGGCCGTCCCAACGTAGGCAAATCCACCCTCTTTAACCGCCTGACAAAGACGCGCGACGCCATCGTCGCTGACTTTGCCGGGTTGACCCGCGACCGCCACTACGGTAATGGCAATCTGGGCACGCACGACTACATCGTGATTGACACGGGCGGTTTTGAGCCTGATGCGCAAAGCGGTATTTACAAAGAGATGGCCAAACAAACCCGGCAAGCCGTGGCTGAGGCCGATGTCGTGGTGTTTGTGGTCGATGCGCGTGCCGGGGTCAGTGCGCAGGACTACGACATTGGCAAATACTTGCGCAAGCTGGGCAAGCCCACTGTATTGACTGCCAATAAAGCCGAGGGCATGACCGAAGACGGCCGGTTCTCAGAGTTTTTTGAGCTCGGTCTTGGTGAGGTGCTGGCGGTGTCTGCCGCGCACGGGCAGGGCATGCGTACTCTGGTAGATACAGCGCTGGCCATGCTTAAACTGCCTGACCCTGATGAGGCGCTTGAACCGCAAGACCCTTCAATCATCAAACTGGCTGTTGCTGGCCGACCGAATGTCGGCAAATCGACATTGATCAATACCTGGCTGGGTGAAGAGCGCCTGGTGGCTTTTGACCTGCCAGGCACTACGCGGGATGCTATTTCAGTGCCGTTTGAACGCGCGGGGCAAAAATTCGAGTTGATTGATACCGCAGGCTTGCGCCGCAAGGGCAAGGTGTTTGAGGCAATTGAGAAATTCTCGGTGGTCAAAACCCTGCAAGCGATTGAAAACTGCAACGTAACCTTGCTGTTGCTTGACGCTACGCAGGGCGTGACCGATCAGGACGCACACATTGCGGGCTACATCCTGGAAAGTGGCCGCGCCGTGGTGCTGGCCATCAACAAATGGGATGCGGTCGATGCCTACCAGCGCGAAACATTGGCCCGGTCGGTTGAAACCCGCCTGGGGTTTTTAAAATTTGCAGCCATTCACTACATTTCGGCCATCAAACGCCAGGGTTTGGGGCCCGTCTGGAAGTCTATTGCGCAGGCGCACGCATCGGCCAACCGCAAAATGTCCACCCCGGTCTTGACACGACTGTTGCTGGAGGCGGTGCAGTTTCAGCAGCCACAACGCGTGGGTGTATTTCGGCCCAAGTTGCGTTACGCCCACCAGGGCGGCATGAACCCACCCATCATCATCGTGCACGGCAATTCGCTAGAGCACGTCAGTGAGTCGTATAAACGCTACCTGGAAGGGCGTTTTCGCAAAGAGTTTGACTTGACGGGCACGCCGATGCGGATTCAGATGAAAACCTCGACAAACCCCTTCAAAGATAAGGAATCGGCTTAAGACTACATCGCACGCGGTTTTCGTGTGATATTGTGTAGTTCTCTTAACTCTTGAACACGGAAAATATCGTGAGCAATAACAAAGGTCAGTTACTTCAGGATCCGTTTCTCAATACCTTGCGTAGAGAGCACGTTCCTGTTTCCATATATCTCGTCAACGGGATTAAATTGCAGGGCCAGATTGAATCTTTTGATCAATATGTGGTTTTGCTGCGCAACACGGTGACACAAATGGTCTATAAACATGCCATTTCCACCATCGTTCCGGGGCGCGCTGTGAATTTTGCTGCGGCTGATTCAGAAGAAAGCCCAGCCAGCTGACACGCCAGTTGAGCTTGGACGATCCCGGCCGGATTAAATTGCCTCCCAGGCCTCTGGCTATTCTGGTCGGTGTCGATCTGGGTGTTCCCAATTTCGACAGTGGTCTTGAAGAGCTTGGCTTGCTGGCCCAAACAGCGGGTCTTGAGCCGATCGAGCGCGTGACCTGCAAGCGAAGGGCGCCAGATGCCGCTTTGTTTATTGGCAGCGGAAAAGCTGACGAAATCAAACTACTGGCCCAGCAGCTTGGTGCCACCGAAATCCTTTTTGACCAGGCGCTGAGCCCGGCGCAACAGCGCAATCTTGAGCGCCACTTTGAGCTGCCCGTGAATGACAGAACCCTGTTGATTCTGGAAATTTTCGGCCAAAGGGCGCGCAGCCATGAGGGCAAGCTGCAAGTTGAGCTGGCGCGACTTCAATATTCATCAACCCGACTGGTTCGGCGCTGGTCACACTTGGAACGCCAAACCGGCGGTGCGGGTGTGCGCGGCGGCCCGGGTGAAAAGCAGATTGAGCTCGACAAGCGCATGATTGGCGAGGCCATCAAGCGCTGCAAAGAGCGCCTCTCCAAAGTTAAAAAACAGCGCCAGACCCAGCGACGCCAGCGTGATCGGCGAAACGCATTCAGCATTTCTTTGGTGGGCTACACCAATGCGGGCAAGTCAACCTTGTTTAACGCCCTGACAAAGGCCAAAGCCTATGCCGCAGACCAGCTGTTTGCCACGCTGGACACGACCACGCGCCAGCTTTATCTGGGGGATGCGCAGCGCTCTGTGTCTTTGTCCGACACGGTGGGTTTTATTCGTGATTTGCCGCACGGCCTGGTGGATGCCTTTGCTGCCACCCTGCAAGAGGCCGCTGATGCTGACTTATTGCTCCATGTGGTGGATGCTGCCAATCCCGATTACCTTGAACAAATTGAGCAGGTCCAGCGTGTCCTTGCAGAAATTGGTGCAGCCGATGTTGCGCAAATTTTGGTGTTTAACAAGCTCGATGCCCTTGAAAAATCCCGTTGGCCGCTGCATTTGACTGACGTGTTTGAAGTTAAAAGCGCTTTTTCAGAATCGGCCACGCGGGTTGAGCGCGTCTTTGTGAGTGCGCAAACTGGCGACGGCTTGCCTTTACTGCGCCAGCTGCTCTCAAAGCATGCGTCAAGCGGGCTGCCCGCAGATACCCCGCAAACCTCTGAGGTCGTTGACTGACAAGTCCGGCGAATTGGGCACAATATAGAAGTAATGAAAAAAGCGAGCTTGACCCCATGAATTTGAATCCTGCGCTGCAGACATTGGTGATTTTGCCCAGTCGTTTAAAACAACGCGCTTTGGGCATGTTTAATTTGAACGACCCCCGCTGGGGCCGTGATGATGACAAATCGGCTCCCGCTGATGAGTCAAAACCCAAAGCAGAGTCAGAGCCAACACCCGCCCCGCCTGAAAAACGCCCCAAAGCGCAAGGCTCTAACCAGGGCCCGCCTGATCTGGACGAGCTCTGGCGCGACTTTAACCGCAAGCTGGGTGGCCTTTTTGGGGGCAAGAATGTCGGGGCTCGCGGCCGTACCAACAACTCTGGCGGAAACAACGGTTCAAACGGTGGCGGTGATGGGAGTGGCGGTGGTTTTCAGCCTGATATGAAAAGCGCCGGTATTGGCGTTGGCCTGATTGCTGGCGTTGCCGTCCTGATTTGGTTGGGTACAGGTTTTTTCATTGTCCAAGAGGGTCAACAGGCTGTGATCACCCAGTTTGGTAAGTACAACTCAACCGTGGGCGCTGGCTTTAACTGGCGCCTGCCATACCCTGTGCAGCGGCATGAACTGGTCGTGACCACGCAAATTCGTTCTGTTGACGTGGGGCGCGATACGATCATCAAAGCCACTGGCCTGCGTGAGTCCGCCATGCTGACGCTGGACGAAAACATTGTCGAAATTAAATTTGCTGTGCAATACCGTTTGAGCGACGCGCGGGCCTATCTTTTTGAGAGCAAAGACCCTGCCAATGCCGTCGTGCAGGCCGCTGAAACAGCGGTGCGTGAGGTGGTTGGCAAAATGAAAATGGACTCGGCCTTGTCTGAAGAACGCGACCAGATAGCGCCCCGGGTGCGCGCCCTGATGCAAACCATTCTTGACCGCTACAAAGTCGGTGTTGAAATCGTGGGTATCAATCTACAGCAAAGCGGCGTGCGTCCACCAGAGCAGGTACAAGCTGCGTTTGATGATGTACTCAAAGCGGGTCAGGAGCGGGAAAAAGCCAAAAACGAGGCGCAAGCCTATGCCAACAACGTGATTCCACGTGCGGTAGGCTCTGCTTCCCGCCTGAAGGAAGAGTCAGAAGCTTACAAGGCGCAGGTCGTGGCCCAGGCGCAAGGTGATGCGCAGCGCTTTAAATCTGTTTTGACTGAATACCAAAAAGCACCTCAGGTCACCCGTGACCGGATGTACATCGACACCATGCAGCAGGTTTACAGCAATGTCACCAAGGTCATGATTGAGTCGCGTGCGGGTTCGAACCTGCTGTATCTGCCGCTCGACAAGATCATGCAAATGACGGGGCAAGGTACAAGCTCTCCGGCAGCTGTAGACCCGGCGATGGGATCGACTGCCGGGCAGGCATCTGCGCCAGCAACGGCCCCAACGCCCGCTGCGACCACAGACCCCCGCGCGCGCGACGCGCGTACCCGCTAACAACAGCTCAGGGAAGAAAAAAGTGAACAGAGTCGGATTTATTGCTTCTTCGTTGCTGGTGCTGTTGGCACTTGTCAGTTCCATGCTGTTTGTCGTTGACCAGCGCCAGTTTGGCGTGGTCTATGCCTTGGGCCAAATCAAGGACGTGGTGACAACGCCTGGCTTGCACTTCAAGTTGCCGCCGCCGTTTCAAAACGTGTCGTACATTGACAAGCGCCTGCTGACGCTGGACAGTGCGGACGCAGAACCCATGCTCACCCTTGAGAAGCAGCGCGTGGTGATTGACTGGTATGTGCGCTGGCGTGTGACGCAGCCTAGCGACTACATTCGCAATGTCGGGCTGGACGAAAAAGCCGGTGCCAGCCAGCTCAACCGCGTGGTGCGCAATGCTTTTCAGGAAGAAATCAACAAGCGTACCGTTAAAGATTTGCTGTCGTCAAAACGCGAAGCGCTGATGGCCGATGTCAAACGTGAAGTGTTGCAGGCCGTGCAAGGTGCCAAGCCTTGGGGCGTCGATGTGGTTGACGTGCGTATCACGCGTGTTGATTACGTTGAAGCCATCACCGATTCAGTCTACAAACGCATGGTGGCCGAGCGCCAGCGGGTAGCCAATGAGCTGCGCTCGACAGGTCTTGCCGAGGGCGAAAAAATCCGCGCCGATGCTGACCGTCAGCGTGAAGTCACGATTGCCAACGCCTACCGCGAGGCTCAAAAAGTCAAGGGTGAGGGCGATGCAGAAGCTGCGCGCACTTATGCCGAGTCGTTTGGCCGGGACCCGCAGTTTGCCCAGTTTTACCGCAGCCTTGACGCTTACAAGGCTACCTTCAACAAAAAAGCGGATGTGATGGTGCTCGACCCTTCGTCAGACTTTTTTAAAGCCATGCGCGGTTCGGGCGCTGCGGCGGCCCCAACCAAGAAATAAGAGCATCGGGTGGACAGCAGCATCTGGCTGGCCCTCGCTTTGGTGCTGGTCATCGAGGGGCTGCTGCCTTTTCTGTCGCCCACCAGCTGGCGCAAAGCGTTTGAGCAGGTTCTCAAGATGAGCGATGGCCAAATCCGGTTTTTCGGGCTTTGCAGCATGCTGATAGGCCTGGTTGCAGCAGCTTTTTTGCTTTGATGCGCTGACTGCGTCGAATCCGGCTTTCAAGCCCGGTAAAATCCTGTTTTAAACAGCGCACCGAAAAATTAAATGCCCGTCTCGTCATCATGGCAATTGCCGGATCAAATTGCCGATGTCTTGCCTTCCGAGGCGCGTCACATTGAAGAGCTTCGCCGCTTGCTGCTCGACACAGCCCGCAGCTATGGCTATGAGCTTGTCATGCCGCCGCTGCTGGAGCACATCGAATCATTGCTCACTGGCACGGGCGAAGCACTTGATTTGCAAACCTTCAAGCTGGTTGACCAGCTTTCTGGCCGCACTTTGGGCCTGCGCGCCGACACCACACCGCAAGTTGCCCGCATTGATGCCCACCTGCTCAACCGCCACGGCGTAGCGCGCCTGTGCTACTGTGGCCCGGTGCTGCATACCCGGGCTGACCGCCCGCACGCCACGCGCGAGCCATTGCAGTTTGGCGCAGAGATTTATGGCCATGGCGGGCCAGAGGCTGACCTTGAGGCGCAGGTATTGGCGATTGCAAGCCTGAAGGCCGCGGGCATCAAGGATCTCAGCGTTGACATGGCCGATGTGCGCATCGTGAACTGCCTGTTGGCAGGCACGGTTATTCCCGCCAAGACGCTGAGCCAAATCCATGCAGCTCTTGCAGCCAAAGATATGGCCGAGCTGCACAGCCTGACAGCCAGCGTGAAAGATTTGCCAACAGCTTCACGTGAAGATCTGAAAAAGTTGCTCCAGCTGTATGGCGATGTTGAAGTGCTCGATGAGGCAGAAAAAGCTCTACAGCCCAATGAATCCGTGCGCAAGGCGCTACAAAATTTGAAGTGGCTAGCCTCGCATGTTGAAAGTGCTGCAAAGGTCACTTTTGACCTGGCCGACTTGCGTGGCTACGCTTACTACAGTGGCACACGCTTTGCCATCTACGGCCACGGTGCCGAGCTGGCCAGGGGCGGGCGTTATGACGAGGTGGGTGCCGTGTTTGGCCGCAACCGGCCAGCAGCGGGTTTTAGCCTTGACCTGAAAGAGCTTGTCAGCGTGTTGCCACCCAGGCCGCTCAAAGCGGCTGTTCGGGCACCCTGGGCTGAAAATGCTGCGCTTACTGCCAGCATTGCCGCGTTGCGTGCGGCAGGCGACACGGTGGTTTGCGTGCTGCCTGGCCATGAGCATGAAGTCAATGAATTTGATTGCGACCGCGAGCTGGTTCAGGTTGCTGGTCATTGGGTGGTTCGGGCTTTGACAAAAGCTGCCTGAATCACGCTTGAGAAAATCCTTAACGAAAAATCTGAAGATGACAAATAAATTAACCGCCACAGCAGGGCGCAACGTGGTGGTCGTGGGTACCCAATGGGGCGATGAGGGCAAAGGCAAGCTGGTTGACTGGCTGACCGAGTTCGCCCAGGGCGTGGTGCGCTTTCAGGGCGGCCACAATGCCGGCCATACGCTGGTGATCAATGGCATTAAAACGGCACTTAACCTGATCCCCAGCGGCATTATGCGCGCGGGCGTCAGGTGTTATATCGGCAACGGCGTCGTGTTGTCAACGGCGCATCTGTTCAAGGAAATTGCACAATTGGAGTCGCAGGGTGTTGAGGTTCGCTCGCGTCTGCGCATCAGTGAAGCCTGCCCTTTGATTCTGCCTTTCCACGCGGCGCTCGACGCCGCTCGCGAAGCTTTGCGCGAGCAGGGCGGTACTGAAAAAATTGGTACCACCGGCAAAGGCATTGGCCCGGCCTATGAAGACAAAATTGCGCGCCGCGCCCTGCGCGTACAAGACCTCAAGTACCCAGAGCGCTTTGCCACCAAGCTGCGCGAACTGCTCAAGTTGCACAACCACGTGCTGACGACTTATTTGAACGCCCCCGCGATCGATTTTGAAGCGACGTACGCCGAGGCCATCAGCCACGCAGAGCAACTCAAACCCATGATGGCCGACGTGTCGCGTGAATTGAACGACGCCCACAAAGCCGGTGCCAATTTGCTGTTTGAAGGTGCGCAGGGCACGCTGCTCGACGTCGACCATGGCACCTACCCCTATGTCACGTCCAGCAACTGCGTGGCGGGTAACGCAGCCGCAGGCTCGGGTGTCGGACCCGGTATGCTGCACTACATTTTGGGCATCACCAAAGCGTACTGCACACGCGTTGGCGGTGGCCCTTTCCCAACCGAGCTTGACTGGCAAACACCCGGCACACCCGGCTACCACATGAGCACGGTGGGCGCAGAGCGCGGCGTGGTCACAGGGCGCTACCGCCGCTGCGGCTGGTTTGATGCAGCGCTGCTCAAACGCTCGGCACAAGTTAATGGTTTGAGTGGTTTGTGCATCACCAAGCTCGACGTGCTGGATGGCATTGACAAACTGCTGTTGTGCACCGGTTACGAGCTGGACGGCGAAGTCACCGATATTTTGCCGATGGGCGCAGACGACATTGCCCGCTGCCAACCGATTTACGAGACCATGGACGGCTGGAAAGACGTGACGGTCGGCATCACCGACTACGACAAACTGCCCGTCAATGCGCGTTTGTATTTGCAGCGTATCGAGCAAGTCACCGGCGTGCCAATTGCCATGATTTCCACCAGCCCTGATCGTGATCACACCATCATGCTTGTCCATCCGTATTTGGCCTCGTGAGCCTTTTTGGGCTTATTTTGACGTATTTTTAGTCATTTTCAGGTATCAAATCAGCCTCTAGCCCAATAAATATGTGCGCGAGCAGCTATAAAAACAGGAGCATCTAAGCATGTTGACAGAAGACGGCAAACATCTCTACGTCAGCTATGACGAATACCACAACCTGATTGAAAAGCTCGCCATCAAGATCCACCAGTCTGATTGGCAGTTTGACACCATCTTGTGCCTGGCACGTGGCGGCATGCGCCCCGGTGACATCCTGTCACGCATCTTCGACAAGCCGCTGGCCATCATGTCGACCAGCTCTTACCGGGCCGATGCAGGCACCAAGCAGGGCGAATTGGACATCGCCCGCTTCATCACCACCCCCAAAGGTGAAATCGCAGGCAAGGTGTTGCTGGTTGATGATTTGGCCGACACGGGCCATACGCTGAACGCCGTCATTCACCAGCTGAAAAACAACTACGCCCCCATCACCGAGCTGCGCAGCGCCGTGATCTGGACCAAAGGCGTGTCCACCTTTCAGCCCGACTATTCCGTCGAGCTGCTGCCCACCAACCCGTGGATTCACCAGCCGTTTGAAAGCTATGACGCGCTGTCGCCTGCGCAGTTGCTGGCGAAGTGGAAGATTTGAGCGGAGTCGCTACCAAACCGTGACGTGAATTCGCTTCACGGATACTGCATCGCCGGATGCAACACCTCAATAGTCGTTACGGTATCCAGTCTCCGTGTTGGCAATGCAAAGTAACTGACATTTACCAGCGGTTTTTCGATTCCTTCAAAGCATATCAATCTGTGATAATCTTAAGCATGAATTCTCAAACATCACAAGACAGCGGGTTGGACTACCTGCTTGATCTTGATGGCAATATTGAGATTCAAAATGAAGAGGGTTACTGGGTGAAGATGGAGGTAAGCCGGGTCGCTGTAACCGCTGAAAGGCCACATGGCATTCGGTACAGCTTGACGTTGCACGCGCCCAGCAGCGAGTGGCTGATGGGGTTTGACAACGCCCATGGTGGGATGAAGCCAGAGGGGTCGCACTTCAAGCATGCGGGCAACCAATACCCTTATGACCATCGACACCGTCATTCAAAAGATACGGGTGTGCTTTACGAGTTTGACACGGCATATCAGTTGCTCCATGACTTTTATGCTGAAGTTGATCGTGTTTTGAAAGAGGTTTCGCCATGAACAAAATGCTCAGAGTTGGTATTGCTTCAGTTGTCGATCAGCGGGCACGCTCGCTGGCGATTGCAGCGGGTACGCGCAAGCGTTCTGCGGGTGAGCCGCAGGTCTGGTTTCCATCGGTAACGGCCATGGCCAGAGTGCTGTCAGATGAAAACATGGCGCTACTCAAAGCACTGCGTGAGCAACAACCTGACTCGATGGACACACTCGCCAAGGTGGTAGGCAAGCAGGCACCCAATGTGTCGCGCTCACTGCATGCCATGGCCGCTTATGGCTTGGTTGAACTGGTGAAAAACGGCCGAACTGTCAGGCCGCAAGCCACGTTTGAGCATTTGTCGGTTGAGTTTTGTTGATTGGTTGTGATCATGAATGATTCATCCCCCCAACTCCCCACAGCACTGATCCATCACCCCTACAAGCCGCCCCCGGGCTTTGAGGCCGTGCCGCCCGCCATCCACCGGGCATCGACAGTCATCTTCCCCAGCGTTGCCGCATTGCGCACGCGGGACTGGAAGCACAAGACGGGTTACACCTATGGGCTGCATGGCACGCCGACGACTTTCTTGCTGGAAGAGCGTATTGCCACACTTGAAGGTGGCAAGTTCTGCACCCTGGTGCCCAGCGGCCTGGCGGCTGTCGTGCTGGTGGGCATGGCCTTGCTGAAGACCGGTGACGAGCTGCTGATACCTGACAACGCTTACGGCCCCAACAAGGCGTTTGCCAATGGCGAACTGGCGGCCTGGGGCATCAGCCATCAGTTTTACGACCCCATGAACCCCGCAGACCTGGCCAGCAAATTGAGCGCCAAAACGCGGCTGGTGTGGCTGGAAGCACCGGGCAGCATCACGCTGGAGTTTCCTGACCTGCCTGCGCTGGTCTCTAGAGTCAAAGCGCACGCTGACTGCCACCCGCAAGGCATCGTTACCGCACTCGACAACACCTGGGGCGCAGGCATCGCATTCAATGCCTTCAAACTGGGCGCAGACATTTCCGCCCACGCGCTGACCAAATACCCCAGTGGCGGGGCCGATGTGCTGATGGGCTCTGTGGTCACGCAAAGCGAGGCACTGCATCACCTGGTTCACTTTTGCCACATGCGCGTCGGTTACGGCGTGGCGGGCAACGATGCTGAACTGGTACTGCGCGGCTTGAACTCGATGGCGCTGCGTTATGCCGCGCAAGACACTGCCACGCGCGCAGTGGCGGCGTGGATGCAAGGGCAGCCGCAAATCGCTGCTGTGCTGCACCCCGCCTTGCCCGGCTCGCCCGGTCATGAGGTGTGGAAGCGCGACTGCACGGCGGCGGCATGCCTGTTCAGTGTGGTGTTCAAGCCTGAATTCAATCAATCGCAAATTGACCGTTTTTGCGACAGCCTCAAATTCTTCAAACTCGGCTACAGCTGGGCCGGGCCGATGAGCTTGTGCGCGCCGTATGACATCCCCGCGCTGCGTACGACAGCCTGGCCCCACAAAGGCGGTTTGGTGCGTTTTTCAGTGGGTCTGGAGGCTGTAGCCGATTTGCAGGCTGACCTGACGCAGGCACTGCAAAAAATGACTTAGAGCGATGCATTACAGTTAGGGCAACATTCAAACGAAAGCAGCCTGTGGCAACTCCCAATTATGGTTACGAAAAGCGTCAAAAAGAGCTGGCTAAAAAGCGCAAAAAAGAAGACAAGCTCAAGCGCAAAGCCGAAGGCAAGCCTGATGAACCAGAAGACGGTACTGATGTAGAAGGCGAGTCGGCATCTGATGGCATGCCACCAGCCGATCCACAAGCTTGAAAAGCGCTGGAAACCTTAAATTCAGGTATTGAATAGGCCTGCGGCCCAATAAATTCGTGCGCAAGCAGCTACTGTATTAATAGCATCTCTTTGGCCAGTGCTTGCATGGCTTCAACGCTTCTGCTAGCGGGCGCAATGGTTTTTCTGGTGGGGTATTGCGCAAAGTTGCGCTTCATCGACTGCAAATACACCGGGTCATAGTGGCCAGTCAGCAGCTCACGGACGATTGAAGCGACATCGCCACTGCGTGCGCGGCTTTGCCAGTCGGTCACCACCTCTTTGCCGCGCGCCTGCGTCAGCGCGCCCAGGCGGTCGCAGAAAAATTCAATGTCCTTGACAAAAAAATCGTAATCTTCGAGCAGCAACGCCACCCGCTCGTCCTCACTCAAATCAAGTTGCAGGCAAGGCGCAGCGCGCATGGCAGTGATCAAGCCCTCGGGTATCGCTACATTACCGACTTTTTTGCTCTCGCTTTCAATGTAAACAGGCCGCGTTGCATCAAAGCTTTTGAGCGTTGCCCAAATCAGGCTGTCGTAGGCTTTTTGGGTCGGCTGAGGCATGCCGGGAATCACGCCCAATACCGAAGAACGGTGATTGGCCAGCGCCTCCAGGTCCAGCACCTGCGCACCTTGCGAGGCCAGGGCTTGCAGCAGGCGCGTCTTGCCAGAGCCCGTGGTGCCGCAAATCACGCGGTAGTCAAACTGCGCAGCCAGTTGCGGCAAATCAGCCACCAGCGCGGCTCTGAAGGCCTTGTAGCCACCATCGACCAGCGTCACATTAAAGCCAATCTGGTCAAGGATGAGTGCCAGCGAGCCACTGCGCTTGCCGCCGCGCCAGCAGTACACCAGCGGCTGCCAGTCACGCGGTTTGCTGATCACATCACGCTCAATGTGCGCCGCGATGTTTTTGGCGACCAGCGCCGCACCGCGTTTTTTGGCGTCAAAGGCGCTGATCTGCTTGTATTCGGTGCCGACGAGTTTGCGTTCCTCGTCATGCAGGCTGGGCCAGTTCATGGCGCCGGGCAGGTGGTCTTCGGCGTACTCGCCCTCGCTGCGGGCGTCGATGATGACGGAATAACTGCCGAGGCTGTTCAGTGCTGCTTCTGCGGAAATGCGTTCAAGGCTCACGGGATGAGTTTCTTCAATTCGGGCCACACATTGGCAAGCATTTTGGCTTGCGCCTGCTCGTTGGGGTGAATGCGATCGGCCTGAAACTGCGACGCGACGTCTTCTACATCGGCAACGCCCTTGAGGAAAAAGGGTACCAATGGCACCTTTTCAGATTTCGCCACTTTAGTGAACAGACCCGAGAACGTCGCCCCGTAATTTCCGCCATAGTTGGGCGGCACCTGCATGCCCAGCAGCAGCACTTTGGCGCCGGCTTTTTTGGCCGCCTGCGTCA
>JAYWBS010000220.1:0-10652 GCA_043781295.1 Polaromonas sp.
CTACTTGAGGAGAAACCCATGCTGATTGGGGTACCCGCCGAAATCATGGACGGCGAAACACGCGTCGCCATCACGCCGGAAACGGCCAAAAAACTCAAAGCCCAGGGCCACACAATTCGTGTGCAGGCAGGCGCAGGTGTTGCAGCCAGCGTGCCTGACGACGCTTATGCCGCCGTCGGCGCAGAGATCACTGATGCAGCAGGCGCTTACGCAGCCGACATCGTGCTCAAGGTGCGCTGCCCGCTGGATAGTGAAGTCCCACACATCAAAGCAGACGGCGTGCTGGTTGGCATGCTGAATCCGTTTGATGCAACGGGCTTGCAGCGCCTGGCAACTAGCAAGCTCACGTCATTTGCCCTTGAAGCTGCACCCCGTACCAGCCGTGCGCAAAGTATGGACGTGCTGTCTTCGCAAGCCAATATTGCCGGTTACAAAGCCGTGATGATGGCCGCCGATGCCTACCAGCGTTTTATGCCGATGCTGATGACCGCTGCAGGCACGGTAAAAGCCGCCCGCGTGGTGATTTTGGGTGTGGGTGTGGCAGGCTTGCAAGCCATTGCCACGGCCAAGCGCCTGGGCGCAGTGATTGAGGCCAGCGACGTGCGCCCCAGCGTGAAAGAACAAGTCGAATCATTGGGTGCCAAATTCATCGACGTGCCGTATGAGACTGATGAAGAGCGCGAAGCCGCTGTCGGCGTGGGCGGCTATGCCAAGCCCATGCCGCCGAGCTGGCTGGCACGCCAAAAAGACGAAGTGGCCAAGCGTGTGGCCAATGCTGACATCGTGATCACCACGGCGTTGATTCCTGGCCGCGCTGCGCCTGTCCTGGTCACCGAAGACATGGTCAAGGCCATGAAACCGGGCAGCGTGATCGTTGACCTGGCAGCCCCACAAGGCGGCAATTGCCCGCTGACCGAGTCTGGTAAAACCGTGGTCAAACACGGCGTGACGCTGATTGGCGAGACGAATATCGCGTCATTGGTGGCGGCGGACGCCAGCGCGCTGTATGCACGCAACCTGCTCGACTTTTTGAAGCTCATCATCACCAAAGAAGGCGCTTTGAACATCGACATGGCTGACGACATCGTGGCCGCTTGCCTGATGACGCAGGCTGGCGAAGTCAAGCGCAAATAATTTAACCGCATCGTTTGGAGAAGCTCATGGAAGCCATTGCCGTTGTTAGCCCCACCATCATCAATATGATTATTTTTGTGCTCGCCATCTACGTGGGCTACCACGTGGTGTGGACCGTCACACCGGCGCTGCACACACCGTTGATGGCAGTGACCAACGCCATTTCAGCCATCGTCATTGTGGGTGCCATGCTGGCTGCCGCGCTGACCGAAACACCATTGGGAAAAACCATGGGTGTGCTGGCGGTAGCGCTGGCGGCTGTCAATGTATTCGGCGGATTTTTAGTGACGCGCCGAATGCTGGAGATGTTCCGCAAAAAAGAAAAGAAAGCTGCGCCTGCTGCTGAAGGAGCCGCGAAATGAGCATGAATATCGTCACGCTGCTGTACCTGGTAGCTTCTGTCTTTTTTATTCAGGCGCTCAAAGGCTTGAGCCACCCCACCACATCGCTGCGCGGTAATTTGTTTGGCATGGTCGGCATGACGATTGCCGTGCTGACCACCGGCGCGCTGATTGTTGAAACCTCGGGCGGCAAGGCGGCTGGCATGGTCTACGTACTGGGCGCATTGGTCGTGGGCGGCGCTGCGGGCACCATGATGGCCAGGCGCGTCGAGATGACCAAGATGCCTGAGCTGGTGGCTTTCATGCATTCGATGATTGGCTTGGCGGCAGTGTTTATTGCGGTTGCGGCAGTGGCTGAACCTTACGCTTTCGGGATTGTGGCTAAAGGCATCGAAATCCCCAACGGAAACCGCCTTGAGTTGTTCCTGGGCGCAGCCATTGGTGCCATCACCTTCAGCGGCTCGGTGATTGCGTTTGGCAAGCTCAGCGGTAAATACAAGTTCCGTTTGTTTCAGGGCGCACCCGTGACCTTTGCTGGCCAGCACATGATCAACCTGGTGCTGGGCCTGCTGATGCTAGGCTTGGGCTTGATGTTCATGTTCACTGGCGGCTGGACAGCATTTTTTGCCATGCTGGCATTGGCCTTTGTGATGGGCGTGCTGATCATCATCCCCATCGGTGGCGCCGACATGCCAGTAGTGGTGTCCATGCTTAATAGCTATTCTGGATGGGCGGCGGCAGGCATTGGCTTTAGCTTGAACAACTCGATGTTGATCATTGCTGGCTCACTGGTGGGCTCATCGGGCGCGATTTTGTCGTACATCATGTGCAAGGCCATGAACCGTTCATTCTTTAACGTGATTTTGGGCGGCTTTGGTGGTGAAGCAGCCACCGCAGCTGCCGGCAGCAAAGAGCAACGCCCGGTCAAGTCGGGTTCTGCCGATGATGCAGCCTTTATTTTGGGCAATGCGGAAACCGTGATCATCGTGCCGGGCTATGGCCTGGCGGTGGCGCGTGCGCAGCACTCGGTCAAAGAGCTGGCTGCCAAGCTGGCTGAAAAAGGCATTACCGTCAAATACGCGATTCACCCGGTAGCGGGCCGCATGCCTGGCCACATGAATGTGCTGCTGGCTGAGGCTGAAGTGCCCTACGACCAGGTGTTCGAGATGGAAGACATCAACGCCGAGTTTGGCCAGGCCGATGTGGCGATTATTTTGGGTGCCAACGACGTGGTGAACCCTGCAGCGCACGTCAAGGGCAGCGCGATTTACGGCATGCCGATTCTGGAAGCCTACAAGGCCAAAACAGTCATCGTCAACAAGCGTTCGATGGCCGCAGGCTACGCGGGTCTGGACAACGAACTGTTCTACATGGACAAAACCATGATGGTGTTTGGCGATGCCAAGAAGGTGATTGAGGACATGGGCAAGGCGATCGAGTAGCCCGAAGTCACTCACCGCAGAGGCGCAGAGAACGCAGAGGTTCGCAGAGAAAGCCATCAATATTAGTTGTATTCCTCTGACTTGATGGCCTCTGCGCTCTCTGCGGTGAATGAACCCGTATTGAGTTGATCCATTAGAGGCAACTCCCTTCAAATTCCAGAGCAATCCTAGGGAAAACACAATAGCCACGTCGATGGCTCAGCCTGAAAATTCGGGCAGCTTAAAACCGTATTGGAGACCCCCATGACCACCGCCACCCTAGACCGCCCCTGGCTTAAAGCCTATCCGCCCGGCGTTCCCTACGACGTAGATACCAGCCAATACACCTCGCTGGTGGCGCTGATGGAAGAAGCCTTTAAAAAGAATGCCGCCAAAGTGGCTTACAGCTTCATGGGCAAGGACATCACTTTCGGCGAAACCGACAGCTTGTCCATCGCCTTTGGTGCCTACCTGCAAAGCCTGGGTCTGAGCAAAGGCGACCGCGTCGCCATCATGATGCCGAATGTGCCGCAGTATCCCGTCACTGTCGCCGCCATCTTGCGCGCCGGTTTTGTGGTGGTCAACGTCAACCCACTGTACACGCCGCGTGAGCTGGAGCACCAGCTCAAGGACTCAGGCTCTAAAGCCATCGTCATCATCGAGAATTTTGCCAATACCCTGGAGCAGTGCATTGCCAACACCCCAGTTAAAAACGTGGTGCTCTGTGCCATGGGCGACCGGCTCGGCCTGCTGAAAGGCGCGCTCGTCAACTATGTTGTGCGCAACGTCAAAAAAATGGTGCCTGTTTTCAATTTGCCAGGGGCTGTGCGCTTTAACGATGCGCTGGCTCAGGGCACGCGCGCTACGCTCAAGCGGCCCGATCTCAAACCGACTGATGTGGCCGTACTGCAATACACAGGCGGCACAACGGGTGTGTCAAAAGGCGCCGTGCTGTTGCACAGCAACGTGATTGCCAACGTGCTGCAATCAGAAGCGTGGAACATCCCAGCCATGGCTAGCCTGCAAGCGGGTGTGCAGCCAGTGTATGTTTGTGCACTGCCGCTGTATCACATCTTCGCTTTTACCGTGAACATGATGCTGGGTATGCGCACCGGCGGTAAAAACATTTTGATCCCGAATCCGCGTGATATTCCAGCCGTACTCAAAGAGCTGGCCAAGCACAAGGTCAACAGCTTCCCGGCTGTGAACACGTTGTTTAACGGCCTGGCCAATCATCCCGACTTCAACACGGTGGACTGGTCACAGCTCAAAATTTCATTGGGTGGCGGCATGGCCGTGACCAGCGCCGTGGCCAAGCTGTGGCTGGAGAAAACCGGTTGCCCAATTTGCGAAGGTTACGGCCTGAGTGAGACCTCACCATCGGCCAGTTGCAACCCGACCAACAGCAAAGCCTACACGGGCACGATTGGCGTGCCGATTCCGGGCACGTACTTCAAGCTGCTCGATGATGACGGCAATGAAGTTGCGCAAGGTCAACCCGGCGAAATCGCCATCAAGGGCCCGCAAGTCATGGCTGGCTACTGGCAGCGGCCTGATGAGACCGACAAGGTCATGACACCCGATGGTTACTTCAAATCTGGTGACGTTGGCATCCTGGACGACAACGGTTTCTTCAAAATTATTGACCGCAAAAAAGACATGATTCTGGTCAGCGGTTTCAACGTCTACCCGAACGAGATTGAAGACGTGGTGGGCAAGCTTGAAGGCGTGATGGAATGCGCCTGCGTTGGGGTGCCAGACGAAAAATCCGGCGAAGCCGTCAAGCTCGTGATCGTCAAGAAAAATCCTGACCTGACAGAGGCACAGGTGCGGGCTTATTGCAAAGAAAACCTGACTGGTTACAAGCAGCCCAAGGTGGTGGAGTTCCGTACTGAGCTGCCGAAAACCCCGGTGGGTAAGATCTTGCGCCGCGAATTGCGCGACAAGAAGTAGGCTAAGCCTGCTTCTTTCAGCAAAGGCTAACAATTGCCCTGCTTGCAGGGCTTGTTATGCCGGAGCTACAAAAAATAAAACCGCAACACTTGAACAAAAGGGCAGCAGAAGCTGCCTTTTTTTATGGGCAAAATCAGGGCATGACATCTACCGCTATTTTGAGTGCCCTCGCGCAAGAACAACACGGCCTGATCGAGCTGTTGCAACGCCCCAGCAAAGTCACGCATGCAGGCCGTGACTTCTGGCTCGGTGATCTGCACGGCCAGAGCGTGGTGCTGGCCTTGTCCAGAATCGGCAAGGTAGCCGCCGCCACCACCGCCACCGCCCTGATCGAGCGTTTTAGCGTGCAGCGCATCGTGTTTACCGGCGTGGCAGGCGGGCTGGGGTTGGGTATCAACGTGGGCGATGTGGTGGTAGGGCAAAGCTTTGTACAGCACGACCTGGACTCGTCGCCGCTGTTCCCGCGCTACGAAGTGCCGCTGTACGGTAAAACCCGATTTGACGGAGACGCGGACCTGACAGCTTTGCTGTTTGATGCGGCCCAGACTGCACTGGCAAACTCGCAGTTGCATCAAACCTATCCCGCTGCCAGGGCTCACCTGGGCCTGGTAGCCAGTGGTGACCGTTTTGTGTCCGGTGCAGACGAATCAAGCGCGCTACGGGCGGCGCTGATATCAGCTGGACATGACGTGTTGGCCGTTGAGATGGAAGGTGCGGCAGTGGCACAGGTCTGTCATGACTACGGCGTGCCGTTTGCAGCGGTACGAACCATCTCAGACCGCGCTGACGACAGCGCACACGTGGATTTCCCCAGCTTTGTCGACCAGGTAGCCAGCCGCTATGCGCAGGTTATCGTTGCGCGATTTTTAAGAATGCTATAAAAATAGTAGCTGCTTGCGCCCGAATTCATTGGGTTAGAGGCATTTTTTATGCGCAAAAAATCACCTAAAAACAGGATTTAAACCCTGTTTCAAGCGTTATTTCAGCCAGCCACGCTTCCTGAAGTACCACATCGGCACCACCGCACTCGCCGCCATCAGCGCCAGCGCATACGGGTAGCCGTAAGCCCATTCCAGCTCGGGGAAAAAACCCTTGAAGTTCATGCCATAAACGCTGGCAATCAGTGTGGGTGGCAGCAGGGCCACGCTGGCGACCGAGAAAATCTTGATGATTTTGTTCTGATTGATGTTGATAAAACCCACCGTCGCATCCATCAAGAAATTGATCTTGTCGAACAGAAACGCGGTGTGAGAATCCAGCGAATCAATGTCGCGCAGAATTTGCCGGGCTTCTTCGAACTGTTCGCCATTGAGCATTTTGCTGCGCATCATGAAGCTGACCGCGCGGCGCGTGTCCATCATGTTGCGGCGGATGCGGCCATTCAAGTCCTCATGCCGCGCAATCGCGCCCAGCACTTCGCCGGCCAGCACATCGGTCACGTCGCCAGACAGCACTTTGGCGCTGACTTTTTCCAGCTCCACGTAAATGCCCTCGAGGGTGTCGGCTGAATATTCGGCGTCAGCGTCGAATAATTTCAGCAGCACTTCTTTGGCGTCTTCAATCAGCCCCGGTGCGCGGCGCGCCCGCATCCGCAGCAGCCTGAAGACGGGCACGTCTTCGTCGTGGATGGAAAACAGCACGCCCTTACTTTTGAGATCATCGTTGACCAGATTCAGGATAAAAGCCACCCGTACGGTGCGCGGCTCGTCATCGTCGGCAATCAAAAAGTCGGAGCGTATGTGCAGCTCGCCGTTGTCTTCTTCGTAAAAGCGCGCGGACTCTTCAATGTCCTCGTCCATCGCGTCTTCAGGAATCGACAAGCCGTAGTACTGCTTGATCCAGCGCTTTTCTTCCACGCTGGGAGATTCAAGGTCAACCCAGATGGGCTGAAACTTCGATAGCTCTTCGAGCGACTCGATTTCTTCCTGAAAGAGCCGTCCGTTGGCGAGCGTAAAAATATTGAGCATGACGGGTTGCCTGTTGTATCGACGGTCAGCTCAAAAAAGCTGAAAGCCGGATAAAAAAGAGGGTGGAGGTGCTATCACCTTCAGCACCCCGACAACATCAGTCTGCGGTGCTGAAAGCTAGCTGGTACTGCTAGTTTCCAAGGATTTCTCTGTCGTAAAGATGTGCTGATTATGGCATTGGGTCATGGCACAGGAAAAGGCGCTTATCTGCCCACGCTGGCGAATGGCTGCCTACACAAAGAAGTCCAGCAGTTCCCCTTTGCGCGCATAGGCATCGTGCTTGCCCAGCGCAATCAAGGCTTTGATAAAGCCGGGCTCAAACAGCAGATAACTGGCAATCGCTGCGCCGCTGGGACTGCCTTTTTCACCCAAGGCGCCCAGCCCGGCCAGCGCGTTGTAAGTAGCGGCAGGCAGCTCGCTGGCATGCGCCTGGGCCAGGGCGTCGAGCGACTGCGAAGGCGAAATAGCCAAAATATCCACTGGTCGGTACGGCATCACCATGGCGATTTCGCGCGGTAGCTGGCGCATGGTGTGGCTGACACGCTGGGCTTGCTCCACATCGGCTTGCAGCGTGTCTTGAAAAACGCTGGCCATGGCGTGCCCGGCAATGGCGCCCAGCGTTGGCCGATGGCCCGCTGCGACAACTTGCCCACCCGCTGATCCCCCTACCAGGCCAGCACGCTCGGGCTGGCCCACACCAATGACCATCACTTTGGACGCCCCCAAATGCAGGGCGGGTGACAGCGGTGAGCTTTGGCGCATCGAGCCATCACCAAAATACTCGCGCCGCCCATCCACCCATAGCGGCGTGGCCGGAAAAATAAACGGCAAAGCGCTGGAGGCCATCAAATGCTCAATCGTGACGGGCTGAAAATCAGCGCGACGACCCGGCCTGCTCCAGGAGTTAACGGGATGGCCGCTGGCAGTCTGGCAAAACGTCCAGTGCACACCACTGGAGTAACTTGATGCCGTTACTGCCAGTGCGTACAAGGTTTTGTCATGCAGCGCGGTGTCAATGTTGCCAAGCGCAATGGCTTTGTGCAGGGTGTCAACCAGCGGTGTGTTGTTCAAAAAAGCTTGCTGCGCTCGCACTTGCTGGGACAAAAACAGCGCTGCCGCAATGCGGCTGGAGCGTATCCAGAAGGGAGTCTTGAGGTGATACACCTGAGACGAGCGCAGGCTGGTCCAGAAGTCGGCCAGGCTGGCAAAAGCATGTAGGCCTTCACTGGCCCGGCTGGCCAGATAGGTGGCATTCAGGGCACCTGCGGAAGTACCCACCAGAATTTTGAATGGGAAGGCCGAATCGGATCCGTTGCTGGCCAGGCTGAGGATGCTGGCCAGGGCTTGCAACACACCTACCTGGTACGCCGTTCGTGCGCCGCCGCCCATCAACACCAGTGCGCGTCGGTCGTCGTCAGGACGCGTCAAAGCGGAGGAAATGATGGTCTCAAGCGACATGGTGCCTCGTAAGCATGCGTAACCTCTCATATTACCTTGGTATGCCGTGCAAAAAGTTGCATTTTTTTGTGCACTGCAAGGTTGCAATTAGCCGATTTAGCGCGCATAGTTAATTCAGGTGCTTTGTTCCCGCCGCTACCTGCTAAAGGTTTCACCAGCCAAATGCAGGTGGTTTTTTCAACCCTGTTGCTTTCTTGACAAAAGGAGTGTTTCTATGAATTTGACGATCAGTGGTCACCACCTTGAAGTTACCCCCGCCCTGCGCGGCTATGTGACCAGCAAACTAGACAGAATTACCCGCCACTTTGACCAAGTGGTCGATGTCAAAGTCCTGTTGACAGTAGATAACATGAAAGAAAAAGACAACCGCCAGCGCGCCGAATGCAATGTGCATGTCAAAGGGCGTGATATTTTTGCCGAAAGTTCACACGCTGATTTGTACGCCGCCGTTGATGAATTGACCGACAAACTGGACCGCCAAGTGGCGCGCCACAAAACCAAAATCAAGGATCACCACCACGTTGCAGCCAAACGCCAGGAACAGTTAAATGCGTAAATAAGTGCCTGGAAGCCGCTTTGATGCAAGCCGCCTACACATGGCGGCTTTTTTATGGTCTGATGTCATTCAAACGCTGCTTAAAGTGCATAATTTGCCGACTTATAGAGTGATATGAACCGTCTTTCGCAAATTTTGCCCCCCGCCCAGGTCCTGGTCAGCGTTGAAGCGACCAGTAAAAAGCGTGCTTTTGAAGAGGCTGGCCTGCTGTTTGAAAACCAGCATGGCTTAAACCGTGCGTTGATCACGGACAGCCTGTTTGCACGCGAACGCCTGGGCTCTACCGGTCTGGGCCATGGCGTGGCCATTCCCCACGGTCGCATCAAGGGGCTGAAAGCGCCGATGGCGGCGGTGTTTCAGTTGCACACGCCGATTGGTTTTGACGCGCCTGACGAGCAGGCCGTGGCACTGCTGATTTTTTTACTGGTCCCAGAAGCGGCGACCCAAAAACACCTTGAAATCCTGTCCGAAATAGCCGAACTGCTCAGCGACAGCGCACTGCGCGAACAACTCAAAACCAGCACCGACGCACAAGCCCTGCATCAGCTGCTTGCCTCATGGCAATCTTCACAAGCTGCGCAACCTCCACGTTAGGCTGGTCGGTCCGCCATCTAACGGTTATGCACTGATTTTTTGAACTCCATGCAGCTATGAAACCCACCGCCATCAGCGCCGATGTTTTGTTTGAAGACCACCGTGCCGCCCTCAAATGGGAGTGGGTCGCTGGTCTGGGGGCTTCCGAGAGGCGCTTTGACGAAGTGGCGGTGCGTGCCGCAAGGTCTGGCGCTGACCTGGTGGGCTACCTCAATTACATTCACCCTTACCGTGTGCAAATTCTGGGTGAGCGCGAAGTCGCTTACCTGACCAGCGCCAGCGCAGAAGATTGCATGCGCCGCGTGTCGCGCATCATCAAGCTGGAGCCACCGATGCTCATCCTGGCCGATGGCCAGATCGCACCAGATTCACTGTTGTCGCTTTGTGAACGGGCGCAGTTGCCCATATTCGCCACTGCAGAGTCTGCCGCTTTCGTCATTGACGTGCTGCGCGCTTACCTGTCCAAGCACTTTGCCGATCGAACCTCCATGCACGGCGTGTTTATGGACATTTTGGGCATGGGCGTGATGATCACCGGTGAGTCAGGTCTGGGAAAAAGTGAGCTGGGACTGGAATTGATTTCACGCGGGCATGGCATGGTGGCTGACGATGCTGTCGATTTGTACCGCATCAACCAGACTACGATTGAAGGCCGCTGCCCCGAGTTGCTGATCAACCTGCTTGAAGTGCGGGGCATTGGCCTGCTCGACATCAAGGCCATCTTCGGCGAGACCGCTGTGCGCCGCAAAATGCGCCTGAAGATGATCGAGCATCTGGTGCGCCGCGAAACGCTAGAGCGCGAGTACGAACGCATCCCCTACGAGCCGTTAACCCAGGACGTGCTCGGTATTCCGGTGCGCAAGGTCATCATTCAGGTGGAGGCCGGCCGCAACATCGCCGTGCTGGTTGAAGCCGCTGTGCGCAATGCAATTTTGCAACTGCGCGGTATCAACACTTATCAGGAATTCGTCGAGCGGCACCGTAAGGCGATGGAAAGAGATGATTAAATGGGTCGTGGCAACAATACGGTAAATCGGCAAAGCCGTGGGGGTATCACTGATTGCGGCACCAAATTGTTGAATTTACCAACGCAAACCATCTCGCCCGCTATCACTGAAAAAACGCCACTGGGTTCTGTCGCATTAGCGGTCAAGCAGTTCGCTCGTCTATGCTGAGTGTTTGACTGAAAAGGCTTGAAACGCGATGCTGACGACCAAAGGAATGCGAT
>JAYWBS010000221.1:0-3519 GCA_043781295.1 Polaromonas sp.
AGTGACAGCGCCCGGCGCGCTGATTGTGTGGGTTAGCCTGATGCTGATGGTGACGTATGCCGCCTACAGTTTTTTAAGCGTATCGCATCAGTCCTGGGGCGCGATGCTGGGCGGCAATGAGGTCGAACGCAGCCGCATCGTGGCCTGGCGTGAGGCGCTGGGCCTGGTCGGCGTGGTGCTGGCATCCGTCACGCCTGTAGCGTTTGGTTTGCCTGCGACAACCAGCATCTTTTTTATAGCGCTGGCCATCGGCTGGCTGGCCTGGACACGGGCCGTACAACCGGTTGCCAAAAAGAATGTGGCGGTTGTGCCCGGCGCCATCTGGCTGCCTTTCAAACACAACAATTTCAAACGCCTGCTGCTGGTCTTCATGCTCAATGGCATTGCCAGCGCGGTACCAGCCACGCTGGTGCTGTTTTTCATTCAAGACCGTTTGCAGGCCCCAAGCGCGATGGAGCCGCTGTTTTTAGGCAGTTATTTTTTAACTGCTGCGCTGTCGATTCCGCTGTGGCTGGCGGTTGTCAAACGCATTGGCCTGGCCAAAGCCTGGTTGTGCGGCATGGTGTTGGCGATTGCCGTTTTCGCCTGGGCCACGCAAGTCGGTGCGGGGCAAAGCACCGCTTTTTTAATCATCACATCTTTATCGGGCGTGGCACTGGGCACTGACTTGGCTTTGCCTGGCGCGTTGCTGGCTGGTGTGATTCAAAGCAACGGTGATTCAGGCAAGCTTGAGGGCGCGTACTTCGGCTGGTGGAACTTCGCCATCAAGCTTAACCTGGCGCTAGCGGCTGGCCTGGCGCTGCCGTTGTTGGGTCTGTTTGGCTACGCACCCGGCGTGCGCAGCCCCGAGGCCTTGAGCGCGCTGGTTATCGCCTACTGCGTGCTGCCCTGCCTGCTCAAGCTCGCAGCGGGCGGGGCTTTGTATGTTTTCATGATTCAACCCTCTTCCAAACCGCAGCAGGTCGCCACATGACATTCTTTACATCATCCGCTCGCAGCTTTTTGTGCGCACTCGCCGTTAGCGCCACCTTTTTAACTGGTTGCGCAGGCCCGCAAATTACCGATTACGCGGCTGAAAAACCGGTGCTCGACATGCGCCAGTATTTCAACGGCACCCTTGATGCGTACGGCGTGTTTGCCGACCGCTCGGGCAAGGTTGTCAAACGCTTCACGGTGGTTATGAAGTGCACCTGGGATGGCGACACAGGTGTGCTCGACGAAGACTTCACCAACTCTGACGGCACCAAAGACCGCCGCATCTGGACGCTCAAGCGCGGTGCAGATGGCAAGTACACCGGTACCGCAGCCGATGTGTTGGGCGAAGCCAACGGGGAAGAAAAAGGCAACGCTTTCCGCTGGGGCTACACGCTCCTGCTGCCGGTTGATGGCACCGCCGCCGCCGAGCCGCCTCAAGGCGCGGTAGCCCCCTCGGGGGGCAGCGTAGTACGCGAAGCGACAAGCGTGGGGGCACGTAAAGTTGTTGAAGTGCAGTTTGACGACTGGATGTATTTGATGAGCGACAAAGTCATGCTTAACAAAGCTGTCATGAGCAAGTTTGGCTTCAGGCTGGGCGAGGTCACGCTGTCGTTCGTCAAGCGCTGAAAAGTGACTTCAAAGAGCTGACTTTGATCTTTTTTAACCATTTTCAGGCATTAAATAGGCCTCTAGCCCAATGAATTCGGGCGCAAGCAGCTATGAAATTAAGAGTAACTGAACAATCCATCCCATGTCTTATAACCCTCTATTGAACGACTGGCACGGCAAAACTGTCTGGCTGGTGGGCGCATCCAGCGGCATAGGCCAGGCTACCGCACATGCGCTGCATGCACATGGCGCCAAAGTGTTTGTGTCGGCGCGCAACCAGCAGGCATTGACCGCCTTTGCCGCTGAGCACCCTGGCGCAGTCGCGTTGGCACTCGATGCAGGTGATGCCGCATCCGTCAAGGCCGCAGCGCAAACCGTGTTGGCTTCAGGCCCGCTCGATGTGGTGCTTTACTGCGCGGGTTATTACAAGGAAATGCGTGCAACCAAATTTGACTTGGCTGAAATGCTCAGGCATCAGCAGATCAACTACGTCGGCGCGCTGTATGTGCTGGACGCCGTGCTCCCACATTTTCTAAGCCGCAAGTCGGGTCATGTCAGTCTGGTCAGCAGCGTGGCGGGTTACCGTGGCTTGCCGCAAAGCCTGGCCTATGGGCCGACCAAGGCGGCATTGATTAACCTGGCTGAAACGCTGTATGTTGATCTGCAAGACAGCCACGTCGGCGTCAGTTTGATTTGCCCCGGTTTTGTTGACACACCGCTGACTGCAAAAAACCAGTTCAGCATGCCGGGCCTGATAAAACCCGAGCAGGCTGCCGACGAAATATTGCATGGCTGGGCCAGGGGGCAGTTTGAAATTCACTTCCCCAAGCGCTTCACGCTGCTGATGAAGGCGCTGGCGCTGCTGCCCGCTGCGATTTATTTCCCGGTGATTCGCAAGTTCACTGGGCTGTAGCCCGTCACAGAAAAAAGCAGACTTTACTTGGGTGCCGTCTCTATAAAGCTGGCTCGTAGCACCAGCTTGTCGTTCAATTTCGCCAGATTGGTATAGCTGTCACGCCAGGCCACTTGCGGGAAGCGAAAGTCCAGGTAGCCCAAAGCGCAGCCCACCGCCACATCCGACAGGCTAAAGTGCACGCCGCTGCAAAAGGGCTTGTCCCCCAAGCCGATGCTCATGGCTTGCAGTGCGGCGTTGATTTTGCCCAGCTGACGGTCTATCCAACTCTGGCAGCGCTGCTCGGCTGGCCGTCCTTTAAAGATGACCTCCATGCGTGCCGTGAGGGCGGCGTCCAGCAGGCCATCTGCCAGGGCTTCCCAGGTTTTGACCTCGGCGCGTTCGCGACCTTGCGCGGGAATCAATTTGCCAACGGGCGACAGCGTGTCGAGGTATTCCACAATCACGCGCGAGTCAAACACCGCCTCGCCGCCTTCCATCACCAGGCAAGGCACTTTGCCAAGGGGGTTGGACTGCGTGATGGTTGAGTCAGGTGCCCAAACGTCTTCAATCACGTACTGGTAGTCCAGCTTTTTTTCAGCCATCACCACGCGTACTTTTCGGGCATAGGGGCTGGCGGGGGAACCGATAAGTTTCATAGATTTCTTTGGCGTGGTGGATACTTGTAAAGTGCATTCTATCGAGTTGGCACGCCTACAATTGCGCCATGAGTTCTTCACCCACCTTTTCTTCCATGCTCCCCAGCCCACTCTCGCCCATCAACGCCCTGTCGCCACTCGATGGCCGCTACGCCACCAAACTTGCCACGCTGCGGCCTCTAATGAGCGAGCAAGGCTATATGCACCGCCGGGTGCAGGTTGAAATTGCCTGGTTTGTTGCGCTGTCAGATGCCGGTTTTGCCGAGTTCAAGCCGCTTAGCCCCGGAGCCCGTACTTACTTGCTGGGGTTGGTGAAAAACTTTTCTGAAGCCGATGCGCTAGCCATCAAAGAGATTGAAAAAACCACCAACCACGACGTGAAGG
>JAYWBS010000222.1:0-28263 GCA_043781295.1 Polaromonas sp.
CTGCTCGCTTGTGTGGCCAGCCACACGGCACTCACAGCGCCTTGCACTCAACCGCCTGGAACACTTTCGCTCGCCCGTTTAATTGTTAACACACCCTAGGCCTTCCTGGGTAATTCGATGCCCGGGAAAATCTTGATCACGGCGCTGTCATCTTCCTTCGCAAAGCCTGCCGTCGATGCCTGCATGAACATCTGGTGGGCTGTAGAAGACAGTGGCAGCGGGAACTTGCTGGCGCGCGCCATGTCAAGTACCAGCCCCAGGTCTTTGACAAAAATATCGACGGCTGACAGCGGCGTGTAGTCGCCTGCCAGCACGTGGGCCATGCGGTTTTCAAACATCCAGCTGTTACCAGCGCTGTGGGTAATAACTTCATACAACGCAGCTGGGTCAACCCCTTCGCGCAAGCCAAGGGCCATGGCTTCGGCGGCGGCGGCGATGTGTACGCCCGCCAGCAACTGGTTGATAACCTTGACTTTGCTGCCCGCGCCAGCCTTGTCGCCCAGCTTATAAAGCGTGCCTGCCATGGCGCGCAAAAAAGGCTCGGCAAGCGCATAGGCTTCTGGTTTGCCTGCGCTCATCATGGTCATCTCGCCACTCGCCGCGCGTGCTGCACCGCCCGAGATGGGTGCGTCAATGTACAAAATGCCGAGAGCCGCCAAACGTGCCTCCAGCGCGATAGACCAGTTGGGGTCTACGGTGGAGCACATCACAAACACGCTGCCCGGTGCCATGGCACTGGCGCAGCCTTGTTCGCCAAACAAAACGCTTTCATTTTGCGCGGCGTTAACCACAACCGACACCACCACCGTGCATTGGCTGGCCAGCGCTGCGGGTGATGCACACGCCGTGCCGCCATTGACTGCGAAGGCTTCGGCCACTTCGCTGCGCAGATCAAAAACAAGGGGCGCATGCCCCGCCCGGCGTAGCGACTGCGCCATGCCGTTGCCCATGGCACCCAGGCCAATCAGTCCGATTTTTGTAGTCATGCCGTTTTTGGATGAAGAGTGATGGTGAAGCTTCGATATTTGTCTTACAACTTTACAACAGCTATGACAGTCTTGACGCGCAGTGTCCTACACCGACTTTGCGCGTACGCCGATTAGCGGCACGCGGCATCTGGCTTAAATTCGAAGCGTGGGGTCTCAAACCGGCCTCTCAATAGAGCTTTGAGGTATTCCCCGGAGTTCTGAGCTACCCCTCCACTTTTTATTTAAGGAAATTGAAATGAACAAGTCAACACTGTCGATTCTTCTGGCCGCCATGCTGGCCACCTCTGGTTTTGCAGCAGCGCAAACGGTTGATGCCAAAGCCGGTACGCAAGGTGGCTCAGGCCCCTCAGCCGCTGAAAAAGCTGCACCTGGCAACATGCCCAATACACGTGCGGAAGTAAAAGCCCAGATCAACACGGGTGAAGCCAAAGGCGGTACGCAAGGTGGCTCTGGCCCATCGCCAGCACAGACCGCAGCGCCTGGCAATATGCCCAATGCACGGGCTGATGTGAAAGCTGAAACCGCAGCCGGTAAAGGCGCTGCGGGCATTCAGGGTGGCTCTGCATCATCCCCAGACATGAACCCGAACACAAAAAACCTGAGCACGACTACCTCTGCCGAACGCAAAGCCAAGCGTGACGAACGCAAGGCCATGGCCAAAGCCAAACGTGAAGCAAAAATGAATGCATCAGCCAGCGTCAAACCCGCTGACCCAATGATGAAAGACAGCAAAGCGCAATAAGTTTTCAGGCTTTACAACAAAGCGCCCGCCCATTACCAGGCGGGCGCTTTTTCATTTGTCTTTTTCAGCGGGCGTTCAGTTTTTCTTGGGCTGCTGGTCACCACGGCCCAGGCCGCCACGACCTTCACCGCGCGCGCCGTGCTTTTTATGCTCGGCATCAAAGACCCTTTGCTGTTCAGGCGTCAAAGCGGCATAAAGCGTTTTGGTGGCGTCGCCGCGTTTGTCCATGGCCGCGTTCATTTGCGTCATGCGCTCAACACGCATGGCACGCATTTTGTCGATGCGCTCTGGCGTGCTGAGCTTGTCCATCTCAGCGCGCTGCGCGTCTGTTGGGCGCATGCCCATACCAGCAGGCGGTTGCATGGCAGCGGTGTAGGTTGTCCATGCGCCTTCTTGCGCGGGTGTGAGCTTGAGTTTGGCTTTCAAATCAGCCTGATGCTTGGCCATCATGGCCTGCATTTTTGCCGGGTCATGTTTACCCATGTGTTCACTGCGCGGGCCAATACCAGATGCACCAGGTGCAGCAGGTGCTGTGCCCTGCGCCATCGTGCTGGCACCTGCTGCCAGCAGGCCTGCAAGAGCCAGGCCATGCACAAGGCTGTTGAAACGTGAGGGTGAATTGAGATTGAATGTCATAAAAACTTCCTTTCAAGAAGATGACTGCAAGTTTCAAGGACGCTTGTGAACACGCGATGGTTTTGCAGTGATGGTTTGTAAAGTTTGGTGAAAATTCAGTGTGTGCTTACAATGGTTTTTGCTTGTCGGGGTGCCCATGAATGCTTGGGCTGAGATCGCTTTGTATGTAAGGCGAGACCCGCTGAACCTGATCGGGGTTATTCCCGCGTAGGGAACAACGCTTTTGGCTCCCGGATTCCCTTGTTACGTAAAGGGTACGGCTCTCCAGGCAGGCACCCACCTGAACCTGAAGACCCATTATCTGGAGACCCGCCATGGCAAAAACGCTTACTGTTGACACCGCCGACCTCACCAGCCGCATCACGCGCACGCCTTTTCCCGGCTCGCGCAAAATTTACATGGAGGGCTCGCGCCCCGACATTCGTGTACCGTTTCGTGAGGTGTCATTGACTGATACTTTGGTGGCTGAAGGGTCAAACACCCGGCGTGAAGCGAACCCGCCGCTGCGTTTGTTTGACTCCTCTGGTGCGTACACCGATCCTGCGGTTAGCATCGACGTGACACGCGGTTTGCAACCTCTGCGAGGTGCGTGGATCACCGAGCGGCAAGATACCGAAGCGCTCGACGGCATCAGCAGCGCCTATGGCCGTGAGCGTTTGAATGACCCCGCCTTGAATGCCCTGCGCATGGCCAAAGCCCCGGTGCCGCGCCGCGCCAAGCCTGGCATGAACGTCTCGCAAATGCACTATGCGCGCAAAGGCATCATTACCCCCGAGATGGAATACATTGCCATCCGTGAAAACCTGGTGCGTGCGCAACTGGCCGAGCGCCTGGCAACGGAGCGCATGCCTAAAAAAGGGCATTCGTTCAACGCATCGATTCCTGAGCAAATCACCGCTGAATTTGTACGTGATGAAGTTGCGCGTGGCCGTGCGGTGATCCCGAACAACATCAACCACCCCGAGAGCGAGCCGATGATCATTGGCCGCAATTTTTTGATCAAGGTCAACGCCAACATTGGCAACTCGGCCGTCACGTCGAGCATTGAAGAAGAAGTCGACAAGCTGGTTTGGTCGATTCGCTGGGGTGCAGACACGGTGATGGATTTGTCGACCGGTGACAACATCCATGAGACGCGCGAATGGATCATGCGCAATTCACCCGTGCCAATTGGCACCGTGCCGATTTACCAGGCGCTGGAGAAAGTCAATGGCAAAGCCGAAGACTTGACCTGGGAAATCTTCCGCGACACACTCATTGAGCAAGCCGAGCAGGGCGTGGACTACTTCACCATTCACGCCGGGGTGCGCCTGGCCTATGTGCCGTTGACGGCGAATCGCCTGACGGGCATCGTCTCGCGTGGCGGCTCCATCATGGCCAAGTGGTGTTTGTCGCACCACAAAGAGAGCTTTTTGTACGAGCACTTTGAAGACATTTGCGAGATCATGAAGCAGTACGACATCTGCTTTTCACTCGGCGATGGCCTGCGGCCGGGCTCGATTGCCGATGCGAATGATGAAGCGCAGTTTGCCGAACTGCACACGCTGGGCGAGCTGACGCAAATCGCGTGGAAGCATGATGTGCAGGTGATGATTGAAGGCCCCGGCCATGTGCCTCTGCAACTTGTGAAAGAAAACGTCGAGAAGCAACTGGAGGCTTGCTTTGAAGCGCCCTTCTATACGCTTGGGCCACTGATTACCGACATTTCACCTGGCTATGACCATATTTCGTCAGCCATGGGTGCGGCCAACATCGGCTGGTACGGTACCGCCATGCTGTGTTACGTGACGCCGAAAGAACATCTGGGCTTGCCTAACCGCGATGACGTGAAGCAGGGTTTGATTGCCTACAAGATTGCCGCGCATGCAGGCGATTTGGCCAAGGGCTACCCTGGCGCACAAATGTGGGACAACGCGGTGTCAAAAGCACGCTTTGAATTTAGATGGGAAGACCAGTTCCGTCTGGCGATTGACCCGGATACGGCCATGGCCTACCACGACGAAACCCTGCCGAAAGAAAACGCCAAGGTCGCGCACTTTTGTTCGATGTGCGGACCGAAATTTTGCTCGATGAAAATCTCGCAGGAGGTGCGTGAGTTTGCACGGCTGAATCCCTCCACCACGACGCTTGCCCCTGCTCCTGGCGTGATTGCCATCAAGCAGATTGACAATGATTTGCAAGTCAAAGCTAAAGAATTTCGTGAGGGTGGGAGCGAGATTTATTCTTGACATGAAACGACTGCACGTTGGCATAGCCGGCGCAGGCCTGGCGGGTCGCCTGCTGGCCTGGCGGCTGGCTCGCGCAGGCGCCAGCGTGAGTTTGTTTGATGCGCAAAACCGTGATGACCTGACCAGTGCGTCACAAACCGCCGCCGCCATGCTCTCGCCGCTGGCGGAGCTGGCGGTGTCTGATGATGCGGTGTTTGAGCTGGGTCAGCGTTCGTTAGCGTTGTGGCCGCAGTGGCTGGCGCAGTTAGCCACACCTGTTTACTTCAGGCAAGACGGCACCGTTGTCGTCGCACACACACAAGACGGCGCATCACTGGAACACTTCAGCCGCCTGCTGCACCACAAGTTGCCAGCGGCTTCTAGAGCCCAAGTGCAAACGCTTGATGCAGCAGCGCTTGCGCAAGTCGAACCCCTGCTTGCGGAGCGTTTTAACGGCGGCCTGTTTTTGGCGGGCGAAGGACAACTGGCCAATGACCAGCTGATGGCGGCATTGGCGATTGAGCTGGATAGCCTGCGTGTGCAGTGGCATGAAGGCCAAAGGGTTGAACATGTTGAAGCACAGTCCATCGTTTGCGCTGACCAGCAACACGCCGTAGACATGGCTGTAGACGCGCGCGGTGTGGGCAGCAAGTCAGCTTTGCCCACCTTGCGTGGCGTGCGCGGTGAGGTGCTGCGTGTGCAATGCCAAGGCGTGACGCTGATGCGCCCCGTGCGCCTGATGCATCCGCGCTACCAGTTGTACGTGGCACCGCGCCCGAATGGTGAATTTGTCGTTGGCGCGACCGAGCTGGAATCTGAAGACGCGGGCCCAGTGACGGTGCGCTCGGTGCTGGAGCTGGCCAGTGCGTTGCACAGCCTGCACCCTGCCTTTGGTGAGGCGCGCATTGTGCGCATGTCTGCCGCACTGCGCCCCGCGCTGGACGACCACCGGCCTAGAGTTGAAATACGCGATGGCGTGTGGCACATCAATGGCCTGTACCGGCATGGCTATTTATGTGCGCCAGCCTTGGTCGATGATTTGGTAGGAAAATTGATCCATGACGATTGAACTTTCACTGAACGGCGAACGCATCAGCGCCGAGGCCGCCACACTTCAAGCTCTCCTGCTGGCACGCGGCTACAAGCTGGAAACCGCTTTTGCCTGCGCCATCAACAACACCTTTGTGCCGCGCCCGCAGTGGCTTGAACGCGCGCTTGTAAATGGCGACCGAATCGACATCGTCACACCGATCACCGGAGGCTGAATGACTACGTTCACAGTTGCAGGCACAACACTTTCAAGCCGACTTTTTCTCGGTACCTCTCACTACCCGTCACCCCAAATTTTGAGTGACGCGGTAACCGCCAGCGGTACGCAGGTGCTGACAGTCGGCCTGCGCCGCCTGCAGCCTGAAAGCGGCGGCGGCAACAGTTTTTGGCAGCGCGTTCAAGCCATGAAGTGCCATATCTTGCCCAACACGGCGGGCTGCCACACGGCGCAAGAAGCCATCACGCTGGCGCAGATGGCGCGCGAGATTTTTGGCACCACGTGGATCAAACTGGAAGTGATTGGTGACGACTACACCCTGCAACCCGATACCCACGCCACGCTTGAAGCGGCCACGCTACTCGCCAAAGAAGGCTTTGCCGTGTTTGCCTACACCACCGACGATTTGGTCATTGCGCAAAAGCTGCGGGACGCAGGCTGCGCCGCCATCATGCCGTGGGCCGCGCCGATTGGCACCGGGCGCGGGCCGCTCAACCCCTATGCGCTGGAGACGATGCGCCGCCGCTTGCCTGATGCGGTGCTAATTGTCGATGCGGGGCTGGGCAGGCCATCCCATGCCGCTGCGGTGATGGAGCTGGGCTTTGACGCGGTGCTGCTGAACACGGCGGTGGCGCAGGCGGGTGACCCCGTGCGGATGGCCAAGGCCTTTGCTGACGGCGTGGCTGCTGGCCGAGCGGCGTATGAGTCCACCCCCATGCCTGAGCGTGCGGCAGCGCAAGCGTCAACTCCGACCGTAGGTGTTCCTTTCTGGCATGCCCCCTGAGGTGCTCATAAATCCAATTTTCGGACACATGGCGGCGTTGCGCGGTGCTCGGAATCCTCATGCACCGAAGTGCATTCCGGTGTCCTGCGCTCCGCGCGCCTTGCCCTGCCTCCCGAATATTGAATTTCTGAACCCCTCATAAAACGGGTAACTCAATGAACAATCCAAAAGCTTTCGCTCCTATCATCTATCCCATCGGCTTTTACCCGGTTGTGCCCACTGCCGCCTGGGTTGAACGGCTTTTGAGTTGGGGCGTGCGCACCATCCAGCTGCGCATCAAAGCGGCGGACCACACGCCTGCCAGCATCGCCATGGAAGTCAACGCCGCCATTGAGGCGGGCAAAGCCGTACCAGACGCGCAGGTGTTCATCAACGACCACTGGCAGCTTGCTTTGGCTGCAGGTGCTTACGGCGTGCACTTGGGCCAGGAAGACTTGGGTCTAGCAGACATTGAAGCGCTGCGAGGCTCTGGCATGCGGCTGGGCCTGTCCACCCACACACCCGCCGAGCTAGCGCGCGCCAAAGCCGTACAGCCCAGCTACCTGGCGATTGGCCCGATTTACCCAACCACGCTGAAAGTCATGCCCTATGAGCCTGTGGGCCTGGAGCGTCTGGCCGAATGGGCCAAGCAAGCTGCGCCCTACCCGGTGGTGGCGATAGGCGGTATTTCACTCGAACGCATGCCCGGTGTGCTGGCTTGTGGCGTTGATGGCTTAGCGGTGGTCAGCGCCGTGACTTTGGCCGGAGATCCGCGTCAGGCCGCGCTGGATGGCTTGAAAATGGCCCAAAAAGGCTAAAACAGCCATCTTCAAGCACTTTTCAGGCATCATTTTGGCCTGTAGCCCAATAAATACGTGCGCAAGCAGCTCCTGAAAATATAGCGCTTAAGGCTTCGTTGCGATTAAAGCGAAAATATTAACTATCTATTCAAATAAATAGTCAGTATTTGCTTTAAGTTCATGAATTTAATAAGATTAAAGGCTATTTAATCTATTCATAAAATAATTCATGCCCAGCCCATCTGTAAGCACCAGCCAAATTCTGCAAGCACTGCGCCAGCGTGGCGGGGTGGCTTCGAGCAGCGAGTTGCAAAGCTACTTAAGCATCAGCCAGCCCAGCATGTCGCGTGCGTTGGCACCGCTTATTCAAGCAGGTCAGGTGCAGAAGGTGGGCGCGGCCCGGTCACAGCGCTACGTGCTGCCGCGCCATGTGGAGCGCGTGGGCCGTGAGGTACCCATCATGCGGGTGGACGCTGCCGGCCAAGCCAGCCCTTTTGCGCGCATGACGCTGCTCGAAGGTGGTGATGTGTGGGTTGATGAGGCGGACGGCGTGAGCCAGCGGCACAGCGGCCTGCCGTGGTTTTTGCATGACATGCGGCCACAGGGTTTTATGGGCCGCACCTTTGCGCAAAGCCACCCCGAGCTGCAACTGGGCAGCAACCCCAGCCGCTGGAGCGACGACGACATGTTGCGGGCGCTGGTGCTGTATGGCGACGACTTGCCGGGCAACCTGATGGTGGGTGAGGCAGCTTTTCAACGTTTCCACTCGTTGGCAGAACGTGCCTCCCAGGCGGCATCGTTTGAGGACTACCCGCAACTCGCCGAGCGCGCCATGCAGGGCAGCACAGGCGGCTCGTCCGCAGGGGGTGAGCAGCCCAAGTTTTGTTGCGTGACCGCTGGCACGGCAGTACTGGTCAAGTTCTCGCCACCGGGTGATTCGCCCCAAGAGCAGCGCCTGCGCGACCTGCTGGTGTGTGAGCATCTGGCGATTCAAACCCTGGCCGCCTCTAGCATTCCGGCGGCCAAAACTCAAATTTTCGAAGGTGCAGGCCGGGTGTTTTTAGAATCTGAACGCTTTGACCGCGTATCTACTCACCGAGGCATCGGCCCAAAAATCGGAAGAGTAGGCATGGTGTCCCTGTCAGTCTATGACGCTGAATACGTGGGCCAGGAAGAAAACTGGGCCGCCACCGCTGGCCGTATGGCCGCGCGCGGCCTGCTGACCGCCAAAGATGCAGCGCACCTGAAGTTTCTGGAAGCCTACGGCCTGCTGATAGCCAACACCGACCGCCATTACGGCAATATTTCACTGCTGCTGCACGGCAGCAAAAACGGCGGTGACTGGGTGCTGTCCCCCACCTACGACATGCTGCCCATGTGGTACGCCCCGGTAGGCGGCGAGCTGGTGGCGCGCGACTTTGCCGCCCGGCCTATGCAACCCACAGCCGCCACACTGCCCGAGTGGCCACGTGCCAAGGCGCTGGCTATGCAGTTTTGGCAGGCTGCAGCAGGCGATGCGCGAATTTCGAGTGAATTTCGGGCTGTTGCAAGCCAAAATGCGATGCATATTGGGTCGTAAGCCGCTCAGCTTATCTTGCAACAAAGTATAAATATGGTTATGCTGGTGCAACTGCTTTGCGAGTAATTTTTGACACCTCCCTTCTCGCGGCTGCGGCTCGTTCGCGCACTGGTGCAAGCTTTCACTTGCTATCGATGCTGCCAAGTCGGGACTTTGAAATCGCTCTGACAGTGGCGCTTTACACAGAGTGGCAGGCCGTCTTGACCAGGCCCGAACATTTGCCACCCGGTGCCACGGTTGAATCTGCTGTGGCATTCTTGCGCTATCTGGCATCGCTTGCGCATTTGCAAGATGTTCATTTTCTTTGGCGACCGTTCTTGCGCGACCCGGACGACGACATGGTGCTGGAATGCGCGGTAGCGTCAGGTAGTCAGTTCATCGTGACGCACAACGTCAAAGACTTTCGCCGTGCACCAAAACTAAAAGTACAGGCCGTTACGCCTGGTGAATTTTTGACCATCTTGAGGAATAAATCATGACCGCTCTAACTGTTCGATTACCGAATTCGGTTCACCAAAAAATCAGAGAATTAGCTGAGCGCGATGAAATCTCGGTCAATCAGTTCATCGCCAGTGCGGTGTCAGAAAAAATGGCCTCAGTGCTGACGCTTGATTATTTGAAGTCTGAGGCTGCAAGAGGCCAACGCAGCGACTTTGATTATTTTTTGGGATTGGTTCCGAATGCACCCGTCATGGCTGGTGATGAACTATGAGCAACAGGCAGCTGCCTGAGCGGGACATCTGCACCAAGTTCATCACCCCTGCTTTAGAGAAGCCGGGCTGGGATATATCAACGCAGGTACGTGAAGAATTCCCGATAACCAAGGGGCGAATCATTGTCCGAGGTAAGTTGCATACCCGCGCACAAAACAAACGCGCACTTGTTTTATGGACAAGCAGCGACCGCTGACTATTACGATATAGAGCCTTGTCCGGGCGGAACCAAAATTGTTTTCAAATCGGACAAAGATAAAACGGCCTTCGCCAAAGAAGTCGTTCCGATGCTCGATCGTCTGTGCTTTGAACCTTTCGAGCCAGTTTTTGAATTTATTAAATCGAAATGTGTTTAAAACGGTGCAAACAAGAAAACTATTGCCACTCTAACTAACACCACATATCGGGGAGCGGGGTCATGGATCCCGGGTCAAGTCTGGGATGACATACTAAAAAAGGCCAAATAGGTGCATTCCAGATGTATTTTATGCCGTTAGCCCAATCAATTCGGGCGCAAGCAGCTATTATTTTTATAGCGTTTACAGGCGGATGATTTTTAAACTGTTGCTGCTGCTGCTGCGCTTTCACCTTCCGTGGCGGTTTTTTTATCCTTGCCAAACCACGACACATACAGCGCAGGCAGCACCACCAGCGTTAGCAGCGTGGCGGTAATCAGCCCTCCGATGATGACGATGGCCAGGGGGCGTTGGGTTTCTGAGCCGATGTCTTTTGACAGCGCCATGGGCAGCAAGCCGAGTGCGGCCAGCATGGCCGTCATCAGCACCGTGCGCAGGCGCTGCATGGAGCCTAGTTTGACGGCATCAACCACGCTGTGCCCGGCCTTTTGCAGTTGCTGAAAACCTGACAGCATCACCACGCCATTAAGCACGGCCTGGCCTGACAGCGCAATAAAACCAATCGCGGCAGACACGGACAGCGGGATGGAAAAAATCCACAACGCCACAAAGCCGCCAATCAGCGCCAACGGCACATTGAGCAAAATCAGCGCGGCCATTTTGAGCGATTTGAAGGCATCAAACAGCAGCACAAAGATCAGCAGCAGTGAAATCGGTACCACCACCGTCAGCCGCTGCATGGCGCGCTCCTGGTTTTCAAACTCACCCGACCAACCGACGCTATAGCCTGGCGGCAGCTTGACGTTTTTCTCCACCCGGTCTTGCATATCTTTGACGACTGAGCCCATGTCGCGGCCCTTGATAAAAATGCCAATCGCCATGGTGCGCCGGCCTGCTTCTCTGGCAATGTTCATCGCGCCGTTGGTCTCGCGAATGGTGGCCACGCTGCCCAGCTGGGTGTAGCCGCCATCGGGCGTTGGAATCGATGTTTGCGGCAGGCTGGCAATCGCGCGTTTGTTTTCAGGCAGGCGCACGGCTACAGCAAATTTGCGTTCACCTTCCCACAACTGGGTGGCTGCCTTGCCGCCGAGTGCGGCCTCGACCACGTCTTGAATATCCTGCACGTTCAGGCCCAGGCGTGCTGCGCGGTCGCGGTCAATGTCAATCACCAGTTGCGGCAAATCGCCCAGGCGGTCAATCTCACCGCGCTGTACCCCTTGCACTTGCTTGATTTCGCGCTGAATCGCTTCGGCGACGCGGCGCAGTTCGACCAGGTCTTCGCCAGCGACCTTGACAACGATTTGCCCTTTGATTTGCGAAATGGATTCCAGCACGTTGTCGCGAATCGGTTGCGAAAAAGCCGGGTCAATGCCAGGGATGGCGCTGAGCTTTTTGTCCATCTCTTCAATCAGCTGGTCGCGCGTCAAGCCTTTGCGCCATTCTTCTTGCGGCTTCACATCGATAAAAATCTCCGCCATGCTCAGCGTTTTCGGGTCGGTACCGTCTTCTGGCTGGCCCGCTTTAGATACGGCGGTACGTACTTCTGGCACGCTGTTGAGCGCCTTGCGCGCCAGCAGCAAAATTTTGGCAGCCTCTTCGCTGGACACGCTCGATGGCATGTCAAAGTTGGCCCAAAATGTGCCCTCATTGAGTTCCGGTAAAAACTCAGACCCCAAACGGCTGGCCACGCCCAGGCTCAGCACAAACGCGCCCAAGGCAATCGCTACCACCAGGCGGCGACTTGTGAGTGCCCAATTGAGGATGGGTTCATACAGCCGCTTGCTGCTTGCCACCACGCGGTTGTCACCATGCGGCAGTTTTTTGCGCAGCGTCCAGTAGGCCAGCAAAGGCACCAGCGTCAATGAAAAAATCAAAGAGCCAATCAATGCGGCAGTCACGCTGAGCGCCATCGGCTGAAAAATGCGGCCCTCGTGGCGCTGTAGCGCAAAAATCGGCACGTGCGCCGCAATGATGATCAGCATGGAGAACAGCGTTGGTCTGCCCACTTCGTTAGCCGCTTCGATGATAACGTTGCGCCGTTCGTCAAGGCTCATGTCTTCTTTTTTCTCGGCCAGCCGGTGCAGAATGTTTTCAATCACAATCACCGCACCGTCGACAATGATGCCGAAATCGAGCGCACCCAGGCTCAGCAAGTTGGCCGGCACGCCCATGATTTTCAGGCCTAAAAAGGTCGACAGCAGCGCCAGCGGAATGATCACCACCACAGCCAGGCTGGCACGCACGTTGGACAAGAAAAGATACAAAACCAGTGCCACCAGCAGCGCACCTTCGACCAGGTTTTTAAACACCGTGGTTAGCGTTTTACCCATCAGCCAGGTGCGGTCGTAGTACGGCGCGATTTGTACGCCTTTGGGCAGGCCGCGCTCGTTGAGCTGGGCAATCTTTTCTTTCACGGCTTTGAGCACCACGCTGGGGTTTTCACCTTTTCGCATGATGACGATACCGGTCACCACATCGTCGTCAATGTCCTGGCCGACGATGCCCAATCGCGGCACTGCGCCAATTTTTACTTCAGCAATGTCACGAATCAAAATGGGCGTGGCATTGCGTGAGGCCACCACGATCCGGCCAATGTCGTCGGCTGAGCTGAGCAGGCCAATACCACGAATCGCGAATTGCTGCTGGCCCTGGGCCACATAACTGCCGCCCGCATTCGAGTTGCCGCGCCCGAGCGCGTCGAGCAGGTTTTGAAAGGTCAGTTTGTAGGCGCGCAGTTTGTCTAAATCTGGCTGCACCTCGTACTGTTTGATAAAGCCGCCCATCGCCACCACGTCGGCCACGCCGGGCACCTGGCGCAGTGCGCGCTCAATCACCCAGTCTTCCAGCGTGCGCAGCTCCGTCACATTTTTACCGTCGCCCTTGACGCGGTAACGCATCACCTCACCGACTGGCGTGGCATTGGGCGCGACATTGATTTGCGCGCCCGCAGGCACATCGACGCTGCTCAAACGCTCGCTGACCTGCTGGCGCGCAATGTTGACGTTGGCGTCGTCGTTGTAAGTAATGACGGTATAGGACAAACCAAACTGGGTGTGTGAAAACAAGCGGATGGAGTTGGGCAGGCCCGACAACGCGGTTTCAATCGGCAGCGTGACCTGCTTTTCAACCTCTTCAGCCGCCCGGCCGGGGTACAGCGCAATCACCGTGACCTGGGTGTCGGTGACATCGGGGAAGGCCTCGACCGACAGATTTTTAAAGGCAATCACGCCCGCCATCACAAACAGCAGTGCGGCTAAAACGATGATCAGTGGCTGGTGCAGCGCGTAGGCAATCAGTTTTTTCATGGTTTTGCCTGAGCTGCCTGCGGCGCTTTGGGCGCTACTGAATTAGAAGCAGCTTGCGCTTTATTTGCGGGGGCTGCAGCGTTATTTTTCTCTGAATCGTCGCCAGTTTGAGCCTCGTTTTGAGCCACCCGGAAGGCGCGCGCCAGCAGCAGCATGTTTTCACTGACGATTTGCTCGCCCGCCTCTAAGCCTCTGGAGACGACGGTTTCTTTGGGGCCTTGGTAGCTCAGGCTAACTTCGCGCGATTCAAACACGCCCGGCTGGACTTGCACCATGACCCGATGCCGGGCACCGAGCAGCGACACAGCCTGTGACGGCACCACCACGCCCGAGCCCAAGATACGTTCGATGCGGGCGGTGGCCAGCATCTCGGCTTTTAAAATGCGGTCCGGGTTGGCCACCACACCGCGTACCTTGATGGTGCGGGTGCTGGGATCAATGTAGTCGGCGGCGGCGGCGACGCGGCCTTCAAATTTTTGTCCGCCCAGGCTGGGGATGACCAGTTCAAAACTGGAGCCAACTTTGAGTGTGCCGATCTCGCTTTCGCGCGCATCAATTTGTACCCATAATGATGTTGGGTCGGTCACCACAAACAGTGCCGGCACACCGGGGCCAGATTGGTCGGGACGCACTTCTTGGCCGGGGTTTAAATTGCGCTCGACCACGGTGCCATTGATGCTGGCAATCAAGGCGAGCTGCTGATTGACATTGCCGCCACCGCCATAGAGCTTGGTGCGGGCTTGGGTACGCTGGGTTTCCGCTTGCGTGCGTGCCGCGTCAAACTCGGCCTGGTCTAAATCTTTGCGGGCTATGATGCCGGCTTCAAACAACTCGCGCTGGCGCTGCAATGACTTTTGGCTCAAACTTGCCTCAGCCCCGGCCTTGGCGGTGTCGGCCTGCGCCATGCCAAAGTCTGGCGACGCCAATTGCGCCAGCAGCGTGCCGCTTTTAACTTGCTGGCCCACGTCGGCTTTGATGGCCATCACGCGGCCCGCAAAAGCCGGGTAAATGCGCTGGGTGCGCTCTTCGTTCCAGACCAGCTTGGCGGGTAACTCAACGGTGATCGCTTTGCCTGGCGCGGCATTGACGATGCCCAGCAGCGCCAACTGCGGGTGGCCGGGTGCAAAGCGCAGCTGGCTGCCCTGCAAGATGGGGGCCGGGGCTTCTGGCGCGGGGGCCGGGGCTTCGTTGCAGGCAGCGAGCAGCGCGAGGCTTAAAACGGAGATGAGGGTGGTGTGCTTCACGGTGTTTTTTTATGTGGAAGTGAATTTGGGAATGCTTGAAAAATGCTTGAAATGCGTTTAAGGCTGGCGGCTAAGCTTAAGCACTAGGGCTGCCTGATCAACCAAGCCTGCGCCGCCTTGGCATGGTCGGTGCGCGCACTAAGCGCCTCAATCAAAATACTGCGCAGCGTGCGCCGTGCGTCGATCAGTTCGGTCAACGACATCGCACCTTTGCTGTAGGCCAGCTCAGCCATCTCGGCGACTTTGCGGGCGCGCGGCAGGATGGTGACCTCATAGCTCAGGGCTCTGGCGGCTGCGCCTTGCCGGTCTTGCTGTAGGCGTTGAAAGTCGGCTGCGGCCAGGCGGCGGGTTTTTTCAAGCGCGTCTTCGGCCTGGTTTAGTTGCGCTTGGGCACGCGCGATTTCACCCTGGAAGTTGTAGCTGCCTAAAAAGCCATTGAGTGGTAGCTGCGCACGAAACTCCAGTTGACGGGTCGATGTGCCGGGGAAATGGTCAAACGAGGTGCCCAGCGTGATGTCTCGCTTTTTTTGGGCGGATGCCACATCCAGCGCGGCGCGTGCGGCTTCCACTCGCTGGGCTGCGGCGCGTACGTCGGCTCGGGTCTCGACGGATGGATAAAACGTTTCTTGTGGCACCGACTCCAGGGTTTGGCGCGCTGGCCAGTCGGCTTGGGCCTGCAACATGCCCACGCCTGTAAAGCCCGTTAATTGGGCCAACAGCAGCGCGGCGCGCTGGCGGTCAAACTGGGCGCTGGCCAGGTCGGTGCTGGCGCGCTGGGCTTCAATCTCGGTGCGTGCCGCGTCTTGCGCCGCTAAATCACCTGCCTGCACGCGGCGGGCAGCGGTGCTGGCCAATTGCGCGGCGCTGCGGGCAATCTGGCCGACCTGCTCGATGCGCTCTTGGGCCGCCAACAGGTCAAAGTAAGCCGCTGCGGTGGTGATCTGTTGCTGCACTTTGATGTCTTCAATGTCTTCTTGCGCAGCGCTGGCCAGGCGCTGGGCGGCCTGGGTACGCAGCTCGCGCTTGTTGCCGCGCTCATAGGTCCAGTCCAGGCCAATGGCTTTGTCGATGCGCTTGTCACGAATCAAATTACCGCCGCCAATGCCGTTTTGCAGATCAATCGATGCGGCCTTGGTCGACAGCACAGGCGTGGGCGCACGGTCAGCCGCTGTGATGTCGCCCTGCGCGCTAGCCAGTGCACGGCGGGCCAAAGACACATCCAGGTTGTTTTGCGCTGCCTGCAAAGCTTGTGTCAGCGAGATGCTGCTGGTGGCCCGGGCCGTGCTGGAACTAGTCATGGTCATGGTCAGGGGGGTGGTTTGGCACCAGGCAACGGCTGTCAGCACGGTAAAACTTGCAGGTATCAAAAATTGACGTATTCTCATGTGAGGTTTGTAGCGTGGGCTGCCTGACCAACACCTGACCAACACCTGACCAGCACCTGACCCAAACCTGACTAACCACTACTTTAGTAATAAATCATGAGAATCCTGCTGGTTGAAGACGATGCTGTGCTGCGTGATGTTGTGCTGCGCAGCCTGAGCGATGCTGGCCACCGCGTCGACATCGCTGCCAGCCTGGACGAAGCGCGCCACTGGTGGCGGGTGCAGATTTACGACTCGGTGCTGCTGGACTTGAATTTGCCAATAACAAATACCCAGCCAGCGCAAGGCAATGGACTGGCCCTGCTGCGCGAAGCACGCGCCCGGGGCGACCGCACGCCAGTGCTGGTGCTGACGGCGCGTGGTCGGCTGGAAGAGCGCATCGCCGGGCTGGATGCGGGCGCGGACGATTACATGGGCAAGCCGTTTGACCTGGCCGAGGTCGAGGCGCGTTTGCGTGCGCTGGTACGGCGCGCGCATGGTACAGACGACCGGGTGGTGCAAGGCGATTTGCTGCTCGACCGAAAAGCCCGGCGCTTTTATTTGCACCACCAGCCCTGGGATTTGCCCGCCCGCGAGTTTGAAGTGCTGTGGGAGCTGATGACGCCGCCTGGCCGCGTCGTCAGCAAACGCGTGCTGTCGGACAAACTGAGCGAGACCGACGAGGCGCTGGGCGACAACGCACTGGAGGCCTTTATCTCGCGCCTGCGTAAAAAGCTGCTGGGCAGTGGCGCGGGCATTCGCACGCTGCGCGGCATTGGCTATGTGCTCGAAGAAAGCGCTGGATGACAAATCAACATTTTTCCGCCGGGCCGCCCCAAGGAAAAAGCGCCCCAACATCCCGTGAAAGGGGCAGCGCAACGCCGGAGGTACGCGAAGCGAGAAGCGTGGGGGCAATTAAACCGTCCCTGCGCAGCCGGGTCATCAAACATGTGGTGGTGCCACTGGTGCTGCTATGGGCGCTGGGTACAGCGGTGGCGCTTAGCGTGGCCAGCTACTTTGCGGGGCAGGCCTTTGACCGCTCGCTGCTCGACGATGCTTATGCAGTGGCGGCCAATGTGCGCATGACTAGCGAAGGCCCGGTGCTCAATTTATCGCCGCCTGAAATGAGCGCGCTGCTGTTTGACCAGAGCGAGGCGGTGTACTTTGCGGTGCTGCTGCCCAGCGGTGCGCTGGTGGCGGGCCATGCTGGGCTGCGTGCACCACCGCTGCCGGAAGAAACCGCTTTTAGCTTTGCCGATGTCGGTTTTCAAAACCGGGCGCTGCGCAGCGTCAGTTTGCGCCGCTACGAGCCGGCCGAGTTCACCGTGGTGGTGGCGCAAACCACGGTTGCCAGAAGCCTTTTATTGCAGCGCATGCTGACCTATGCCGTTGTGCCGCAAATCGTTTTGCTGGTGCTGCTGGTGTGGTGGCTACGCCGCGTGATCAAACGTGACCTGCTGCCGCTGGCCGAACTGCAACGCGCTGTTGACCAACGCGGCGTGCGCGACTTGAGCCCCATGCCACTCAGCGTGACGCTTGAGGCCAGCACGCGGGATGTGCAGCATCTGGGCACAGCCGTCAACGCGATGATGAAACGACTCGATGACAGCATCAGCGCCCAGCGCGAGTTTGCGGGCAATGTGGCGCATGAGCTGCGCACGCCGCTGGCAGGTATTCGGGCGCAAGCTGACTACGCGCTGGCCAACGCTGACCCAGCGGTGTGGCGTGAGCAATTGCTAGGCATAGCGCGCGGCCAGCAGCGGGCCAGCCACCTGGTTGAGCAGCTGCTGGGGCTGGCGCTGGCCGATGAGGCGCGTGCCAGCTTGCGTCTCGTACCCATTGCTATCAATGAAGTAGCGCGCGATGTGCTGCTGCGCTACCTGCCAAAAGCCGATGCAGCGGGTGTGGACCTGGGTGGCGACGGGCTGGACGAGCGGGTGGTGGTGCAGGCCGATGCGGCCTTGCTGGAAGGTATTTTGGGCAACCTGCTCGATAACGCGCTGCGCTATGGCGTGGCCGCACATCCGCAGGTCACGGTGGCCGTCACGCAGGCCGATGGTGTGGTGACGCTGTCAGTGACTGACAACGGCCCCGGCTTGAATGCGCAAGAGGCAGAGCAGTTGCGACAGCGCTGGGCATTGGGCCCGGCAGGCCAGCGCCTGGGGGAGGGCGCCGGGCTGGGGCTGGCCATCGTCAGCCGTTATGCAGAACTGCTGGGTGCGCGTTTTAGCCTCGAGGCGGTGGAGGGTATGAAAGGCACGGAGGGCTTGCGCGCTACCGTCGCGTTCAAGGGGACGCTTTAGGCGACTTTTGATCGACACAAAGCACGCCTACACTTGACAGCTTTTGCTGCTCTTTTTGTCGTTACCTGTTTGAACCGAGTCATGAAATTTACGTCGCGCTATTTTTATTGGCATCTTTGTTTTTTACCGCTGCTGTTGCCCGCAGCAGCCATGGCGCAAGATGCTGCCGAACCCGAGCGGTTCAACGCCAAGGTTCAGGCCACCTATATCTGGCAAACCAAGCCGGCTTTTGCTGCCGCTTATTCAGGCGTCAACAGTTTGTCGCCCAGAGCCGAAAAGAGTTATTCTTTTACCTCTACCGCTTACTTTGGTCTGCGTTTGGCCAAAGATACCGAGCTGTATTTCAACCCCGAACTGGTGCAGGGCGTGCCGATGTCGGGGCTGACGGGTCTCGGTGGCCTGACCAACGCCGAGTTGCAAAAAACATCTGGCAGCAATCCGGTGGTCTACCGCGCCCGGCTGTTTGTGCGGCAGACCTGGGACATGGGTGGCGAGCGCGAAGCCGTGGCATCAGATGCCAATCAGTTGGCTGGTCTGCGCAGCAAAGAGCGTGTGGTGCTGTCCCTTGGCAACCTGGCGGTGTCCGATATTTTTGATGTCAATGCCTACGCGCATGACCCGCGCACCCAGTTTATGAACTGGTCGTTTTTAACCCACGGCGCATTTGACTATGCGGCTGATGCGCGTGGCTATTCGATGGGTGCAGTGCTGGAATATTACAAGGACGATTGGGCCCTACGTGCAGGGCGCTTCATGATGCCGCGCGAGTCCAACGGCCTGGCGCTTGACCGCGCACTGACGCAGCGTTACGGCGACCAGCTGGAGCTTGAAAAAGGTTATGCCGCCTTTGGCCAGCCCGGCAAAGCGCGGCTGCTGCTGTTTCGCAACAAGGCCATCATGGGCGGCTTTGACGACGCGCTGGCCGCGGCTGCGGGCGGCGTGCCAACGGTTGCACCCGTTCGCAAGCTGCGGAGCAAGAAAGGCTGGGGCATCAATCTGGAGCAATCGATTTCTGAAAACGCGGGATTGTTTGCACGTTTGGGCCGCAGCGACGGCGCGTCCGAGGCTTTTGCTTTTGCCGAGATTGACCGCTCGCTGTCTTTCGGCACGAACATCAAGGGTGCAAGCTGGGGCCGGGCGCAAGACACGCTGGGCCTGGCCTACGCACAAAACGGCTTGTCGGCCTCTCACCGCGCTTTTTTAGCGGCAGGCGGCAACGGCTTTTTCGTTGGTGATGGCCGGCTGAACTACCGGGCCGAGTCGATTGTTGAAAGCTACTACAGCATTGGCTTGGGGTTTTTACAGCGCAGTGCACTGAGTCTGGGCGCGCAGTTTATTCGCAACCCGGCCTACAACGCCGACCGGGGGCCGGTACGCGTCTTCAGTGTACGCCTGCACACCGAGTTTTGAGTTGTTTCAGGCCTGCCGAAGCCGAATTTTAGCTTGTTTTAGGTGCAATTTATGGCTGCAGCCCAATAGATTCGGGCGCAAGCAGCTATTAATTTTGCAGTACTGGGTAATCGGTATAACCTTCGGCGCCACCGCCGTACCAGGTCTTCTGGTTGCCTTCATTGAAAGGCCCGCCTTGCTTTAAGCGTGCCACCAGGTCGGGGTTGGCGATGTAGGGCTTGCCAAACGCGACCAGATCATCACCCGCTTTCACGGCGGTTTCGGCCATTGTTTTGTCATAGCCGTTGTTCACCATCCATGCGCCTTTGCCGCCAGCGGTGCGGTAAGCGGCCTTGAGTGCGGCGTAGTCAAACGGGCGGTCTGGTAATTCGCGTAGCCCGCCGGTGGCGCCTTCAATGATGTGGATGTAAGCCAAATTGAGCGTGGCTAGCTGGCGCACCAGGTGGTCAAACAGCGGCTGCGGGTCAGCATCAAACGCGTCGTTGGACAGCGTGACAGGCGACAGGCGAATGCCGGTGCGGCCACCGCCCACGGCGGCAGTGATGGCGCGGGTGATTTCAAGCGTCAAGCGGGCGCGGTTTTCAATGCTGCCGCCGTAGTCGTCGTCCCGGTGGTTGGAGCCGCTTTTCAAAAACTGGTCCAGCAGGTAGCCGTTGGCGGCGTGGATTTCTACCCCGTCAAAGTCTGCGGTTTCAACCGCGTTACGCGCCGCCGCCTGGAAGCTGTGGACGATGCCTGGCAGCTCTTCTGACTTCAGGGCTCTGGGCTCAGATGTGGCGACAAACACCGGCGCGCCGTCACGGAACAGCACGGTTTTGGTTTTGGCGGTGATGGCTGATGGCGCCACTGGCTTGCCGTTGTCGGGTTGCAAATCATTGTGCGAGACGCGGCCGACGTGCCACAGCTGCACCACAATTTTGCCGCCTGCGGCATGCACACGGGCTGTGACTTTTTTCCACGCATCGAGCTGCTCGGTGCCGTACAGGCCGGGCACATCAGCGTAGCCTTGGCCCTGCTGGCTGATGGCGGTGGCTTCGGTAATCACCAGCCCGGCCGTGGCGCGCTGGGTGTAGTAAGTGGCCGCAAAGGGGCCGGGCACAGCGCCAGGCGAGCGGTTGCGCGTCAGCGGCGCCATGACGATGCGGTTGGCCAAGTGCAATGCGCCTGCGGTGACGGGGTCGAATAAAGTGGGCATGGGCTTTGCGTCCGTCAGGTTGAAAAGAAAAGTTGAGTGTGGCTTAAACCCAATGGGCCTGTGCAAGACAGGTTGCTTGATTTGTGTCAGCCGGCTACAGGCATGGACCGCTACTGCTTAGTGACTATTTGGAATGTCGGGGACGCCACCTTTGCGCTTAGACGCCTGCTGCGTTGCCTTGAATAGGTCCAGGTGGGGAGGCTTTTGACGGCACCTGGCGGTTCGCCGCGTTGCTCACACCGGGTGGCCGACTTCCCTACAGGCGTGTTCCATCTCTTTCCCGCTCAACCCATTCAAGCAGGCGTTTTCCATAGAGACCACTGAAGACCAGAAACAGCGCCGTCACGCCAAAATTCCATAGCAGAATCATGAGCGTCGCATCGAGCGGATGCAACAGCGAGACTGCAGCCGCCGTCAGGGCGGCAACCGACAGGCTCCCCGCCATCGCAACCGGCACCGGTGCCAGTCGCGCCACATATCGCAGCATGATGAGCAGTGTCAGCGACATCGGGATGCCAATGATCGCCAGCGTGGCAAAACAGCGCGCGGCCTCGCCCAGAAACATACCGTCAGGCCCAAGGCTGACCCAGTCCACGAGGCAGCCGTAGCCAATCGTGGAAATCCATACGGCCAGCGCGGGTGCCGGCAGCAGCAGCCAGCGGCGGGACTGGCCTGGAACACTCGCCATAAACGCGGCCATGGCAGCGAGAGCGCCGGTCATCAAGGCTGCCAAAATGCCGGTGAAAAAGATCGGCTGATGCAGCTTGAGCAGGAGATCAGGTCGCACGCCATGGCCGACGGCGACCAGCGCCAGCAGCAGGGTTGCAAACATGAGCCAGCACAAAGCGCGCAGCGCAGGCGGACGCAGACGCCGCACAGGCTTTGCGTCGGCCACCAGCGAATCGATAAGGTCGGGGGTTGATGTCATGATTTGTCCTTGGGTTTTTCAATAATCGATCGCAACTTCTTCAAGGCGCGATGCGTTGCAACTTTTAGCGCAGCAACCGACATGCCGCTTGCTGCGGACGCCTCCAGCAAGGACAGTTCTTCGAGTTTCAGCATTCGTATGGCGTCCCTTTGTCCGGCGGGAAGACGCGCCACTGCGTCGCGCAGCATGCGGGCATCAACAGCCTGTTCCTGTAGATTCGTTTCAGAGGTCGAGAAGGTTTCATGCGCCGGCTCCAACGGGGTCTCATGCACGTTGAGGTGCCCTTGCTGCCTAAGCCTGTCAACGATGCGCCTGCCAGAGATCGCAACCAGCCAGGGGCCAAATGGACGCTCCGCATCGTAGGTGTGGCGCACTTTGTGCACGGTCAACAGAATATCCTGAACCGTATCCTCAAGATCGCTTCGATTCCCGATACGGCGGGCTACCAGCGAGCGCACATAGGGCGTGATCGCCTGGAGCAGGCGCCTGTAGGAATCACGTTCACCCGCCTGTGCCCGAGCCATCAAAGCGGACCAATCGAGCTTGCCATCAGCGCGAGTCTCAACGGCTATGTCGTCACGCCTCGGTGCGCCCGTAGGCCGGGCCTCGGAAGGGCTTGGCATCGGGTCGGTTCGCCGCGTTGTAGAAGTCATGCTTCGAATTTTGCACTGTGCATGCGGGTATTTTGCATAAATAAATTTTGCGTGGCATGTAACCTTTGCTCGCCACCCGTCGAATCTCATGGCAGGGTTGCAATCTTGCGCCCGTCATGAACCCCTCTTTAGGAGAATCTCAAATGAGCAAGCAATTCTTGGCAGCTTCGACGCTGTCTGCGACGGTCGGTCTCGCACTCGCATTTCTGGCGCTACCTGGACAGGCGCAGGGCATGAAGGATATGGGCAACATGCCGCAGGTCGTCAAGGACAACATGATGAAGATGACACAAAACAAGCTGGAAAAATGCTACGGCATCAATGTCGTAGCCAAAAACGATTGTGCGGAAGGGGCGCACTCCTGCGCTGGCCAAGCCACGCAAGCGCGTGATGTGAAGTCCTTCGTGATGCTGCCTGCGGGTGACTGCGCCAAGATCCAGGGCGGCAAGCTGTCGGCGAGCTGAGCCGACCCCGGCATATGACTGTTTCTGTGGTCATGCCGCAGGATGATCATGGCCCGATCCCGGCGAAAGCCGGTATCGGGCTGCGCTTTCGGCACCATCAGCCGGTCACCGAGGCACATCCCGATGTCGCGTGGTTTGAGGTGCATGCTGAAAACTACATGGGTGGCGGCACCGTGCCACGGTATCTGGACATGATTCGCCGCGACTATCCGATCTCGCTGCACGGCGTGGGTCTGTCGCTGGGCAGTGCCGACGGGCTCGACACCGCCCATCTCGAGCGTCTGCGTCATCTGGTTGACAGGGTCGAACCCGGGCTGATCTCTGAACATTTATCGTGGAGTGCCACCGCCGGAACGTATTTGGCCGACTTGTTGCCGCTGCCGATGACTGAAGAGGCGTTGACCATCGTCTGTCGGCATGTCGACCAGGTTCAGGCGCATCTGAAACGGCGCATCCTGATCGAAAACCCTTCGACCTATCTGCTTTTCCGGCACTCGACCATTCCAGAGTGGGAGTTTATGGCGCATATCGCGCATCGCACGGGCTGCGGCATTCTGTGCGACATCAACAACATCTACGTCAGCGCCTGCAATCACGGCTGGGATGCGCAGACCTACCTGGCCGCCCTGCCGCCAGCGGCAATCGGCGAAATCCACCTCGCTGGGCACAGCATCCGCGAACTGGGTGAAGGCAGGACGCTGCGCATCGACGACCATGGCTCGCGCGTAGCGCCGCAGGTGTGGGCGCTCTACCGAGAGGCGCTCGCGCGCTTCGGGCCGATTCCGACATTGATTGAATGGGACACCAACGTGCCAGCGCTTGAAATTCTGATGCAAGAAGCGGCCGTCGCCGAGGCCATTCTCGAGGAACACCTTCATGACGTCGTATGCGCCAACGCTGATTGAACTTCAGCACGCGATTCGCCAAAGCCTGCAGGGCGGCTTGGACGGAGATGCGCCGGCCTTTGTCATCAACGATGGATTGGACCCGGGAGCGCGGCTTAACATTTACCGCAACACGTCTGTCGGCGTGCTTGTGAAAGCGCTTCAACTGGCCTTTCCGGCCGTACAGCATGTGGTTGGTGCGGAATTTTTCGAAGGTGCAGCCCGTCTGTTTGTTGCCGACGCCCCGCCACGCAGTGCCTGGCTGGATGCGTACGGCGCGGACTTCCCACAATTTCTGGCGCAACTTGCGCAGGCGGCGTCGCTGCCTTATCTGCCCGACCTGGCCAGGCTCGAATGGACGGTTAATCTGGTGCTGCATGCGGCTGACACCGAATCACTCCCCATCCAGCATCTTGCAACTTTGCATGAAGCAGAACTCGAAGTCCTGCGCTTCGAGCCGCATCCGGCGGCACAGCTGCTGCGCTGCGAGTTCCCGGCTGACGCGATCTGGCTTGCGGTACTGGAGCGTGATGAAGCCGCGATGGCGGCGATCAATCTCGCGAGCGGACCGGTCTGGCTGCTGGTGCAACGAGCGGGCAGCGATATCCATGCAGTGCGCCTGAGCGAGCCCGAATGGCGGGTTGCTGAGGCCCTGTTTTCAGGGCGGCCACTGGGTGCGGCGCTGGCGGCGGCATCATGTGCCGAGCCGCACACCTTGCTGGCTACTCACCTGGCGCGCGACTGCTATGCCAGCTGCGGCCCGGCAAACCCGACGATGGCATGTATCACCAGAGGAACCAACCCATGAAAAACTCGCCGTCATCCCTCAGTGCGCAGACCTCACATGACAACCCGGCGGTGCGCCTCGTCCGCTGGTTCGACCGGGTACCCGACACACTCCTTGCCATCCCGCTGCGGCTCGCGGTGGCCACCATATTCTGGAATTCCGCCATGGCCAAGCTGGCCAATTGGGACACCGCCATAGAGTTGTTTCGCGAAGAGTACAAGCTGCCGCTCATACCTCCTGAAGTTGCCGCCTACATGGCCGTTTCGATCGAATTGACCGCGCCGGTGCTGCTGGTGCTCGGACTGGCGACCAGGCCCGTGGCGTTGATACTTCTGGGTATGACGGCGACCATCGAGGTATTCGTCTACCCACAAGCGTGGCCCACGCATATCCAATGGGCTGCGATGCTTCTGGTGCTGCTGTGCCGGGGTGCTGGCAACTGGTCGATAGACCACCTGCTGCGACAGCGCTGGATGAAATAGCCCGCAGCGATATGCCGTGTCAGCAGGAACAAATTCAGCGTTGCGGTGACGGGGCGTAAACGCAACAGTTAGCCAGCGAACCGTGAGCTTTGCATGTTGGCAAACTGAGGGCTATTAATTCAGTAGCTGATTAGGCACGCATCTAAAGGGCTGGAGGCCAATTAGATGTCAAAAAAATCTGTTTTGCGGCTTGTGGGTGGGCCATCCCTTATTTGATCAAGCCCTCAGCCCGCATCGCCGCCAGTACCGCAGGCCGCTGGCTCATGTGGGCGCGAAACGTGGCGATGTTGGAAAAGCCTGAAATATCGACCTTCACCAGCGGTGCCCAGTTGGTGACGTTGAACAAGTACACGTCGGCCACGCTAAAGGCATCACCCATCAGGTAGTGCTTGCCCGCGAGCCGTTCATCGACCCACTTGAAGCGGCTCAGCAGTTTTTCAGTCACCATCGGTTTGTAGTCGGCGGGGGTGGCGGGGTTGAACAGGGGGGTAAAGCTTTTGTGCAGCTCGCTGCTGATGAAGTTCAGCCAGCCCTGCATTTGGGCGCGTGCCACCGTGCCGTTGGCGGGTGCCAGGTTTTTTTCAGGCACCTGGTCGGCGATGTACTGCATCAGGGCTGGGGCTTCCATCAGGCGCGTGCCGTCGTTTAGCTCCAGCAGCGGCACGTATCCCAGCGGGTTGATGCTGTAGTAGTCGGTGCCGTCTTCCAGTTGGTGGGTTTGGGTGGGGGCTTTGATGGGTGTGAACGTCATGCCGGCCTCACGCAGCGTGATGTGAACCGACAGTGAGCAGGTACCGGGGGAGTAATAAAGCTTCATGAACCATCCTTGAAAAAGTAAAAAAGATCTTTGAGTGTACGCACGGCCCTGCATTCTTGCCAAAATAGCGGCATGCAAAAAATTCTTAAATGGCTGGTGGGTCTGGCGCTGACGGGGGTGGTGTTGTTTGCGGCGCTGGTTTTTGTGCTGTACCGCTGGGTCAGCACCGACGACTTTCGCCAGCGGCTGGTGCAGCAGGCATCGGCTGCACTGGGCGTGCCTGTGACGTTGGGCGGCATCTCGGTGGATGTGTGGCCGGTACCGGCTGTGGCGTTAAACAACATTCAGGTGCAAAGCTCGCCCGCCATCACGTTGGGGCGCATCGAGGCCAGGCCGCAGTGGCAGCCGCTGCTGCAAGGGCGGCTGGTGGTGGCCACGCTGATTGTGCGGCAGGCCGTGCTGCCGCAGCTGGGCCTGGACGGCGTGCTTCAAGCCATGCAAGCGCTATCAAAAAAGAAGCTGCTTGCCCCCGTATCTATTGGGCCAGAGCCTGATTTGAACGCTAAAAAAGGCATGGTTCAGGTGTCTGATGCGCCTTTGGTCGCGTCCTTATCTGGGCCAGCCTCCGGGCCAGCTGCGATGGCGTGGTTGCCGCGCCGCACGCTGCTTGACGACGTGACCTGGGTCAGTGCTGCGGGCATGGCCACGGCACTCGATGGGCAGGCACTGCTCGGCAATGATGGCTTGCCGGAGAGTGCTTCCATCAAACTTATTCGCGGCAATTTGCAAGGCCTGCGGGCCGAGCTAAAGCGCCAAAGCCCCGATGAAAAAACGGACGTACACGCGTGGGCGCTGCGCATTGATGTAGGTGGTGGCTCGGTGACCGGGCCTGTCAAGGTACAAGTACCGTCAGCCGATACCGGGCGCAACTGGCGGGTGACGGCGCAATTGAAAACGCAGGGCGTAGAGCTGACGGCGCTGACGGCACCCAGCAAAACGCTCAGTGGCCTGCTGGACGCTAGCAGCACGCTGGATGCGCGTGCGGCCACCACCGCTGCGTTGGCAGAGGCCTTGCAAACCGGCACCACGTTTACCGTGCGCAATGCGGTGCTGCACGGCATCGACCTGGCCAAAGCCGTCAAAACCGTGGGTTTGAATCGCAGCGGTGAAACGCGCCTGGACACGTTAACCGGGCAAATCAACACGCAAGGCCGCGCCGCGCAATTAAGCAAGCTGGTGGCCAGCTCAGGGGCCTTGAGCGCCAGCGGTCAGGTTGATATTTCAAGCGCCCAGGCTTTGAGCGGGCGCATCAATGTGGACCTGGCAGAAAGCAGCAAGCTGGGCAAAGCCCTTGGCGGTGCCGTCGGCGTGCCGCTTGCTGTCGGGGGAACGGTGGCTGCACCGGAGGTAACGCTGGAGCGGTCGGCCCTGATTGGCGGGCTGCTGGGCAGCGTGATAGCGCCCGGCGTTGGCACTGGAGCGGGACTCAAGCTGGGGGGCAAGGTGAGTGAGGGGTTAAAGGGGCTTTTTGGAAAGAAATAGAACCATACCTGATAGTCAAATATCTCAATAGCCCAATAAATTCGGGTGCAAGCAGCTACTAAAAACGTAGCAAACAGGGGTTGCGTCACCTTGTCCTACAGCGTGATGGGCCAGCTGCTGATGCAGTCAAAGCGTGCCCGCTTTTAGCATCAAGGCATCTTATTTTCAAGCTGTCAAGGATGTCACCATGCTCAAGTACGCCATCATTTTTGCGCTGATTTCACTGGTCGCCGGGGCTCTGGGTTTTGGCGGTATTGCAGCGGGCTCAGCCGGCATTGCCAAAATTCTTTTTGGCCTGTTTTTGATTCTGGCCGTGGTGTTTGTGGTGCTGGCTGCACTGGGCATTGGTGCCGTCAATAAAGCGCTGAAGTAAGTTGCCATTCAACACACCATGCACACCGCAAGCATTGATTTACTGCTGGACTACGAGGTCACGCATCCCGCGCATTTTTTGTTCAACATTGAGGCCGCCTTTGATGAAGGCCACCGCGTGGTGTCCGAACGTTTGAGCATCACGCCCAGCGTCAAGGTGCGGACTTTTTTTGATGAGCGCAACGGCAACCGCTTTGTACGGCTGGACGCGCCCAAGGGCATGTTGTCGGTCAACTACCACGCCAATGTTGAGCTGATTTCAACGCCTGTGCCGCTGCATCTTGATGAGGCGCTGGTGACTGCCGTGCCTGATGACGTGCTGCGCTACCTGATGCCCAGCCGCTATTGCGAATCAGACATTTTGAGCCGCGCGGCGCAGCAATTGTTTGGCCACCTGCCGCATGGCCTGAGCCGGGTGCGCGCCATTGAAAGCTGGATACACGATTCGATTGACTACCTGCCGGGCTTCAGCAACTCCACCACCACGGCGCAAGAGGTATTTGTGCAGCGCGCGGGCGTCT
>JAYWBS010000223.1:0-67797 GCA_043781295.1 Polaromonas sp.
CGTGAGTATTGATTTTTTCCCTAAGGTCGTTTAGCAAGATACAGGTGCACGCAGTGCCTTTCTTGGCAGTTGTTTTGACATCGTCCGGCTTGAATTCCGGCGTGTACCAAAACTCGACAAGTTCGTTCGCAAGCTGACTGCTGATATGGACCTTGTTTGCATATTTCAGGAATGCCAAACGTCCGACACCCTTGCCGCCTATGCTGTCTTTGTGGCTGGTACAGATTTCGTCAAAGAAATTCAGATTTTCGGATGTGAAGCCCTCGCCATCATCTGTGATGGTGATTTGCTCCAAAACCCGTCTCTCTTCGCTCCCGACGGATAGTTCCTGCTGTTTCTCCGAGAAGTGGAGGTCGACAGAAATCATCTTTCCGCCAGCGTGGATGGAGTTCGTGAGTGCTTCACGAATGACATCTCGTGCATTCACACCACCTTTGTAGTGTTCAGCTATGAATTTTCTGAGGTTAATCCGAGCCATACGAAGAGTCTATCAGCCGGGGCGGTGGCGTAATTGAAGGAGGTAAATCCAGAAACCCTTCGTCTACGCTGGCGACCTTCCAACGACATCCATTCGACGGCGCTGGCTGAGCCGTAGAGGCTCTATCCCGTAACTAACCACTGCTGGGGCGATGTTGGCTTTCGCCCGCCTTGCTGACATTCAACTCGTCGGTTCGAAAGTCCGCTTCGTCGTCGTTAAGGGTCGTTCGTTAGCGATCGATTCCTGTCTGACGCCTTGGTTGATTTCCACCAACTAGCACTGGTCATTACAAGCCGGCTGGTCAGGAGTCCCCGGATCAATGGTCTGTGATTTCCGGAATACGCAACATGTATGTAGAGCCCTGTTTACCAATTTAATCGCTCGGAATACCAATTGCTCCGGCAAAGAAATCTATGCAAGTCGCTTTGCTAAATCTTCTGCGCGCGGATGGTAATACCGCATCAGCATCCTCGGGTCTTTATGCCCCGTAATTTTTGTCAACTCATGCAGGGGAAAAATGTCTGCCAAGCGGGAAGTCGCTTCGTGCCTAAGGTCATGGAATCGCAAGTCAGTCAGATAGCGAGGATCGGGCTTCTGGCGGGTTTTTTTACAGTTGCTTAGGTAGCCCTTGCGCGCACGCGCTACAGACCGCTCAAACGCCCTTGTAACGGCATCACTACGAATTCCAAATACCTTACCCTCGTCTGCTGCTGAGTTCTCGTCAATTTCCAATGTAGAGTCCACCGCATTTTCCGTTTCGTCGTCTTCGACTTTTTGTAAGGCTTTAAGGATATTGAGCGCGCGGGTTGACAACGGAACGTCGCGTGAACTTCCGTTTTTCGTAGCTGGTAGATGCACAGTTCGACGCACAAGGTCGACATGCTCCCAACGCAAGCTGACAATTTCACCTCGACGCATGGCCGTTTCTACGGCCAGCCACACGATAGAGGGCAACAATGGGGATTCGGTTGCCGCCACGACCAATGCTAACTCTCCATCACTGGCATTTCTCTGCGCGTCGCCATCTACAGACTCATCACTACCCACTGATGGCGTCGTGACCGCGATACGCCGCGTACGGGCATCGTTCGGTCGTGGCTTGCGCACTAATTCAAGGGGATTGGATAGGCTTTCCATGCCCCACTCCTTGCGCGCGATAGTAAACACATGCGACAGTACCGCCAAGCGACGCAGCACGGTTGAAGGTTCATATTCCTTCAACCATTGGTCTCGCAACTTGGCCACGTCAGCGCTACGGATCGTTGCCATTAGGCTTTTAGACATGGGCGTGGCCCGCCATATGCGCAAAAATGACTTCTCCCCCACGGCACTCTTCTTGCCAGGCGTGATTTCACGCTCGTATCGATCAAGGGCATCACTCAATGTCGTTGCCTCTGCCTCACCCCGACAGAGCCAAACGCCACGTGCCATTTCTGACTCGATCATTTGGGCCCAGGCCTCCACCTCAGCCTTGGTGGTCAATGTCTTACTTTGTACCGGGAATCCTTTCCGGCGTACCTGTGCTTCCCACTGGTGGGGACCGCGCTTTCTAATAGCTGCCATTTTCAGAACAATTTAAATTACGATGTGGCATTATTGTGGCAAATAATCTAAATATGCCATGAAAGCCTTATTTATATTGGATTTGCATTTGCATTCGTAATGAGAAGGTCGGGTGTTCGATTCATCTCTCCGGCACCAAAATTAAAGCCCCTAGCTGCCATGGCTAGGGGCTTTTTAGTTTTCGAGAGTTTTATGCTTTTCGTTGATTTGCGTCATGTTTTTAGCGTTTGAGCTGCCAAAATCGCGGTGACCTCTAACGCAAACTATTGGCTATGGTGGATATCTGAGGTACGTCCTCCGGTGGCTCTAAAACCTCTACCCCGTCTATTCGGAAAAGAATGGGAACCAAATTAGAGTTTGCAAAAACCGTAGCAGTTTTATTCCAGAATACGGAAAAGATATGGTTCAGCCCATCCGTTGTTTGACTACATCTAGGCTGACCTTCTCCAGTGTTAACGAATATCCAGTCACCTTTCTCCACCATACCATCGCCAAACCAAAATAGTGAATTTTGCAAAGGCCGTGCAAGCTTTGAGTGTTGGTATATGCCGAGCATGATGCCGTATTGACCAAGATTGACTCCCTCTCTTACTCTCAAGGCGATGGACTCTTCATTAGGCAACCCTCGACCTAGTACTGCGACGATGGATATCTCCGGTATGTCGTTCACTATCATTATTTTTTCTCCTTCGATCCTGAGAACCACGCTAAGAGTAAAAGTAGTCCTCCAAACACGAAGGCTCCATATGAATAGTTGTCTGAACCTGAGCGCGACAGCGCGATACCAGCACCTACTAGACTTGTCCCCACGGTAATTCCGAAATTGCGAAGATGTTTATTTCTCCCATCTGAACTGATTTTTTCGACCAATACTGCGTTTTTGATACGCACTATTTCTAGATCGTCGCGTAGTGATTCAATTCGATCGCTCTGTCGGCGACCTTCGATCTTCAATTCACTACATTCAATAGCTAGTTGTCGCGTAGCGGCGCCTATTAGTGTTGCAGAAATTTCACCACCAAACGCTCTCGAGTTGGCTGATGCTAACCCTTCGATGGTGGTTGCTAAATGAAGACTTTGAAATGGGCGCGCCTCGACAAGCATTTGGGACGAATCAGATGCAATTTGACTGCCACCGCTACCTGATCTATCGGGCACAGGAATGGGAAAATCATTGTTCATATCTACTCCAAGTTACAGAACCATTTCACGCTGGAGATGCCGTACCCAAGATTGAAGATGCTGCCCTCCACTTACCCATTTAGACATTCGGAATACTCACCTCAGAATCACTTTTTCCAAGAAACAAACCGTCATGTCACTTCCTCTTATATTACTGTCTACAGTTTTGGCGCTGCTTCCAACATCCAGATGTAATCAATGGCGGACACAAGCAAAAGGCACTAAAGCAATAAATTTTTGCAAAGCGATTTTTAATCGTGGGCATCGTCTGCAAAATTAGATTAATCGCTCGCATGCAGTGTGAATTGTGATGTGTGATGTGTGATGTGTGATTAAGCAGACAATGGCGCAGCCTGAACATGCATAGGCACAGCTTTAAACCGCTGCTTGGCCTGCCAAACGTCATAAGCACTCTGCTCTGCCAGCCATAACCTGGCCTCACCGCCGCGCGCTAAGCCCAGCCATGCCTCGATACGCAAAGCCATTTCAGGCGAGATAGCCGCACGGCCATTGAGTACCCGTGACAGCGCAACACGCGATACATCAAGCTGCACTGCTGCTTGGGTGACCGTGAGGCCAAGTGCCGGCAGCACATCGTTGCGCAGCGTCAGGCCGGGGTGTGGGGGATTGAACATGTCTGTCATTGGAGGTTTAAATCAATGATAAAGCTGAAAACAAAAAATTGTTACTCACATTGACCCAAAGCTACAATTCGCAGAATCGGCAAGGCCGGCTTGAACCGAAAAAATCAAATACCTAACCACCAAAAACCATGACCACTACCAAGCTCCTGCTCGTGCTGTTTGCCGCCCTTGTCGCTGCGGCCTGTGCCTCTACCCCCATCGGTAGCGATAGCACGGTGACTGAGGCGACAGCCAAGCAGCTCTCAGGCGATGTGCCTTTGCCGCCGGGCGCTGTCATCAAGCAGCAGGACACGCTGGTCATGAGCGCAGCCAGCACCTGGCTGGGGCGCATCAGCCTGAGCGTGTCGGGCGAACCGCAGGCGGTGTTTACCTACTTTAAAGACGGCATGCCCGCATCGGGCTGGACGCTGACATCCAGCTCGTTTTCAAAAACCAGTTTGCTGACCTTCACCAAAGGCGAGCGGGTGGCCAACATTCAAATGCAGGGCACCAGTTTTGGCGGCAATGATGTGCTGATTACTGTGGCACCGGCTGCGCGGCCAGTTAACAGCCGCCCTTGAACCGCCGCTGATTCAGCTTGGCACAGCAAGCTGCCTGGCAGCTACACCGCGCAGTACTTTTCCTGAATGTCGGTATTGGCCAGCAGCTCGGCAGCGCTACCATGGTGAACAATCTGGCCCTGGTCAACGATGTAGGCGCGGTCTGAAATCTTCAATGCCCTTTCAACGTTTTGCTCCACCAGCAAAATCGTGATGCCCTTTTGCCGCATGCTGGCAAACAGCTCAAACATTTCATCGACCAAAATCGGCATGATGCCTTCAGAAGGCTCGTCGAGCAGAATCATGCGTGGCTTGGCCATCATGGCGCGTGCAATCGCCAGCATTTGCTGCTCCCCGCCAGACATCGATGTGCCGTCCTGATGCAGGCGCTCTTTAAGCCGCGGAAAAGTCTGTGCAATCTCGTCAATCATGGCACTCATGTCGCCGCGATTTTTACTGGCGGTCAAGCCCAACTGCAGGTTTTCAAGCACTGTCAAACTGGGCACAATGCGCCTGTCTTCAGGCACATAAGCCAGGCCCAAATGAAAGCGTTCATGGGTTGCGAGCGGCATCAGGTCTTGGCCATCAAACATGGCTTTGCCGCCATACTTGCTGACCAGCCCCATCAGCGTGCGCAATGTGGTGGTTTTACCCGCGCCGTTGCGGCCCATCAATGTGACGATTTCGCCCTGCCTGACTTCAAAATTCAAGCCCTGCACCACGTGGCTGTGGTCATACCAGGCGTTGAGTTGTTCGACTTTTAGCAATACGTTGGACATCATCAGCTCTGCATGGTTAGTTCTGCCCCAAGTAAACGCGCTTGACTTCAGCATTGCTGCGGATGTCGTCAGGGCTGCCTTCAGCCAATAACTCACCGTGGTGTAGCACCAGCAGGCGCTTGCACAGGCTAAGTACCAGCTTCATTTTGTGCTCAACCAAAATGATGGTGCGCTCAGTCGATAGCTGGGTAATCAAATCCATCATGACGACGGTTTCTTGCGGTGACATGCCCGCTGTGGGCTCGTCCATCAGCAGCAGCTTGGGCTCGCATGCCAGCGCCATGGCCACTTCAAGTGAGCGTTGCTGGCCATGTGCCAGGTCACCCGCCAACTTGTTGCGGCTGCTTGTCAAGCCGACCCGGGCAATCAGCACATCGGCCCTGTCGCCCAGCTCGGCATACGCTCCACGTGCACGCAAAATTTGGTAGCGCGAGGTTTGCATTTGCAGCGCAACACGCACGTTCTCATGCGCGCTCAGGTGCTTGAAAACGTTGGTGATCTGAAAGCTTTTGGCAATGCCTGCACGCGCGTAGTCGTGCTGGGCCATATGGCTGATGTCACGCCCTTCAAACTCTACTTGCCCACTGCTGGGTGCAATGCCACCGCTGATGACGTTAAAGAAGGTGCTCTTACCCGCGCCATTCGGCCCAATGATGGCCGTCAATTCACCCGCCTGAAAGCTTGTGGTGATGTTGTGCAGCGCCTGAAATTTACCGAAATAACGAGACACAGCAGTGACCTGAATAATGGGTGTTGTACTCACCATCAAACACCTCCCGACTTCAGTTTGCGTTGCCAGCGCGCTACCCAGTCAAGCGCTGTGCCCCACACACCTTTCGGGAAAAACAGCACAAACACCATAAAAATAATGCCCACCACGCCCATCCAGTAGCGAGTCACATTGGTAACCACATCTTCAAGATACAAAAATACGGCCGCGCCGATAAACGGCCCCAAAAATGTACCCATGCCGCCCAGCAGACACATCATGACGGCTTGGCCTGATTGCAGGTAATGCAGCGAATCAATCGGCACGATGGACAAATGCAAGGCCCGCAACGCACCTGCCAAGCCGCAAATACCGGCAGACAATACAAACACCAGCAGCTTGCTGCGCGCTACGTCATAGCCACAAGCGGCGGCGCGTTTTTCGTTTTCACGAATCGCTTCAATCACTGCGCCAAAGGGTGAGTCAAGCAGGCGCGACACAAACCATAAGGCGAGTGCCACAAACATCAAAATCACATAGTATTTATTCAAAGGGTTCAGAAAATCAATGCTGAGGCCAGGCAAGCCGGGAAAGGTAATGGCTTCTACCCGCACACCGCGCAAACCGTTTTCACCACCGGTCCAGCGCTCTGCCTTGTAAAACCCGTAGTACACAATTTGCGCCAGCGCCAGCGTGACCATTGAGAAATAAATGCCCCGCGTGCGAATGGCCAGGTAGCCAATCACCAAGCCAGCAAAGCACGATGACACAACACCCACACCAATGGCCGCCCACCAGGGCCAGCCCGCATGCACCACGGCTATGCCCGCCAGGTAGCTGCCGACACCCAGGAAAGCGGCATGGCCAAACGACAGCATGCCGGTGTAGCCAAACAGCAAATTGAAACCCACGGCATACAAACCAAAAATCAAAATATTGATGGCCAGTGTTTCGTAGGGCATCAAAAAAGGAAACACCAGGAGAAACAGCAGCGACGCCACCATGCGGTGCTGGCGAATACGCTCAATCGCGTTGTTGATAAAAACGTTCATGGTCAGCTCATCAAACCGGCTTTGCCGAAAAAACCTTGCGGCCGGATTAACAGCACCACCGCCATCAAAACAAAGATGGACATTTCTGCATATTCAGGGGCGAACAGCGAGGTCATGGCAAACACAATGCCGACCAGCAAACCGGCAATCACCGCACCGGGCAGCGAGCCCATGCCGCCCACCACGGTCACCACAAATGATTCAGCCAGGATGGGGATGCCCATTTCAGGATTGACTGCACGCGTGGGTGCCGCCAGCAAGCCCGACAGCCCCGCAATAGCCGTACCAATACCGAACACCAGCAACCAGACTTTGGAAATGTCGATGCCCAGCACCTTGACGATTTCTGGGTCGCGTGAGCCCGCACGAATGATCAGGCCGTAGCGTGTTTTTTCAATGAACAGCCACAAACCCAACACAATGACGGCGGTGGCTGCTATCAAAAACAAACGGTACAGCGGGAAGTGCCCAAAGCCCAAATTGACCGAACCTTTCAGCTCTACAGGCGTTGAGGTTGGCATACCTTCAATGCCGAAAATAATTCGCATCGCTTCAATCAGCACATACGACAGGCCGAACGTGAGCAGCAGCGGATAGTCAATGCCGCGCCCATACAGGGGACGCACCAAAAACCGTTCGCACACCAAGCCGAGCGCGCCTGTAGCAATCGGCACCAGCACCAGGCTGAACCAGAAGCTGCCCGTCAAGCCCATGGCATAAACACCAAAGAAAGCACCCACCATGAAGAACGCGCCATGCGCAAAGTTCACCACAGTCAGCATGCCAAAAATCAATGACAAGCCAATCGCCAGGAGCGCATACACGGCCCCCAGCGCAATGCCTGTCATGAGCTGTAGCGCAAACAATTCAAGAGTTAAGTCGGCCATGCAGATTCTTGTTGTTGGTGTGTCATTGATGCGTCATGGATGCGCGTGATCAGGTGCTGATCTTGTGACCCATTTCGTCGCAGGTACGCAGATTTTTTTCATCTGGCGCCTCGACTGACAAGACATTGAAGACATCGTATTTGTCTTTCATGTTCTTGGACTTGGACTCGACAATCACCACCGACTGAATCGACTGGTGGTCGCACTTGCGGTAGAACTGTTCGCCCTTGTACCAGTTGTAGCGCAACTGACGCAAAGCAATGCTGACCTTGACTGAATCTGTCGATTTGGCATCGCGCACCGCCTGCAGCACGCTGCGCACGCCGGCATAACCCAAAGCGCCGTAGTCCGATGGCACAGAGCCACCATAAGCCTTGCGGAATTTGTCGTTAAACGCTTTGGCAGCGGGGATTTTATCTTCCATGCCCCAGTAGTAAGAGGTGCCGCCCAAAATGCCTTCAAACGCTTCTGCGCCGCCAGCCTGGCGCGCCGTGTACAGCAGCACAGGTGCAATCACTTTGGTATTGGCTTTCAGGCCGAAGTCTGTCACCTGTTTGGCCGCATTGACCAGGTCACGACCAAAGTTGCACAGCACCAGCACGTCGGGCTTGAGGGACTGAATGCGCGGTAAAAAGGCCGAGTAATCAGCCGCTCCCAGCGGGTGCCGAATGTCTGCCAGTGTTTGCGCACCGAGCGCCTGGCCAGCCCGCTGAAAGCCGCGCACCATTTCATGGCCGTAGGCGTAGTCAGCCGTCAGGTACACAATTTTTTTGCCAAACTTGGGAAAGGCGTAGCGTGCTACAGCACCCGCCGTCAGGTGCGGGTTCAATGCCTCGTGAAAGGTGTACAGGCTCCAGTCTTTGGCTTCATTGATGGCATCCGACTGGCTGATGGAATTAAAAATAATTTTACGATCGCGGCACACGGCGTTGATAGACAACTGCGTGGCTGCCGACAGTGAGCCAACAACAAAGTTCACCTTGTCTTTTTCAATCAGCTCCAGCGTGCGGGTGGCCGCCTCGCCCGGGTTGAGCTTGTCATCGCGCACCAGCAATTCAGCTTTCATGCCGTTAAAGCCGCCCGAATCATTGAACTCCTTGATGGCGATTTCGGCAGCGCGCACCTGGTCTTGCGCTTCAGCAGAAAAAGCGCCCGTTAAGGGCACAGGAAAGCCGATTTTGATGGTCTTGCTTTGTGCGCGAGCCATGCTCAGCAGGGCGGGTGCCACGGCCACAGCCGCACCGCCCACAATGATGGAGCGGCGGCTTGCGCTGAAAAAAGTAGTCGATATCGTCATGGTTGTCTCCTGTTGGTAGTCATGAAAATCATTGAAAAATTTAAACTGAAAACTCTGTCTCGCGCTCGCCAGACAAATCAATAGCGGTTTGCAACATGACGGTACGTGCATCACGCTCCAGGGTTTGATTGCTTGCCTGCATGTATGCGCCAAGCATGCGGGCACGCTCTACTACGGCCATGCACGGTGCCAAGCGCATTTGCTCGAATGCATGCAATGCATCTGGTGTAGCACCACGCGCTGCAATGCAGTCGGTTAAGGCCATCGCATCTTCCGCTGCCTTGGTCACGCCCATGCCCACATGCGGGCGCGCCACAAAGGCGGCATCACCCATCAAAGCAACGCGGCCAAATGCCATTTGGGGGCTGGCGCAGTCATAAATCGGTTGCAAAAACGGTTGTGCTGTTTTTTCCAGCATTTCGGCAAACTGTGGCGCCAGCAAGTCGCGCGCGGCCTGCCGGGCGCTGGCCACGTGTTGCCAGGCTACTTTGTTGGGGGAGATGCCCTGGGGAAAGTAATTGCCATCGGCATCGGTCATCAACTCTTTCAGCACTGCTTCACTGGCCGGCCGATACCAGACATAGTTGTATCGTCTTTGGCCACGTGCGGTGGCATTGCCGCTACCCGCCACCGGGTAGCCAATCAGTTGCTCGCCAGGCGGCAGGCCAAACCCGAAAGTATCAAACACGCTAGCCAAGGTGCGCTGCGACAGTACAGATTCGTCACACACGCCACGCCATGCAATGTAGCCTGCGTATTCAGCCTGCACTTGCGGCAAATATTGGGCGCGCACTGCGGAGCGAATGCCGTCTGAGGCAATGGCCAGATCAGCTTCAAACACGCGGCCATCGTCACATTGCACAGTCACGCCATCGCTGCTTTGGTAAAGCTGCGACACGCTGGCACCCTGAACATAGCGCGCAGCGTCAAAAGCTGACCACAGCATGGCGTACAAACGACTCCACGAGGTCAGAACCTGGTCTATCGCTGTTTGCGCAATCACTTCACCACTCCTGCCCAGCACGACCCGCTCTTTAACAGCCACGCCCAGCGACGCATCAACAACCAAGCCGCAACGTACGAGGGCTGCCATTAACGGCTTGTGGGTCACGATACCTGCGCCGCGGCCATCCAGTGATGCACTGGCTTTTTCCAGCACGTGAACATCATGGCCTGCGCGGTGCAGCATATTGGCGGCCAACAAACCACCCAACGAGCCACCAATGACCACGATACGCGCCATCGTCTTTAGGCCCTAACCTGACGGTTGGCCTGGTTTGCATCCAGCGCTGCTTTTTCAGCTGCCGGATAATTGAGTTCCACCACCAGGCCGCACGGGTCATCCAGAAACAGCTGGTGCAAGCCAATCGATGGCGTCGTGCGCTCGCGGCACGGGACACTGATGGATTCAAGGTGTTTCAGCATGTCAGCCAAGCCCGTGGCAAAAAACGCAATGTGATCGACAGCACCTGTACCGTGCAGTGACGATTCATCACGGTCGCCAAGATATTTTTTTAACCCTTCCGGGTCGCTTTTATCAATGCCAATGATGTGGACCACGGCGTTGGCCACGTTGTCATGGCTGCCGTTGTACATCCAGATGCCCGGGAAAGGAAAGTCTGGCCGGGGGCCAGATGACAAGCCCAATACCTGGGTATAAAAATCGCAGGTGGCATTCAGATCGGTGGTGCGAATCGAATAGTGGTTCAGTGACAGTGCCATGTTTAAACTTTCATTTTTGTTGGTTTGCGGTCAAGCACCGGATTGACAGAAAGCAGGTAGGCCAACACTTTGTCGTGAATGTAATCCTCTACATCATCAACCATCACCACGCTTTGCACGTCATGCACCGCCTGGCCATAAATCCAGCGCCGAATACCCATGTAGAAAATGTTGCCGTGCAGCCCCAGCAACAGCTCAAGCTCGCGCCCTGTTGGCTTGCTGCGGCTGACAATACCGCGGTATTTACGGGTCTCGCGCACCAGGCGCGGGAACAGCTTTTCACGCAAAAGTGCAAAATAACGATCAGTGATGTAACGGTCACTCAAGCCTGAAAAAAGAAAAATCCGCACCCAGTCAGGCTGAAGAATGACTTTGGCATAGTCGTTGTAAAAACGTGTCAACTTTGTTTCAACGTCCAGTTGCTTGTCGTCCAGCAGCGCTTCCCATTCAGGCTTCCAGCGGCCTTCAAACATTTCTGTATAAACGCGCTCTATCAAGGCCTGCTTGGTTGGGAAGTAGTGGTACAGCAACGTGTGGGTAATACCCAGTTGCCGGGCCAAATCCCGCAATTGACCGTCAAGACCATGTTCGGAAAAAAACGCCACAGCACCTTCCACGATCTGTCGCTCCCGGTCGGCAGGTGTCAGCCGCCGACGGGTGGCATCAGCTGTTGTATTGGCAACAGAAGCTACCGCAGAAGCTTTGGCAGGGTTTTTCCGGATGGATGGCATTGAACAGTTGGTCAATAGTAAGGGTACTAATTTAACGCTTGGTCAATAATTCGGTATCCGGAAAAACCCGACCCCAAAATGCGCAGGCGAAAAACATCAAACATTCGAGGCATCCGACATGGAACTACAAGGCAGCGTGACGATTCCCGCCCTTCCCCAGCAAGTATGGCAAGCACTTAACAATCCGGAAATTTTGCGGCAATGCATTCCGGGCTGCGAGGAAGTACAACAAATATCGCCCGAAGAAATGCACACCCGTGTGCTGCTGCGCATGGGCCCGGTACGCGCCCGGTTTGCGGGCAAGGTCAAGATGACAGACATCCGCCCCATGCAGGGCTACACACTGAATTTCGAGGGTTCGGGCGGCAGTGCGGGTTTTGCAAAAGGCAGCTCCGTTATTACCCTTTCATCTGCGGGCGATGCAACGCAGCTTGACTACACCGCGCGGGCAACGGTGGCTGGCAAGCTGGGGCAAATTGGTGGACGCTTGATAGATGCGTCGTCCAAACAGTTGGCGGACAAGTTTTTTACAAATCTTAAAACTGTGTTGACGGGCGATAGCGCCATGCCAGAAACCGTGATGAGCAACTCTCAGGCAAGTTCCATTTCTACCCGCCATAGCGAGCCATTGCAGCAATTTCATGGGCCTTCGATGGGCAGTGAAGCCGCACGCCTGGTTTGGTTTTTTGCAGGAGTTGCAGCCACCAGCATCGGCGTCTGGATGGGCGCGCACTGGTTGCGCTGATCAGTAATCCTTCAAACCATATTGCACGAAACATTCAATAAAAAATTACAAAGATCACTTCCATGAAAGCGCCTGTTTTTTCTTATTTAAAACCCAAGCAGCTCAATGAAGTGCTTGCTTTATTGGCAACGCATGGCGATGAGGCGCGGTTGCTGGCAGGTGGCCAAACCCTTCTGGCGACGCTGAACATGCGCCTGTCTGAACCTGCCTTGCTGATTGACATGCAAGCGGTTAACGAGCTCAAGGGTTTGAGCCTTGAAGGTCACACCTTGCGCATCGGTGCGATGGTGACACACACCGAAATAGAAACTTCTCTGCTGGTTGCAAAACACGCACCGCTACTGACTGCGGCAGCCCCACATATTGCGCACCGCGCCATTCGCAACCTGGGCACCTTTGGTGGCTCTATTGCCTACGGTGACCCGGCTGCGGAGTGGCCAGCCTGCCTGTTGGCACTGAGTGGCGTGATTGTTGTGCGCAGCTTGCGCGGCGAGCGACGCATTGCAGCAGATGATTTTTTTACCGGCTTGTACACCACTGAGCTGGCCTCTGATGAAGTCATCGTCGCGTGTGAAATACCCGTGGCCCAAGAGAATCAAAAGAATTCTTTCAGCGAGCTGGCGCGCCGCCATGGCGACTATGCAGTGGTGGGCCTGGCGGCTACTGCCAAAGTTACAGACAACAAGTTGTCGGCTGTACGGCTGGCGTGGATTGGCGTGGGTAGCACGCCCATGCGTTCATTCAAAGCCGAAAAAATCCTTGATGGCCAGCAGTTGACGGTGCAAACTTTGACCCAAGCCGTTGACGTACTGCGCAGCGAGATTTCCCCCATCCCTGATTTGACCCACAGCGAAGCAGCCAAACGGCAACTGGCAGGCGTGCTGCTGAAACGCGCGCTCATGAGCTGGATGCCTACCGTAGAAAAAGTATGAGTACGATCATGACGGATTTACCGCAAACACAAACCATCCGCTTCACACTGAACGGCCAGAGCATGGAACGCGAGGTACAAGCCCGCACCCATCTGGTTGACTTTCTACGTGACGGCGCTGAACTCAAAGGCTCCCACCTGGGATGTGAACACGGCGTATGCGGTGCATGTACCGTACAGCTGGATGGGCAAATTGCGCGTGGCTGCCTGGTGCTGGCCGTACAAGTCGATGGGCGTAGCGTCAACACCATCGAGGGCTTGAGTGAAAGCGGTGCGCTGCGTGCGTTGCAGCAAGCGTTTGTTCGGCGCAATGCACTGCAATGCGGATTTTGTACATCGGGCATGTTGCTGGCAGCGCATGAGCTGGTCGAACAGCGGCCGCATGCCACCAGAGAAGAAGTACGCGAATGGATTTCTGGCAACTACTGTCGCTGCACGGGTTACCAGGCAATTGTGGATGCCATTTGTGACGTGCTGGCTGAACGTGTGAATGAGCGCCTGGAAGCCACTCAAGGAGCCAAGCCATGAACGCACCTGAAAGCTACTTTCTCAAACAGGTTCAAGCTGAAGCACGGCCAACCCCGGTAGCTGCACCCCTGGCCGCGCCACTTCAAGGCGCCAGCCACATTGGTCAAGCCATCCCCAGGCCGAATATCGAACGCCTGGCCCAGGGGCGTGGTCAGTACGTCGATGACCTGGACCTGCCGCGCATGGCACATGTGGTGTTCTGGCGCTCACCTGTGGCGCATTGCCGCATCACCAGCATTGAACGCGACTTTGCCCGCATGATGCCGGGCGTGCTGGCGGTGTATGACGGCAAAGACCTGGCGACAATTTGTAAACCCTGGGTAGCCACGCTGAGTCACCTGGCCGGTATCAAATCGGCACCGCAATACCCGATGGCACTTGATCGCGCCTGCTGGCAGGGTGAGCCTGTGGTGGCCGTGGTGGCCAAGACCCGCGCCGAGGCTGAAGACGCCTTGCAATACGTGCAAGTGACGTGGGAAGATTTACCCGCCGCCATTGACATGAAAACGGCGCTGCACCCTGACACGCCCATCATTCACCCCGAGCTCGGCGACAACCTGTGCTTTACCCGCACACTGGACACAGGCGGTGTGGACGAAGCCTTCGCATGTGCTGACGTGGTAGCGGAAGCCACCTTTGATTTTGGCCGTCACACCGGTGTAACGCTGGAGACGCGCTGCCAGATTGCCGATTACAACCCGGCCTCTGGCCAGTTGACGGTCTACCACTCACAGCAGGCACCGCACATGATGCAAGACCTGTACGCTCGCCAGTTTGATTTGCCTGAAAGCTCGGTGCGCGTGATTTGCAAAGACGTGGGCGGCTCGTTTGGCATCAAGGTACATGCCTACCCGGATGACTTTGCGACAGTGGCCATCTCCATTTTATTAAAGCGCCCGGTCAAGTTTGTAGCCGACAGGCTGGAGTCATTCACCAGCGACATTCACGCCCGTGAACACCATATCAAAGGGCGAATTGCCGTAACCGCACAAGGCGAGATAATGGCTTTTGAAATTGACGACACCACCGGTATTGGCCCGTATTCGATGTTCCCACGCACCAGCGGCATTGAAGGCAACCAGGTCGTCAACCTGACCGGCGGCCCCTACAAACACAAGGCCTACCGGGCCAAGCTCAACGTTGTGTTTTTAAACAAGACACCCACCTGCCAATATCGAGGGGTGGGGCACCCGGTCGCTTGTGCAGTGACAGAAGGCCTGGTTGACCTGGCCGCCGCCAAGCTGGGGCTGGACCCGCTTGAAATGCGCAAACGCAACGTGATGCCGGACGACGGCTACCCGGCCACAGGCGCATCGGGCATCAAGCTGGAAGTGCTGTCGCACGAAGCCTGCTTGAGAAAAATGGAGACGCTGATGGACTACCCGGCCCTGCTGGCCGAGCAAGCTGCGCTGCGCGCCAAAGGCATTTACCGGGGCATCGGCTTTGCCACACTGATTGAGCTGACCAACCCCGGCGCAGCGTTTTACGGTGTGGGCGGTGCGCGCATTTCGGCGCAAGACGGTGCAACGGCCAGGCTGGAACCCAGCGGTGCGGTGACGGTGATGGTCAGCGTGGGCGAACAGGGTCAGGGCACAGAAGCGATTTTTTCGCAGATCACTGCGGATGCGGTGGGCGTGGCTATGAGCCAGGTACGCATCGTGACGGGCGACACCCAAGCCACGCCCTACGGCGGCGGTACGTGGGCATCACGCGGCGCAGGCATTGGTGGTGAAGCCGTGCTGCAAGCTGGGCTGGCACTGCGCACCAATATTTTGAAGGTGGCTGAAGTCATTTTGAAACGTGATGCCGCAACGCTGGCGCTCAGCAAAGGCGCAGTGGTTGATGCTGCGACTGGCGAGGCATTGCTACCGTTTGCCGAGCTGGGCCGCGTGGCCTACTTCAGGCCAGACACTTTGCCAGCAGGCTTTACACCCGAGCTGATGGTGACGCGCCACTACGCGCAGCGCGACTACCCGTTTATTTTTACCAACGGCGTGCAAGCCTCTTATGTTGAAGTCGACAGCGAAACCGGTTTTGTGAAGCTGCTCAAGCACTGGGCGGTTGAAGACTGTGGCCGCGTTATCAACCCCATGCTGGTGGACGAGCAGATACGCGGCGCGATTGTGCAAGGCATAGGCGGCGCGCTGTTTGAAGAATGCTTGTACGACGCTGCTGGCCTGCTGCAAAACGGCAGCATGGCCGACTACCTGGTGCCCATGGCAGGGGAGATGCCCGACATCAACATTGCGCATATTGAGACACCTACCCGCAGTTCCATGCTGGGCGCCAAAGGCGCTGGTGAAGCAGGCACGGCAGGCGCACCGGGTGCTGTGGTCAACGCGATTAATGACGCGTTGCGTCCTTTGAAAGCAGAAGTCTGGTCGCAACCTGTGACGCCTGAAAAAATACTGCGTGCTTTGGGTCATATTTGACCAGGTACTCTGTAAGATAAAACAAGTTACCAACCACACTTAACCAAAGCACATGTCCAAATCATTTTGTTTGACCGCTGCATTATTATTTTCTGCTTTTCAAATAACAACCATAACTGCACACGCGGCTGACCCCATCGTCGTGGGTCGCTCTCTGGCGCTAAGTGGCCCGCTTAAAAGTTATGGTGAAGCCAAGCGCGATGGCGGCGATGCGTATATCAGCAAGGTCAACGCATCAGGTGGTGTGGGCGGTAAAAAAATTGAGCTGGTCACGCTTGATGACGTTTATACGCCTGCAACTACGGTTGAAAATCTGAAAAAAATAAGTGCTGAACGTAACCCGACCGCATTTCTTGGCTTGTTCGGTGTACCCACCGTAGCCGCCGCCCTGCCCGTGCTGCTGGAACTGAAAATACCTGCAGTGGGATTGACATCTGGCACTGACGCGCTGCGCACACCCCTTAATCGCTATGCGTTCCCTGTCAGGGCCAGCTACGCTGACGAAGCCCGCAAACTGGTCAACCATGTCAAGACGGTCAACATCACCAAGGTCAGCGTGATCTACACCACCAACCCCTTTGGTGAAAGCGTGAAAAACACGTTACTCACTGCGTTGAAGGACGTGGGCATCAACGCCAAAACATTCAAGGTTGACCCGGCGGGCGCTGAAGCGGCAGTATCTGCACGCCAGGCCATCACCGATGAGCCTCAGGCCATTTTCATGACCATGCTGTCGCAAGCGGCGGTTCCCGTACTGACAGAAGTTAAAAAAACCGCTTTTCGCGGCGCGCTTTACACATTTTCTCCAGTAGACACCTCGACTATCACCAAGCAGTTGGGCGAAAAAGCCAATGGACTGGCCATCACGCAAGTGGTGCCGATTCCAAATGGCGTGCGTATCAAAGTAGTGTCTGAATATGTGCAGGCGCTGGCAGAACTCGGACGCGGCACGCCTAGTTTTTACGGACTTGAAGCCTTTATCGAAGCCAAGGTCATGGTCGAAGGCTTAAAGCGTGCCGGATCCAACCCAAGTCCTGCGTCACTGGTTAAAAGTCTTGAAACCATGCGCGACTTTGACCTGGGTGGCTACTATGTCAGTTACAAACCCGATGCACACACAGGGAGCCTGTTTGTTGAGGTAAACGTCATCAACTCGTTAGGTGAAGTCAAGCGCTAGCGACTAAAACAGCCAGCACCTTGTCAATCCTTTTGCCGTCCAGGTCAATGACCTCAAAACGCCAACCTGCGCAATCAACCTTGTCAGCGGTCATCAACAGGCGACCCGATACGCTCTGAAGCAAACCAGCGACAGTGTTGTAACGGCCCTTGTCTTCTTCAGGCAGCTCCCTGATATCCAGCCGCGCCTTGAGTTCTGACACAGGCATGACACCATCAATTAACCAGCTACCGTCGTCGCGCCGGGTCGCCCAGGCATCTACCTGCGCGCCGGGTTGCAGCTCACCCGTGATGGCCTCCAGCATATCCAGCGGCGTGACCAGCCCTTGCACGACACCGTACTCATCGACCACAAAAACCATGCGGGTTGACTTGGCCCGAAATTGCTCCAGCAGTTCCATGCCGGTCAGGGTTTCCGGCACAAAAGCAGCTGGTGCTGCATAAGCACCAATCCGGTCAATGGCCGCAGCGTCCAGCTGCCCACGCAAAGCCAGCAAGCGGGCCACACTGAGTACGCCCACCACGTCATCAAGACTGCCGCGACAAACCGGGTACCACGAGTGACCGGTAGCGCCAGCTTGTTCAATCGCTTCAGCCAGCGTACTAGAGGCATCCAGCCATTCAATGTCCGACCTGGGCAGCATCAGGGACGTCAGCAAACGGTCGTCAAGCAAGAACACGTTTTGTACCATTTGATGCTCGTGCTCTTCAATCAGGCCTGCGTCAACACCCTCCTCCAGGCTGGCGGTAATTTCTTCCTCGGTCACTGCACGCCCGGCTGAATTGTCGATACGCAAAAGCTTCAGCACACCCTGTGTACTGAACGACAGCAGCCTGACAAATGGTTTGGCTGCACTGGCTACCCACATCATGGGACGCGCGACCAGACGCGCTGTGGCTTCAGGATAAAGCTGGCCAATACGTTTGGGTACCAGTTCACCAAACACAATGGTGATGTAGGTGATAACGGTCACCACCAAGGCGGTTGCAGAAATTTCAGCGGCGCGCAGGGGAACGCCAAAACCCTGTAGCCAGGCTGACAAACCGCCGCTAAAGGCCGCGTCACCAATGATGCCGTTAAGCACGCCAATGGACGTGATGCCCACCTGCACCGTTGACAAAAAGTGTGTTGGCTTGTCAAGCAAGCCCAAAGCGGCCAGCGCACCTTTGTCACCAGACTCCGCCATAGCAATCAAGCGCGCCTTGCGACTCGATGCGAGTGCCATCTCCGACATCGCAAAAACAGCGTTGAGCAGCGTTAAAAATGCAATCAGCAAAAAGTCCATAGTCCAAATTTTGTTCTTGACGGAAAATGAGTGTATGGGTGCCTCTAGAAATTCAGATTTTAGTTACGACATAACTTGGGTACAAGTTAGTCTGCACTGCAACTGCGTTGTCGGGATGAAGTGCAAGGCGCCCGGAGCGCAGCATACCGGAATGCACTCGTGTGCATGAGGATTGCGAGCACCGCGCAACGCCGCAATTCGTCCGAAAAATGAATTTATAGAAGCACCCACATGTCACTGTACTTGATTGGCGACCTGCAAGGTTGCGATGCACCGTTCCAGCGTTTGCTACAGACGATTGATTTTTCACCCAGCCGCGACACGCTCTACCTGTTGGGTGACCTGGTGAATCGCGGACCAGACTCGCTGGCGGTGCTGCGCCGCCTGAGCGCTTTCGGTGACGCAGCCCAGTGCCTGCTGGGTAACCATGACCTGCATTTACTGGCGATATGGCAGGGCGTGCGCAAAGCAGGTCGTAGCGACACGCTTGAACAGGTACTGACAGCGCCCGACTGCGAAGCCCTGATGGACTGGCTGCGGCACCGAGCAATGGCGATTGAAGCCCACGGCTGGCTGATGGTGCATGCAGGCGTGCTGCCGCAGTGGCGCACCGCACAAACGCTGACGCTGGCAGGCGAGGTTGAACAGCAGCTACGCAGCACAGACTTCAAAAGCTTTTTAAGCGCGCTGTTCGGCAACCAGCCCAGCCAGTGGACCGATGATTTGCGGGGCATTGAACGCTGGCGAGTCGTGGTGAATGCTTTGACACGTCTGCGATTTTGTGCGCCGGATGGCACCATGGAATTCAGTACCAAAGGCGGCCTGGCCGACGCACCAGCTGGCTATCTGCGCTGGTTTGAGGTGCCCGACCGCATAACGCGCCAGCAACCCATTGCCTTCGGCCATTGGTCTACCCTCAATGCGGGGCAGGCCATGCATGAAAATACACTGGCCCTGGACACAGGCTGCGTTTGGGGCGGTTGCCTGACCGCCGCAAAACTGGGGACAGTGCCGGGCGAGTTTGAGCTCATCCAAATGCACTGCGAACAAGAGCAAATGCCCGGTAACTAGCTACTTTTTGCGGTCACTTCATCCGACCATGCACGCGCCATGCTGGCCGACAGCAACAACACGGCTGACGAGAAATAAATCCACATCAAAATAACCACCAGCGAACCCGCCGCGCCATACGCAGATACCACCGCAGCCGTAGACAAATACAGTGCCATCAAGTGCTTGCCAACAGCAAATAAAACAGCCCCGGCGGAAGCACCCATCACCAAAAATCGTAACGATGGCTTGGGCCCGGTGCTCATTCTCATCAAGGCCACGAAAAGACCCGTAGAAAACCCTAACGAGATCAGCTCGTTGATGACAAACGCGAGTTTTTCGGCTGGCAGATAGCTCCCTGCCCACCCCGACACAAGCCCCAACACAGTCGATACCACCAGCGACACCAGCAGCAGAAAACCGATAGCCAAAACGTAGGCCACCCCGCGCAGCCGAAGCGACGCACCGTACCACCACTTTTGTTTGGGCACTTCTCCACTGCCGCGCCGCCAGAGACGCTCGAACGCGTCTTGCAACTCCGAGAACACACCCGTCGCCCCTGAGATGAGCAACCCAAAAGCGATTAGCGAAGCAGTCAAACCTTCTGACGGCCGTTGTGCGCTGGTAATCGCCTGCTGAACCACTTGCGCACCCTGCGCACCCACCACACTGCGAATCTGGTCAACCAGGCTGGTCTCGACATAACTGCGGTCCAGCCACCAGCCCAATACTGCAACCAGCAGCACCAGCAAAGGTGCCAGGCTGAGAATGCCGTAAAAAGACATGGCAGCGCTCATGCGCAGACCGTCGGCATCCATCCATTGCTGTACCGCGCGCCACAGGGGCCGACAAATGTGCTGGACGAATCTTGGGATCATGCCCAGAGCTTAAAAAACTGAGGGGAAATTCACCACCAGACGCAGGCACCAGCTACCGTAGGTGTACGCCGACGGCGACCCTATCCGGTAATTTTGAACAGTGCCGCGACTTTTTTCTTGGGCTTGATATTGGCCGACACACTGCTACGCGCAGGATTGGCCTTGGCAGCAGCCTCCCATGCAGGTTGCGTGTCATGCGCAGCAGCGGTTGCCTCGTAGGGCTGGTCAAAAAACGGATCGCGTGGCGCAGCGGCCTGGCGATGCGGTGTGTGCTCCCGGCGCTCACGAAATTCACGCGGTTCACGGCGCTCGCGTGGTGCGGATTCCTCACCTTCACGGTACATGCGGTGGCCATCATTGATATGGCCTTTTTCACCGAAATTTTTACCAAACTTTTCGGAGCTGCGCGGCTGGTCTTCGTCAAACTCCATGGCCTCCAGCTCGATTTTGGTTTTGATGAGTTTTTCAATGTCGGCGACCAGGCGCTGGTCGCTGCTGGCGACAAAGCTTACCGCCAGGCCTGAAGCCCCAGCGCGCCCGGTACGGCCGATACGGTGGACATAGTCTTCGGCATTGAACGGCACATCAAAGTTAAACACCGCTGGCACATCCTTGATGTCCAGTCCGCGCGCGGCCACGTCGGTACACACCAGCAAATCTACCTCGCCTTTTTTAAAGGCATCGAGCGCTTTCAAACGCTCGTCCTGGCTCTTGTCGCCGTGCAAAGCTGTCGTTTTGAGACCTTCACGCTCCAGCGAACGGGCCAGGCGGGCGCAGCCGAGCTTGCTGTTCACAAACACAAAGGCCTGCTTTAATTCCCGTGTTTTTAAAATCTGGTGCAGAGCGCGGCGTTTGTCGTCTGCGCCTACGCTGTAGAAATGCTGCTCTACCGTCGATGCCGTGGCGTTGGAGCGTGCTACCTCAATCGTTACCGGGTCTTGCAAGTAGCTCGATGCCAGACGCTTGATTTCAGGCGAAAAGGTGGCTGAAAACAAAAGCGTGATGCGCTGCTTGGGCAAATAACTCAGGATGCGCTGTAGATCAGGCAAAAAGCCGATGTCCAGCATGCGGTCGGCTTCGTCCAGCACAACGTACTCGACCTGATTCAGCACGGCATTTTTGGCCTCGATGTGGTCCAGCAAACGCCCGGGCGTTGCGACCAGCACTTCAACACCTTTTTTCAGCTCTGCGGTTTGCGGCTTCATGTCCATGCCGCCAAACACCACCGTACTGCGCAGGTTGGTGTACTTGGCATACAGCTCCACCTGTTCGGCCACCTGCACAGCCAGCTCCCGTGTCGGCAGTAGCACCAGTGCACGCACCGGGTGGCGCGCAGGGGAGGTAGACGTGTTCTCGTGCTTCATCATGCGCTGGAGCAGCGGCAAGGCGAAAGCAGCGGTTTTACCGGTGCCGGTTTGCGCCGCACCCATCACGTCTTTGCCTTCCAGAACGACCGGAATGGCCTGTTCCTGGATAGGGGTCATGGTTTCGTAGCCCATCTCGGCTACTGCACGGGCCAGTTGAGGCGCCAGCGAAAGATTGGAAAAATTAGAGGTCATGTAGCCTGCTATTGTCGCATCCTGAGCGTTTTCTGGACTTTTTCAGCTACAGACGACCAGCAGCGCCTGGCCAATGCCTGAATATGCTACTTTTTTTATAGCTGCTTGCGCCCGAAAACTGGGGACTTCAGCCACTTTTAGCACCTAATAACCAGAGATTTCAGGTACTGAATGTGTCACAAGCCTTCACACTGCCTGTTTTTAGCGCAGTTTCAAACCACCGCTACCGCTGTCATCACGCCGGTCTTCAACTATGGAACAAAGTAGCGTAATGCGTGTCTACACAACATGACCCTTGCTTGTGTTCGCTTGTACCGTTGCGCCGTGATGGCTGCTATTTTGGCGTTTTTAACCGCCTGCGCCAGCCCCATTACCGCCAAAGTCACCAGCTTTAACCAATGGCCGGTTGACACCGCTGGCGCGAGTTTCAGCTTCATCAGGCCAGCTGACGCCCTCAATGACCTGGAGCAGCAGGCGTATGAACACCATGTGCAGGTCGAGCTTGAAAAACTTGGACTCAAACGCGCGGCGCCCGGCCAGGTGGGTCGGCTACAGGTTGACGTAGTAACAGGTAATGGCACGCGTAACAAGCAGTTTCGGGAAGCGATTTACCGCGACAACTACATGTTTCATCCGCCCTACCGTGATGCTGCTGGCAATGTGTTTCCTGGTTTCTGGGCCCCAGACCGTTTTGGTTCTCGTTACGTTGGCGACCGCACAGTGACGCGCACCGTACAGTTCAGCAACCTGCAATTGCGGCTTCTGGACTCCCAAAGCTCGGCCTCAGGCGTTGCGCCTGGCAGGCCACATGCCGTGTTTGAGTCAAGAGCCGTGTATGAAGGTGATAACGAAGATCTCGCCACCCTGATGCCGTATCTGGTACGTGCGGTGTTTGATGGTTTTCCGGGTCAAAACGGCGGGGTACGTAGCATTGCATTCGACAGCAAAACCGGATCGATGCTCAAGAACTGAGTTTTTTTAAATTCATCAATACGCAGGCAGCATTGCACAATGCCAACATGACCCGTCCCGTACCCAAAAACCTTGCCCCCACCGTACTGTTGACAGGTTTCGATGCATTTGGTGGTCACACCGACAACCCGAGCTGGCTGGCTGTGGAGGCGCTAAACGGTGAATCGGTGGCTGGCCACACGCTGGTAGCAGCACAACTGCCGACTGCGTTTGTTGGCGCGACGACGATGCTTTTACGTCTGCTCAAACAGCATCAGCCCGCACTGGTGATCTGCGTTGGGCAAGCCGGCGGGCGTGGTGCCCTGTCGCTTGAGCGCATTGCCATCAATATTCAAGACGCGCGCATTGAAGACAATACCGGGGCCCAGCCAATTGACGTGCCAGCAATACCGGATGGCCCGGCTGCCTACTTCAGCACCTTGCCCATCAAAGCCATGTGGCGCACGTTAACTGATGCCGGGCTGGCTGCCGAAGTGTCACAAACCGCAGGCACGTTTGTTTGCAATCATGTGTTTTACGGCTTGATGCATGCGCTTGAAAAGCAGCAAGGCAACCACAAGGCAATCGGTGGTTTTATCCACGTGCCTTATTTACCAAGCCAGGGGCTACCGAGTATGTCACTGCAAGATATGGTGCAGGGTCTTCGATTGGCTGTGGCTTGTGCCCTGACAACGCAAGGCGATATATTGCTGGGTGCGGGCACCCTCAGTTAGACGTGACCACCAGCTTTGCCGACGCTGCTTCTGCAATAGTTATCAAAACCGATTGGCCAAGGTAACAGGCCTCAATCCCTTGGAGTCCGCAGCATAACTTGCATCTGTTGCGTCTGGTAATAGCCCTGCACTTGCCTGAGCAGAACCAGGCGGCAACAAACGTGTGCAGTCTTTCAGGTCTATGCCCCGGCTGTTTGCAATGCACGTTGCCATGGCTTTCTGAAAGCTGACCTGACTGGCTTCGCGCAGGTGGGCTTTTTCTACCTGACCTTCAGCGACCAACGCCATAGCGACAAGTTGACAAATAACGATCAGTCCCGCCGCTACCATGAACAGTTTTTTGACAGGTGCGTTATCGATGATGTGAAGGTGATCTGAGAACATGGTGGAATTCCTCAAGCATTTTTTCGGGCTGAATTGATACTATGCGGACCCTCCACACACGAGCTTCGGTATTTGACGATTGCAGATGTAGGATAAAAGCCAATTTCTCCAGATATCACCCACCACCATGTCGCTTGTACTCAATGCCAGCCAGACTGCCGAACGCCTGCCCTGGCGCGCTCTGGTCGATGAAATCGCGTTTCTTTTAAAAGACAACTCGGTCGAGGTTCCGCCGCGCCTGGTGCAAACACTTGCGGGTGGTGGCAGCCTGTTTGTGATGCCTGCACGGGATGCCCACATCGCCATCACCAAACTAATTACCTTCACGCCCGCCAATGCTGGCAGGGGCAGGCCAACCATTCAAGGTGATGTGGTTGTTTTTGACATGGCTACCGGTGAGCGATGTCTGGTGCTCGACGGGCCGACCGTTACCGCGCGGCGCACAGCGGCTGTGTCGGTTCTGGCAGCCCAACACCTGGCGCCAAACATTGGCGGACCCCTGCTCATCGTGGGTGCGGGCGTGCAAGGCAAGGCGCACCTCGAAGCGTTCGCTCAAGTGCTGGACATCAACAACGTGCTGATTGCGTCACGCAGCAGAGCAAGCGCTCAAGCCCTTGCACTGCACGCGCAGTCGATGGGCTTGACGGCGAATGTTGTGCCTGATGCCAACACAGCGCTGGCCGATTGCCCGTTGGCCGTGATCTGCACGCCTGCCAGCGGCGTTGCTTTGAGCGCCCTGCCGCGCAAAGATGCGTTTATCAGCGCCGTGGGTGCATTCACGCCCCGCATGGTTGAACTGGGTCATGGGCTGTGTCAGCACCTGGCCCAACACGGTAGCGTGTGGCTGGACACCGCTGATGCAAGGTACGAAGCAGGTGATTTGATTCAGGCCGGGCTGGATCTCAAGCGCATGGCAACGCTGCATGATGTCGTGCGCCAACCCATGGAAAACCCCGTGGGGCCGGTGCTTTTTAAAAGCTGCGGTTGGGCAGGTTGGGATTTGGCTGCTGCGCGGGTGGCTTTGGGGCTCAGCTAGTCGCCATCACCAAGCTTCGTTACAGATTGAAATAGCGCTTCCAGACCAGCGTGTGCAGTGCTGCGCGAAGTGACTCTGGAACCCAGGCGCGAACCCTGCGCCAGCTTCTCCAGACCATCAAGCCGCCTCGCAGCAGTCGCCATGAACCCTTGGGCCTGAGCAAAACTGTAGCCGACACCACAGCCAGAACACCTAGGGGGTGGCTGCGCAAATAGTCAAAGCCTGCTTGCGCCATTGCGATGATGCGGCTGCCCGCGTTAGAGGCTTTTTGCAGTGGCTCGAGCTGCACGGCAAGCAGCGCACGCTGGTAGGCGATGCGCTCCAGCAAACGCCCGCGTTCCTGGTGCAGCGCAAGCAGCTGTTTATTCATCTGCGGCATTGCGTTTGGCGCTCTGCCCTGCGGCTGCACGAAGCTGCTGCAGGTCTTGCTCCAAGGCAGTCAAACTGGCACTGAATATGGCCTCGTCCGGGCTTAGCGTGCGGCGCAGCGCCGCGTAACACCACAACGCAATCGCAAGAAACACGGCGGTCGACAAGCTCAGCACCAGCACCCGCTGCTCCCACCACACGGCCAGTACCAGCGCCAGGGCAAGCAGCACACTCAAGCCAAGGCAAAACACCATCGCCAGCCCCAGCCCGAGTTGCTGCACCAGTATGAGCTTTTGCGCCTGCAACTCATTGCCAAGCAGGGCCAGCCGGGTTTGCAGCGTCGCCAGCAAGGTCCCCACAATATTTTTAAGCGCGTTCAGCATGGCAAGCAAGCGAGCCTGATGAAACTGAAATCACACACCTAGCGCCGGGAAATAAGCACACCCAGCAGCAAGCCCACGCCAGCGGCGATGCCAACAGCTGTCCACGGCGACTCATGAACAAAATCATCCGTAGCCTGCGCGGCGGCACGGGTTTTGGCAACCAGCATCTCTTCGGCATCGGCCAGCCGAATTTTGGCATCACTGAGCCTGGCCTTGATGCGAACCCGAAGGTTTGCGATTTTTTCACCCGCCTGATCGGCCGTCGCGCCCAGCATTTCTTCGGCCTCGGAAATCACGGATTTGATGTCACTGACGAGCTGTTCTTGCAGATTGACGCTGGTAGGAATAGGTTTGACCATGGGAAGCCTTTCGATGGGTGGTTTTAAAGTTTCAAGCGTATCAGATTAGCGCAAAGTTGCGGTGAAAGGTTGCCAAGATGACTGCCAGTATGATGATTCTGAATATGAATACATTGCGTTGCTACGTACTGTTATTGCTGGCTTTTTTCACCACCTCTGTTGTAGCAAACGAGGTACGGGTATTTGCTTCAGGCGCTGCAAAACATGCGGTAGAGGCACTGGCACCGGCTTTTTACAAAGCCACTGGCCACACGCTACACGCCAGCTATGACACGGTAGGCGCACTCACAAGCCGCGTGCTGCTGGCACCGCCTGGGGAGGCAACAGATGTCGTCATTCTCAGCGACGCTGCACTGGCGTCCCTGGGTGCTGCAGGCCGTTTGAGTGCGGTGCCCGCCCACCGCATTGGGCGGGTTGTGGTGGCCATCGCCGTCAAGCAAGGCACGCCGGTACCAGATGTGTCAACCAGCGACGCACTACGGCAAGCGCTGCTGACCGCACCCAGCGTGGCCTATGGCGATCCGGCACGCGGCGCCACCGCTGGCACGCACTTCGCCAAAGTCATCACTACGTTGGGGCTCGGTGACCTACTGAAGGGCAAGATCACCGTGTTGCCTTTTGGCGTGGACGTGATTGCAGGCGTTGCCGAAGGGCGCTATGCCTTGGGCATCAGCCAATCGAGCGAAATCAGGCAATACAGAGGCATCAGCTACGCAGGCCCGCTACCAGCGCCGTATGGGCTGTCAACAGCGTACGGAGCTGCATTAACCAGCGAGAGCGCAGCAGCCAGGCAATTTCTGACGTTTTTGAACAGCGACGAAGCGTTAAGAGAATTTGAAGGCAGCGGGTTTGTGCAGGCGAAGGATTGACTTCAGATTTCATTTGCATTACATTTGCATTACATAAAATCTACAGAGCCATTCATGAAAACAGCCACCCTACCAGCCGTACGTGTCAGCCCCGAAACACGCGCTTTGATTGAGTCTGTGCTCAAGGACGGTGAGTCACTGTCCACCTTCATTGAAGAAAGCGCCAAACGCCAAGCCAGCTGGCGCAAGGAAGACGAAGCGTTTTATGCGCGTGCGGTTCGGTCATCAGAGCTGGTCAAAGCCGGCAAAATGCGTACCTACTCGCTTGATGAAGTAATGAAAGGCCTGCGCGATATGACAGCTCAAAAGAAACGCGCCAAAAGCGCGACCAAACAAACTACAAGCGCATGAAGACCTATGAGCTGGTCGTCGCTCAAAGCGCCAAAGACGATCTGGAGCGACTGCATGCGTTCGCAACTGACATTGATCCCGATATGGCAGAGTGTGCTCTCAAAACGATCACGTCCGCATTTCAAATTTTGACCCGTCACCCGCACACTTGCCGAAAAATGCAAAGTGCAGATTTATCGAACTCTGCTTTGCGAGAGCTTGTGATCAAGTTTGGTAATGCGGGCTACCTGGCGCTGTTTGAAATTGTTGACGAAGAGGTCGCGCTGGTTTTGGCAATACGGCACCAACGAGAAAATGATTACCACTAGCCACTAAATCCCGCCTCAGGCCTTCGGCAACGTCACCCCAACCTGCCCCTGATACTTGCCGCCCCGGTCTTTGTACGAGACCTCGCACACGTCGTCTTTGTCGCTTTCAAAAAACAGCACCTGCGCGCAGCCCTCGCCTGCATAAATCTTGGCGGGCAGTGGTGTGGTGTTGGAGAACTCCAGCGTCACGTAGCCCTCCCATTCGGGCTCGAACGGGGTCACGTTGACGATGATGCCGCAGCGTGCGTAGGTGCTTTTACCCAGACAGATGGTCAGCACGTTGCGCGGGATGCGAAAGTACTCGAGCGTGCGGGCCAGCGCAAAGCTGTTGGGCGGAATGATGCAGCTGTCGCCCGAGAAATCAACAAAGCTTTTTTCGTCAAAGTTTTTCGGGTCAACCACTGTGCTGTGGATGTTGGTAAACACCTTGAACTCGGGCGCGCAGCGGATGTCATAACCGTAGCTGCTGGTGCCGTAGCTGATGATTTTTTGGCTCACACCGCCTACTTCTCTCTGGCGGATCTGGCCAGGCTCAAACGGCTCGATCATGCCGGTGGTTTCAGCCATGCGGCGTATCCATTTGTCGCTTTTGATGCTCATTACGGGTTTCCTTGGTATGTCTCAATTGTAGGCAAGCCGGGAGGCACAGAAACAGGCATAGATTGCTATTTATTTAGTAGCTGCTTGCGCCCGAATCTATTGGGATAAAGGCATTTTTAATGCCTGAAAACAGAGGTTTTAGCCTTCCAAACCCTGCGAAATCACGGTTTTTACAATCAGGCGATCGTCACCGAGAACGATGAGTGCAAAAAGCAGCTCGTCCAGCGTCCCAGCGCGCTCGGTTTTACGGGCCAGCAGCGGCGTGGCCTTGGGGTTGAGGACGATAAAGTCCGCCTCGCAGCCGGGCAGCAGGTTGCCGACCACCCCCTCCAGACCCAGTGCCTGGGCCGCGCCTGCGGTGTGTTGCCACCAAAGCTGCTGGGGGCTGAGCGACACGCCCGGCTTGGTCTGCAAACCTTCGACCTTTGTACGGCCCACGTAATACGCCGCCAGCATGGTGTGAAATGGGCTGAACGACGTACCGCCGCCCACATCACTGGCCAGGCCATACAAGTGGCCAACCCGGTCAGCGCCCGCGTAGTCAAAAAATCCGCTGCCTAAAAACAGATTGCTGGTGGGGCTAACGGCGGCAGCGGTACCTGTGGCGCGCATCAGGGCGCGGTCTTCGTCGTCAATATGAATGCAGTGGGCGTACACGGCTTTGGGCCGCAGCAAACCAAACTGCTCGTACACGCTGAGGTAGCTGCGGGCTGCGGGGTAGAGCTGTTTCACCCAGGCGATTTCATCAACGTTTTCAGCTACGTGTGACTGAATCCACACGTCCGGATACTTGGCCGCCAACTCGCCCGCGCCGCGCAACTGCGCTGCGCTGCTGGTGGGTACAAAGCGCGGCGTGATGGCGTAGCCCAGGCGGTCAACACCGTGCCATTTTTGAATCAGGGCTTGGGTGTCGATCAAACTTTGCTCTGTTTGGTCGCGCAACCCGTCAGGCGCGTTCTGGTCCATCAGCACCTTGCCGGCCATCATGCGCAGGCTTTGCTTTTGCGCTTCGCCCAGCAGCGCATCAACTGATTCGGGGTGTGAGGTGGCAAAGGTGAGGGCTGTCGTGACACCATGGCGCAGCAGTTCTGCTATGAAAAAAGAAGCCGCTTGTGCACAGTATTCGGGCGCTGCAAAGCGTTTTTCTTCTGGAAACGTGTAGTTCTCAAGCCACGGCAGCAAGCCATCAGCGGGCGAGCCAATCACGTCAAGCTGTGGGTAGTGGATGTGCATGTCCACGAAGCCTGGTGCGATGATCCGGCCTGGCAGGTGTTCGATGGGCAAGCTTGGATAGCTTGATTGCAAGCTTTGAAAGTTGCTTTGATAACTGCCAATAGTTTGCACGACCTGTCGGCCTTGAGCGTTGGGGCCAACGACCAGCAAGCCGTCTTGTTCAAACACGGCTTCACGGCCTTTGAAGTACAGCAGTGAGGCTCGGTAGGCTTTCATGATTCAGTCAATGTGCAGCTGTCACCCATGCCCGCTCGCCACACCCGCACGGCTGCCAGTCCGGGCAGGCTGGGGGCCAGCGCCCGCCAGATGTAGGCGCACAGGTTCTCCAGCGTCGCGGTGCCCAGGCCGGGCACGTCGTCGAGCATGCGGTGGTCAAGCTGGGGACGCAGCACCTCAATCGCCGCGCGCACACGGCCCAAGTCAAGCACCATGCCGGTAGCCGGGTCAGGCTGGCCGCTCAAGGTCACCTCGGCGTTATAGGTGTGGCCATGGATGCGCCTGCTGCTGTCGGCTTCCATTTCACGCTTCAAGGTATGGGAGGCGTCGAAGAAGAAAGTTTGGCTGATTTGATAGCTCATCATGTGCTTTAACGTATGCCGGTCATTTTGTGGGTTTGCAGGCTCAAGCGCCAGGCGGGGCGCTGCATACACAGGGCTATGCAGTCGCGCGTGTTGGCAGCTTTGCGTACGTTGTCCATCGGCTGCAAATAGCGATGCGTGAAATTGGCGGCTTCAAGTTCTGCCAGGTCAAATGCCGGTTGTGGCCACACCACTTTCAATTCATGGCCTTCGCGCTGTACCCACGGCGCACCGGCTTTGGGGCTGACGCAAATCCAGTCAATGCCTTCAGGTGCGGCGATGGTGCCATTGGTTTCGACTGCGATTTCAAAACCGCGCGCGTGCAATGTGTCAATCAAAGCCGCGTCAACTTGCAGCAAAGGCTCGCCGCCTGTCATCACCACAAAACGGTGGCGCTGGTCGCCCAAAGGCCACTGCGCTTCGATTCGATCAGCAAGCGCATCGGCCTCTGCAAACTTGCCGCCCAGCGTTCCGTCTGTGCCCACAAAGTCGGTGTCGCAAAAATTGCAGATGGCGCTTGCGCGATCTTGCTCGCGGCCAGACCACAAATTGCAGCCTGCAAAGCGGCAAAACACGGCCGGGCGCCCCGCATTGGCACCTTCACCTTGCAGGGTATAGAAAATTTCTTTGACCTGATAACTCATGCGACGCTCCATGCCGCAATGGGCTGGGCCGTGAGGTTTTTATACATGGTAGTCCTCTACATGGCCCCGAGATGTCTAGAACTGCAGTGCGTCGGGACGGCACGCTAGCGAACCGATGATTTTAACGGTTTAGCTGAAAGTCTCAAAACACTCGTCGTAGCGGGCGGCGGACGCCTACGTGGATGCCAAGACGGGCGAGCAGGACAGCGCGGCCCGTGGCCGATCTCCCGTCCTGCGGAGTCGCTGCTTCATGCTGAAGCATTGCAAATCAAAGCAAAGGATGCCGGAGATTTGCGCTTGACTTCTTCTTGCGATTCGACTAGATTCGACTCCATCAATTCTACCTAACGACCGTTTGAATAACTACCGCCGCATGGCGCACCCGACAGCAGGAACTTGATATGGACGACATTGTTATACGTGATGGTTTTATTGTTGACGGAACCGGGCAGCCAGGTTTTTACGGCGACGTTTCCATCAAAGACGGGCGACTGCGCGAAGTAGGAGGCAAAGCAGGGCGCGGTCACCGCGAAATTAACGCCGCAGGCCGTTTGGTTACCCCTGGCTTTGTCGATATCCACACCCATTACGACGGCCAAGCGAGCTGGGATCCCTGGCTTGCCCCGTCATCGCTGCACGGCGTAACGACGGCCGTCATGGGGAACTGCGGGGTGGGCTTTGCACCTGTTCATCCCGACAAGCGTGATTGGATCATCAGTCTCATGGAAGCTGTCGAGGATATTCCCGCCGCGACCCTCCGCACAGGTATTCCCTGGGGTTGGGAGTCCTTTCCGGAGTATCTCGACAAACTCGACAGCCTGCCCAGAGCCATCGATATCGGTGCCCAGGCCACCCATGCGTCGATTCGCACCTATGTCATGGGCGAACGCGGGGCTGCAAATGCGCCGGCCACCGCAGATGAGCTTGATCGCATGGCTGGCGTGGTCCGGGAAGCCATGCAAGCCGGTGCGCTTGGCTTTACCACCTCCCGCTCCACGCTTCAACGTACCCGTGACGGTGAACATACCCCAGGCTACGGAGTTGCTGTCGAGGAGATCATTGCCCTCGGACGCGTACTTGGAACAATGAACAAAGGCTCCATCGGGGTCAATGTCGATTTCGACGACGTCGACAAGGAAATACATTGGCTAAGGCGCCTGCAACGCGAGTCTGGTCGGCCGATCTGGTTTCTGTTGGCTCAGCTCCCGGACAGTCCGGACAAGTACAAAACCGTATTGGAGCAGGCGGCGCGTGCGACGGCCGAAGGTGAACCCCTTTTTGCGCAGGTTTCCGGCCGTCCGGTGGGCTTCCTGTTGGGCCTTGAAAGTACCAAGCACCCCTTTGTGAGCAGGCCGAGCTACAAGACCATTGCCCATCTTCCTTTGGCTGAGCGGGTGGCCAAGTTGCGAGATCCCGATTTTCGCCGGCGGCTTCTATCGGAGGCGGTTAAACACCATGGCGTAGTCATGCGCACCATTACGGATCGCTTCGATCTGATGTTCCGCTTAGGAGAGCCGCCCAATTATGAGCCGGCGCCACAGGACAGTATCGCGGCGCTGGCATCTTTGCAGGGTCGGCCGCCGGACGAGGTCGCGCTTGATATTTTGCTGGAGCGGGAGGGGCGCGAACTGCTCTTCATGCCCGCTGCAAATTACTCAGCCGGAGATTTTTCGGACATCCAGAAAATGCTGGCCCATCCCAACACGATTATGGGTCTCTCGGATGCAGGCGCCCATTGTGGATTGGTTTGCGATTCGTCGATGCCGACATTCATGCTGACACATTGGGCGCGCGATCGAAAAAGAGGCCCAAAACTGCTCCTTGAGAATGTCATTCGTGCACAAACTTCCGACACGGCCTTGTTCTATGGCTTGAGAGATCGGGGAACATTGCGCCCTGGATTGAAGGCGGATGTCAATGTGATCGATTTTGACCGGTTGCGCTTATACGCACCGGAGATGACATACGATTTGCCGGCCGCGGGACGCCGATTAATGCAACGGGTAGAAGGATACGCCGCGACGGTCGTTTCCGGAGAAGTCACGCTGGAAAATGACCAGCCGACCGGTGCCTTACCCGGAAAACTCATTCGAGGACCACAGGGTGCGGCCCTTCAGAATCTGTAAACGAATAGGTCGAACAGTTTTAGTTAATGGGGTGCGATTCAAAGATTAACCAAGGAGAGAATATGTTTTGCAATTATGGAAAGATTTCCGGCGTGATTCTGTCTCTGGCGGTTTCGCTGATGGGCTCGGTTGGCTCGGCCGTTGCACAGGAGTATCCCAACAGGCCCATACGGTTTGTGGTCGCCCAGGCTTCCGGCGGAGCTGCCGATGTTATAGCGCGCATCCTGGCCCAGAAATTGAGTGAGAGCCTGGGCCAGCAGGTGATAGTTGACAACCGTGCCGGGGCCAATGGAATTATCGGTGTGGAGGCAGTGGCTAAAGCCGCACCGGATGGCTACACCATTCTTCTGGGAAGCGCTCCCAACCTCGCCGTCAATTCAGCGCTTTACAAGAAATTACCCTACGATTCCGTATCCGATCTCGCACCCATCGCCTTGGTCGGAAAAGCTTATTACGCCGTTTTGGTCCCCGTCGCTTCGCCTGCCAATTCCCTGAAGGATTTCATTGCGCTGGCCAAGGCTAACCCGAAAAACCTTAACTATGGAGCCGGCAGCAGCGGGGCGCGTGCCAATATAGAGATATTTAGTTCCGCCGCCAAAATAGCCATGACCCACGTTCCTTACAAAAGCAACAGCCAGGCACTGATGGATATTATTGGCGGCCGGCTGGATTTGATATTCGAAACCACGACAACCGCCGCGCCCCAGATTAAAACAGGGAAAGTCAAGGCCTTGGCCCTTACCAGCGCCGAGCGCCTGTCCCAATATCCCGATATTCCAACCGTTTCCGAATCCGGTGTTCCGGGGTATGAATATTCGTCATGGGTATCGGTCAATGCGCCGGCCGGAATTCCGGTTGGCATACAGCAAAAACTTTCCAGTGAAATTATGAAAATTGTTGGCAAGCCGGAGGTCATCGAGCAGTTTCGTGCTTTGGGATTCGAAACGCGGTTCGGCAATCCCGAGCAATTGACCGCCTTGTTGCAGGCCGACATTGTCAGTTATAAAAAGGCTATCAAGGACGCTGACATTCCACAGGAATAAATGGGATCGGTGGCCCGCAATGCGGGACGGCAACATACGCTAGCTAGAAATTATGTCCACAAAGACTCGAAAAAAACCATTGCCTGTCGAATCCGATACTGCCACGCGCGAACGCATTCTGCTGGAGGCGGCAAGGCTTTTCAGGCATCGCGGATATGCCGCAACGACGCTGCGCGAAATCGCGGACGCATCGAGCATTCAGGCGGGCAGCATCTATTACCACTTCGAGTCAAAGGAAAGTATCCTCGGCGAAGTGCTGGACAAGGGTATCCAGGTGGTTTCCGATGCCGTCCGCGCAAGAGTGGAGAGTTTGCCGCCGACCGCGACAACCAGGGAGCGCCTCGGAGCGGCAATCGAAGGGCACCTGTGGGGCTTGCTGCACCATGGAGACTTCACCTCGGCCAATATCCGCATGCATGGACAAGTCCCGACAGCCGCCCGGGCCCGCCACCGTATGGTGCGCCTCGCCTACGCCGACTATTGGGACCAGCTGCTGGAGGACGCGCTCAAGCGGGGCGAACTTCGCTCCGACAGCAGTACCACAGTGATTCGCCTGTTCGTCATCGGCGCGTTGAATTGGACCGTGGAGTGGTACAACCCGCAAAAAGGATCATTCCAGGATTTCGTCAAGCAGGTCCGCGACCTCGTATTCGACGGAACTTTTCACTCACCTTTGAAGCATCAATTCCAACCAGGGAGCACGTATGACTAAGGGTCCGTTACATGGCGTCAGGGTACTGGACCTCGGCAACTTTCTGGCCGGTCCGTTTTGCGCGACGGTATTGGCGGAATTCGGCGCCGAGGTGATCAAGGTCGAGCAGCCAGGCGTTGGCGACCCGCTGCGCCGCTTCGGTACGATGACCGAAGCTGGCGACACCATGATATGGCTGAGCGAGTCGCGCAACAAGAAATGCGTCACCCTCGATCTCCGGACCCCGCGCGGAAGAGAGATATGCCTCGATCTCGTGGCACGCTCCGACATCGTGGTCGAGAACTTCCGCCCCGGTGTGCTAGAGCGGTGGAATCTGGGTTATGACCAGTTGAACGCCGTCAATCCGCGCGTGGTCATGGTACGGATCAGCGGCTACGGCCAGACCGGCCCCTATCGCCTGCGCCCGGGCTTTGCCCGTATTGCACACGCTTTCAGCGGCCTGGTACACCTGGCTGGTGAACCCGGCCGGACGCCAGTGATACCGGGCTCCACATCGCTGGCCGACTACATGGCCGGCGTGTGGGGTGCGCTGGGCGCCATGATGGCGCTGCGCGAGCGCGACACGAATGGCCGTGGCCAGTACATCGACATCGGTCTTTATGAAGCGATGTTTCGCTTTCTTGACGAGATCGCCCCAGCCTACGATGCCAATGGCTTCATTCGGGAACCCCAGGGCGCCGATACGATCAACGTCGTGCCGCATAGCCACTATGGCACGCTGGACGGCAAGTGGGTGGCGATCGCATGCACCAACGACAAGATGTTCTACCGGCTTGCGGAAGCGATGCTGGCGCCCGAGCTGGCAACCGACCCGCGCTACCGGTTGATGGCCGAGCGGCTGGCGCGCCGCGAAGAAGTCAATGGCATCGTCTCGACCTGGACGAGCCGTCTGCAGGCCAAGGAGATCGTACGCCTGTGCGAGGAGCGAAGCGTCCCCTGTAGCCTGATCTACAACATCAAGGACATTTTCGAGGACCCGCAGTATGCCGCGCGGGAAAACATGGTGCGCGTTATGGGAGGCCGCATGCCCGGATTTGTGGTGCCCAACGTCGTACCGAAACTGTCGCAAACGCCGGGCGAGGTGGCTTGGCTGGGACCCGCTCTCGGTGCTCACAACGACGAGATCTACGGAGAACTGCTGGGAATGAGCCCGCAGGACATGGCCCAGTTGCGCGCGGATCAGGTCATCTGACATGCCGCGTCCACCGGTCCTCAGCTGTGCCCGCGTTCCATCGCCGACCAGGTACAAAACTTACTGAGTCGTATTGAAACCTTACACGGAAAGTTCAGACTCCCCATGTCCACCACCCCTGCTCTTCTCGTCAACCAAGGACCGTTACCATGAACTACGCCGACTTCCAGTTCCTCACATTCGACCACAAGCCCCATGGCGTGCTCCTGATCACCATTAACCGCCCGGAGGCGATGAACGCGACCAACGCACGGCTGCACTGGGAACTGTCCAAGGTCTGGGGCGTTGCCAACGACGATGCCAAGACCAAGGTGGTGGTCATCACCGGTGCTGGCGACAAGGCGTTCTCCGCCGGCGGCGACCTGGACATGGTCGCCGACATGATCGGCAACGCCCCGGCCATCAACAACATGATGAGCGAGGCCTCCGACATCGTCTACAACATCATGGCCTGCGACAAGCCGGTGATCTCGGCGATCAATGGCGTGGCCGTCGGCGCCGGACTGGCGGTAGCGCTGATGGCCGACATCAGCATCATGGCCGAGGAAGCAAGGATCACCGATGGCCATGTCAAGCTCGGCGTGGCCGCCGGTGACCACGCCGCCATCTGCTGGCCCCTGCTCTGTGGCATGGCAAAGGCCAAGTACTACCTGATGACGGCTGACTTCGTCGTCGGCAAGGAGGCCGAGCGTATCGGCCTGGTCAGCCTGTGCGTGCCGCGCGCAGAGTTGATGGACAAGGCGATGGAAGTGGCCACCAAGCTGGCCACCGGTAGCCAGCAGGCGATCCGCTTCACCAAGCGCTCGCTCAATGGCTGGATGCATATGGCGCGGCCGATCTTCGAAAGCTCGCTGGCGATGGAGATGATGGGCTTCCTGGGCGAGGACGTTCACGAGGGCCTGGCTGCGGTGCGTGAGAAGCGCGCACCGGTGTTCCCCTCGGCCAACCGCTGAAGACCACAGCGTCTGTCCGACCCCAGGAGCCCGGGCGGCACTTATTCAGTGTGGCCTTCGCTGAAAGTCTCAAAACACCCATTCAGCCGGGCTATATAACGGCGCTTGGCCGATGGCTCGATAAAGCTGGCCTCAAAGCTGTTGCGCGCCAAGGTGTAGGCATGCTGCGCCTGCAAACCCGTGGCCGCAAAGGTCTGCGTGAAGTTGTCGTTCATGTAGCCACCAAAGTAAGCCGGGTCATCTGAATTAACCGTCGCAGCCAGCCCCGCATCCAGCAACTGCCGCAGGTTGTGGCTGGCCAGATCAGGGAACACACACAGCTTGAGGTTGGACAACGGGCACACCGTGAGTGCAATGCGGTCTTTAGCCAGGCGCTGCATCAGGGCGGCGTCTTTGCTGGACTGCACGCCGTGGTCAATGCGCTCGACCTTCAGGACATCCAGCGCCGTCCACACATAAGCAGGCGGGCCTTCTTCACCCGCATGCGCCACCAGGTGAAAGCCCAGTCCGCGGCAACGCGCAAATACACGCGCAAATTTTTCGGGCGGGTTGCCAACTTCGCCAGAATCAAGCCCTATGCCAACGATTTTTTCCCGATACGGCAGCGCCTGTTCCAGCGTTTCAAACGCTTCTTCTTCGCTCAGGTGCCGCAAAAAGCACATGATGAGCGAGCCGTTCACGCCAAGCGCGGTATATGCATCGACGCAGGCCCGGTACAGGCCATTGATAACCACATCCATGCTCACGCCACGCGCCGTATGCGTTTGCGGGTCAAAAAACAGCTCGGCATGTACCACGTTGTCAGCCGCCGCTTTGACGAAGTAGGCGTATGCCATGTCGTAAAAATCCTGCTCTTTCAAGAGCACACTGGCCCCGGCGTAATAGATGTCCAGAAAGCTTTGCAGATTGGTAAACGCATAGGCGCTGCGCAGCTCGTCAACACTTTTGTACGGAATGGTGAGGCCGTTGCGTTGGGCCAGCGCAAAAATCAATTCAGGTTCCAGCGAGCCTTCGATATGAATGTGCAGCTCGGCCTTGGGCATGGCTCGCAGCAACTCAGGCAGGCGATCGGCGGCGATGGGTTTGATCGAGTTCATGGTGATTCCTAAAATAAAAAAGGCCGCAGTAAAGCGGCCTTGTATAAAAAGTAAAAGTTTTACTTCTTGTCGCCACCAGGCACTTTACCCTCAACGCCCTTGACATAAGTTTTCAGGCCACCCAAAAACTTGTCGTCGGCCACCACGTCTTTGGCAACCAGCTCTTTGCCGGTGTTGTCCATGATCGGGCCCTTCCAGATCGCGAAGCTGCCGTCTTTCAGGCCTGCCTTGATCTCGTCAATGCGTTTTTTGGTGTCGTCAGGCACATCGGCCGCGACAGACACCATGTCAATCGCGCCTTCTTTCACGCCCCACCACGAACTGCTGCCGCCTGTCCATTTGCCTTCAAGTGCCTCGCCCACCGCCTTGACATAGTACGGGCCCCAATTGATAACCGCAGAACCCAGGTGTGCCTTGGGGCCATAGGTCGTCATGTCAGAGTCCCAGCCAAAAGCGCGCTTGCCCATTTTTTCAGCAGTTTGCAGCACGGCCGATGAGTCGGTGTTTTGCATCAGCACATCAGCGCCACCATTGATCAGGGCGGTAGCGGCTTCGGTTTCTTTGGGCGGGTTAAACCACTCATTGACCCACACCACTTTGGTTTTGATTTTCGGGTTGACCGACTGCGCACCCAGCGTGAAGCTGTTGATGTTGCGAATCACTTCAGGAATGGGAATGGAACCCACCACACCGACCGTGCCAGTCTTGCTCATCTTGCCGGCAATCACGCCAGCCATATAAGCGCCTTCGTAGGTGCGGCTGTCGTAGGTGCGCATGTTGTCTAGAGTTTTGTAGCCGGTGGCGTGCTCGAACTTCACGCCTTTGGTGTCGGCGGCCACTTTCAGCATCGGCTCCATGTAGCCAAAGGTGGTGCCAAAAATCATCGTGTTGCCTTGCCCGGCCATGTCGCGAATCACGCGCTCGGCATCAGCCGACTCAGGTACTTTTTCAACAAAACTGGTGATGACCTTGCCGCCGTAAGCTTTTTCAACGGCCTTGCGGGCGTTGTCGTGGGCAAAGGTCCAACCGCCGTCACCGACAGGGCCAACATAGGCAAATGCCACTTTGAGTGGCTCGGGTTTTGGCGCAGGCGCGGATGCAACAGGCGCAGGTGCTGCGACGGGTTTCGGCTCTTCTTTTTTACCGCAACCGACCAGGGCAGCAGCCACAGCAGACATCGCCGCCATCGTGAAGTAACGTTTTTGCAGGTTGGTCATGTCAAATCGCTTTCTTTTAAAGACAGGTTAATTAGGGCAGGGGCAGGTGAGAGAGAAAAACAATTATGCAACTCAAAACTATCCACCTGGATAAAACGGCTTGCCAAGCGAGCCTGGCATGTTGACGCGTATCCACAGCGGGTTGCGCGACATCAATACCAGCACAACGATGGTTGCCAGGTAAGGCAGCATGGTTAAAAACTGCGGCGGTATGTCAACCCCCAAACCTTGCAGGTGAAACTGCAGCATCGTGACGCCGCCAAACAAGTAAGCACCCAGCAAGACACGTGCCGGGCGCCAGGTGGCAAAGGTGGTCAGCGCCAGCGCGATCCAGCCTTTGCCGGCAATCATGCCTTCGACCCACAGCGGCGTATACACCACCGACACATAGGCACCCGCCAGACCACACAAAGCCCCCCCCGCCACCACGGCAGCCAGCCGAATACGCCGTACCGGGTAACCCAGCGCGTGGGCTGATTCAGGGCTTTCACCGACGGAGCGCAGTACCAGCCCGGCGCGGGTACGGCCCAAAAACCAGATCAACCCACAGACCAGCGCCATTGCGATGTAAACCATCGGGTGCTGGCGGAACAGCGCCGGCCCCACAAACGGAATATCGGCCAAACCGGGAATGGCAAACTGCGCCTGCTCTGGCAGTTTTTCTTGCACATATCTGATGCCGACAAACGCCGAAAAGCCTGCACCAAAAAGGCTCAACGCCAGCCCAGTTGCGTACTGGTTGGTATTAAGCCAAATCACCAGTACGCCGAACACAGCCGCCAGACATGCGCCAGCGGCCATGCCTGCGGCAAAGCCCAGCCAGCTGCTGCCGGTATGCACCACGCAAGCAAAACCGGCAATCGCGGCGCACAGCATCATGCCCTCGGCACCAAGGTTCACGATGCCGGCTTTTTCATTGATCAACAGGCCGAGCGCCGCAATGGCAAGGATGGTACCCGCGCTCAAGGTAGCGGCCATCAGTAAAGCGATGGCATCCATCAGTGGGCTCCCTTTGGGGTGACTACAGGCTTTAATCGCCACGTTAAGCGGTAAGCCATCAGCGTGTCGCACGCCAGCAGGTTAAACAGCAGCAGCCCCTGGAACACGCCGGTCAGCGACTTGGGCAAGCCCAGCCGGGATTGCGCGAGCTCGCCGCCGATGTAAAACATGCTCATCAGCACGCTTGAGAACACCACGCCCACCGGATGCAGCCGCCCGACAAAGGCGACGATGATGGCAGCAAAACCATAACCTGCAGGCACATACGTCGTGAGCTGGCCAATCGGGCCCGCCACCTCAAGCGCACCCGCCAGGCCGGCTGCGCCGCCAGAGACCAACAGTGCCACCCACACCGCACGGCTTGATGAAAATCCGGCATAGCGCGCAGCGGCCGGGGCCAGACCACTGACCTCTTGCCTGAAACCGGCAAAGGTACGAAACAAAAACAGCCACAAACCCAGCGCACCCAGCAGCGCCAGCACCACCCCGATGTTGACCCGCGAGCCTTCCATCAAACGAGGGATTTGGGTGACCGCTTCAAAGGTTTTGGTCTGCGGGAAGTTATAGCCATTGGGGTCTTTCCACGGCCCAAACACCAGGTAGCTGAGCACCATGTCTGCAACATACACCAGCATCAGGCTGACCAGAATTTCGTTGGCGTTAAAGCTGTTCCGCAGCCACGCCGTAATACTGGCCCAGGCCATGCCGCCCAGCACACCCGCCAGCAAAATGCACGGCACGATCCACGCACCTGTGGTTTTGTTGGCGAGCAGCGCAACGCCCCCTGCAGCAACAGCCCCCATCACAAACTGCCCTTCCGCACCGATGTTCCAGACGTTGGAGCGAAAGCACACCGCCAACCCGAGCGCAATGATGAGCAGCGGCGTGGCCTTGACCATCAGCTCGCCAAGCGCATAGGGCGACTTGATGGGCTCCCAAAAAAATACTGCCAGGCCTTTCACCGGGTCTTTGCCAAGCGCCATAAACAGCAGCACGCCAATCACCACGGTGATGAGCAAAGCCAAAACAGGCGACGCACAGGTCCAGAATCGGGAAGGCTCAGGCCGCGCTTCAAGCTTGATCATGTTGCGCTCCGTTCCAGAGGTGCGGTAGAGGTATGGCTCCACAACCCGCTCATCCATTGCCCCACCAGCTCTGTACTTGCCTGGTCGCGCGGCAATGACGGTGACAACTGGCCTTTGGCCATCACATACAGGCGGTCGCAAACTTCAAACAGTTCGTCCAGCTCTTCACTGACCACCAGCACCGCACAGCCCGCGCCAGCCAGCTTGAGCAGCTCGCCACGTATTTGCGCCGCCGCACCCACATCAACCCCCCAGGTGGGCTGCGACACGATCAGCAGCTTGGGGTTGGCATCTATCTCTCGGCCCATGATGAATTTTTGCAGGTTACCGCCCGACAGCGATCTGGCCAGCGCCTCTGGCCCAGCAGCCTTGACCTTGAAGCGCGCAATGATGCTTGCGACCTGGGCCTGCAACTGCTGACCATGCAACCAGCCACCACGCCCCACTGCTTCTTTGCGTGTCAACAACAGGTTGCGGCTGAGTGGCAGCTGCGGCACGGCGCCGCGCCCGAGGCGTTCTTCGGGCGAAAAATGCAAGCCAAGTGCGCGCCTGGCTACAGGGCCCAACTTGCCCACGCCCTGCCCCGCAACGGTGATGGCAGCGCTGGCGGCCCGTGTGTCTTCGCCCGACAATGCCTGTAGCAGTTCTTTCTGGCCGTTGCCAGACACGCCGGCAATGCCTACCACTTCACCCGCACGCACAGTCAGCTGTAGCTGCTCAATAGCAACGCCAAATTGCCCGGTAGCTGGCAGATCCAGCTGCTTGACATCCAGCACCACAGCACCTGTCTTTGCGTTGCGCTGCTCCAGCGCAGGTGGTTCGCTGCCAATCATCAGGCGGCTCAATGATGCGTTGGACTCCTGCCGTGGGTCACACACCCCTGTTACCTCACCGCCGCGCAGCACCGTGCAGGCGGTACACAGGGCACGAATTTCATGCAGCTTGTGGCTGATGTACAAAATACTGCAGCCCTGGCTGGCCAGTTGACGCAAGGTGACAAACAAATTCTCAACCGCCTGCGGGGTGAGCACCGAGGTGGGCTCGTCGAGTATCAGCAGCTTTGGCGAAGTCAACAATGCCCGCACAATTTCAACCCGCTGGCGCTCGCCAACGCTCAGCGTGTGTACTGGCCGCTCAGGCTCAATCGGCAAGCCGTGGGTTTGCGCAGTTTGCAAAATACACGTGGCAACTTGAACCAGACTAAGGTGTTGACCCAGGCCCAGCCAGACGTTTTCAGCAACGGTGAGTGTTTCAAACAAACTGAAGTGCTGAAACACCATGCTGATACCAAGCGCCCGCGCCTCGTTAGGGCCGTGCACCACCACCGGCAGGCCGTCCATGCACATGCTGCCAGCATCAGCCTTGACAGCACCGTAGATGATCTTCATGAGCGTTGATTTACCGGCACCGTTTTCACCCAGTACGGCGTGGATTTCACCGGGCGCAACGCGCAGCGAAATGTTGCTGTTGGCCACCACGCCGGGATAAGCTTTGGTGATGCCTTCAAGCTGTAGACGCGCGGCGCTATTCATGCACTTGGCACAAGGTCTGCTGTGCGTGATACGCTGTATTCAATGACGGATTCAACGAAAAGCTCAAGGGACAACATGACGGCTCCGATCCGGTTTTGGCGACATGGTGAATTGATTTCGCTTGCCAATGTACCACCCAGCCGCACACTGCTGGAGGTGCTGCGGGAAGACCTGTGCAGCACCGACACCAAGGAGGGTTGCGGTGAAGGTGATTGCGGTGCATGCACGGTGGTGCTGGGCGATGTGCAGGATGGCCAACTGCGCTTTCGTGCCGTCAACAGTTGCATACGACTGGCGCATTCGGTGGACGGCATGGCGGTATGGACGGCTGAGGACATCACTGATGATGGCAAACCCGCCGCCGGGCCGCCCCAAGTCGGGGACGGCCCCCTCGGGGGGCAGCGACCCGCGTCAGCGGCGGAGCGTGGGGGCCGATATTTACATCCAGTTCAGCAGGCCATGGTGCAGTGCCACGCTTCGCAATGCGGTTTTTGCACGCCCGGTTTTGTCATGAGCTTGTTTGCCATGTATCAAAACCACACCAGCAAAGGTCGTGCCATCTCGCGTGAGCTAGCGCAAGAAGAGCTGTCCGGCAACTTGTGCCGCTGCACCGGCTACAGGCCGATTCTGGATGCCGCACAAATGCTGGACGCGCTGCCTGTCGTCAAACTGGACGAAGTTGATTTGCTACAAAAATTAGAGCTGCTCGCGCCCGAATCTATTGGACTACAGGCCAATTTAATAGGTAATTCAGGCTATAAATCACCCCTTTCGCTTGAATCTCTGCTCAAAACCAGGGCAGCGCATCCCGATGCACAAATTGTGGCGGGCACGACCGACGTCGGCTTGTGGGTCACCAAGCAACACCGCCAGTTTGAGCAGATCATTGACATCACAAAAGTACGCGAGTTGCGTCGCATTGAAGACTACCCCCACCACATCGCTATCGGCGCAGCGGTGACGCTCAGCGATGCCTTTGCCGCCCTGGTGAAAGACAGGCCCCAGTTGCACACCTTTGCCACGCGCTTTGCGGGCCTGTCAGTACGCAACTCGGGCACGCTGGGTGGCAACGTGGCCAACGGCTCACCGATTGGTGATGCCATGCCGCTGCTGATTGCGCTGGGGGCGAATGTGGTGTTGATGAGCATGAGAAACGGAAAAATGGGGCACAGAGAGATGCCACTTGAGCAGTTGTATACCGGGTACCGCAAGAACGTGATGGCTGGCGATGAAGTACTGGCCTGGATCAAAGTCCCCAAGCCTGCGCCGCATGAATTTCTGCGCATCTACAAAATCTCCAAACGCTTCGACGACGACATTTCAGCCATCTGCTTGGGGCTCAACCTGCACATCGACAAAGGCATCATCGCCCGCGCCTCCATCGGCGTTGGCGGTGTTGCGGCTACGCCAGTACGCGCTATCAAAACAGAAGCGGCTCTGACCCATAAAGATTGGTCAAAAGCCACGATTGACCATGCCATGAGCGTTTTAAGAGCCGAGTTTTCACCGATTTCTGACATGCGCGCATCGAGCGCCTACCGCACGCAGGTGCTGGGCAACCTGCTGCAACGCTACTGGCTTGAAGAGCGCGGCATACAGCAAATCAATTTGCAGTCATTTGCCCTGGGTAGCCACGAATGACAGCCGCTGGCCATTCAAAGTTTCATGAAAGTGCCAACGCCCAGGTAGCGGGCGCGGCAACTTATGTGGACGATATTCCTGAAATCAAAGGCACACTGTATGCCGCGCCCATCATGTCAAACATGCCCCATGGCAAGCTGCTTGGCGTTGATTGCAAGGCAGCTTTGGCCATGCCCGGTGTGGTGGATGCGGTGCTGGCGTGTGACATTCCGGGTGATGCGGTGCTGGCGGCGTTTGCGCATGACGAACCCATTTTTGCAACAGATACCGTGCAGCATGTTGGCCAGGTCATTGGCGTGGTGGTGGCCGAATCTGTCATGCAGGCGCGCCGTGCCGCTCGCCAAGTGGTGTGTCGTATCGAGGCCTTGCCCGCCGTACTGAACGTCCATGACGCGCTACTGGAAAAAAGCTATGTTTTGCCGCCAGTATTTGTCAAACGCGGCGATGCAACCCTGGCACTGAGCACAGCCCGGCACACCTTGCAAGGCACACTGGAAGTTGGTGGTCAAGAACACTTTTACCTCGAAGGGCAAGTCGCCTACGCGCTGCCGCAAGAACAAAACCAATGGTTGATTTATTCAAGTACCCAGCACCCCGGCGAGGTCCAGCACTGGGTAGCGCACGCACTCGGTATTGACAACCACGCCGTTCGGGTGGAATGCCGCCGCATGGGTGGTGGCTTTGGCGGCAAAGAAACACAGGCCGGGCACATGGCTGTGTGGGCGACGATAGCGGCCAATAAACTCAAGCGCCCCATCAAGCTGCGGCTGGACCGGGATGATGATTTTTTAATCACTGGCAAGCGCCACCCGTTTGCCTACGCGTATACGGTGGGCTTTGACGACACGGGCCGCATCACTGGCCTGAAGATGCTGATGGCAGCCAACTGCGGCTTCAGCGCCGACCTGTCAGGCCCGGTGGCAGACCGCGCTGTTTTTCATCTCGACAACGCCTATTTTTTAGCCGATGTGGACATCGCGTCTTATCGCCTCAAAACCAACACGCAAAGCAATACCGCGTTTCGCGGCTTTGGCGGCCCACAAGGTGTGATTGTGATTGAAAGCATCATGGGGGATATTGCCCGCGTGCTCGACATGGATGCGCTGGATGTACGCAAGCGCAATCTCTACGGCGTGGGCGAAAGAGATGTGACTCACTACCAGATGAAGGTGGAGGACAACATCCTTGAACCACTGCTATCCAAATTGGAGCAGACCGCCCAATACCGTGAGCGACAGGCAAATATTTCAGCGTGGAACAAAAGCAATCCTGTCATCAAACGCGGCATCGCCATCACGCCGATCAAGTTCGGCATTTCGTTTACAGCCACCCTTTTCAATCAGGCGGGTGCGCTGGTGCATGTGTACCTGGATGGCAGCGTGCAGGTCAACCACGGCGGCACTGAAATGGGCCAGGGGCTAAACACCAAGGTGTGCCAGATCGTCGCTGACGAGTTGGGCGTGGCGTTTGAATGCGTACTGGCCACCGCTAGCGACACCAGCAAAATCCCCAACGCATCGGCTACCGCAGCATCAGCAGGTACCGACCTGAATGCCCGTGCTGCGCAATACGCCGCACGCCATGTGCGTGACAACCTGGCACAATTTGTCAGCGGGCTGGACGGCTGCGGCGCAGGCGCTGTGCGTTTTGAGGGCGGGCAAGTGATCACGCCCAACAACAGCCAGCCTTTTGTCGAGGTTGTGAAACTGGCCTATGCCAACCGCATCCAGCTCTGGAGCGATGGGTTTTACCGCACACCAAAAATTCACTACGACAAAACCACCCTCACTGGCCGGCCGTTTTATTACTTTGCCTACGGTGCGGCGTGTACGGAGGTAGCCATAGACACACTGACAGGCGAAAGCCGGGTCTTGAAAGTAGACATCCTGCACGATGTCGGCACCAGCATCAACCCGGCCATCGACATAGGCCAGATCGAAGGTGGTTTTGTGCAGGGCATGGGTTGGCTCACGACCGAGCAACTGGTGTGGAATGGCAAAGGCATGCTGACAACCCATGCCCCCAGCACCTACAAAATTCCAGCCACAGGCGACATACCCGAGCACTTCAAGGTAGACCTGTGGCCAGAGCCAAATCGTGAAGATAACGTGTTTGACAGCAAGGCGGTGGGCGAGCCACCTCTTATGCTGGCGGTCAGTGTTTATGAGGCTTTGAAGGCGGCGGTGGCTGCTGGGCGGGGTGATCGGGAAGTCGTCAAACTGGCTGCGCCTGCGACGGCTGAAAATGTGTTGCAGGCTTTGACAAGGCAAACGTAAAGCTCAAACCATTTGGCGCACCACATCCAGCAACATCATCAGCACCGCAAACCCCATTACACCCACGCCGCCCCAGCCAAACCAGCGGGTCTTGGGGCCTGATGTGAAGGCACCCATCACTTCTTTCTTGCTGGCCAGCAGCATCATGCCGACCATGATGGGCACGGCCACCACCCCGTTGATCACGGCGCTCCAGTAAAGGGCCTTCATCGGGTCGATGGGCGTGAAATCCAGGCCTGTGCCGACGATAGTGGCAATCGCGATGATGGCGTAAAAACGCTTGGCCTCAAACCATTGGCGCTCCAGGCCTTCTGGCCAGTCGAAGGCTTCGGCGACGGCGTACGCGGCTGACGATGCAAGCACGGGCACCGCCAGCATGCCGGTGGCGATGATGCCGCCTGCAAACAGCGCAAAGGCAAAGTCTCCCGCCAGCGGTCGCAGAGCTTGCGCCGCTTGTGCGGCAGAGTTCACGTCACGAATGCCCGCGCCGTACAACACCACACCCCCCAGCAGCATGATGAAGAACGCCACCGCGTTAGAAAAAATCATGCCAATGTAAGTATCACGCTTGACGCGTTTCAAGTCATAGCGAATCGCCCTGTCAGTTCCGCGCCCTTTGCCTTTGAGGCGCAACTCCTCCACTTCTTGCGATGCCTGCCAGAAAAACAGATACGGCGAAATCGTGGTGCCCAGCAAAGCCACAATCATCATCCAGTAACCCGACGTCCATTGCAGCTTGGGCACAACCAGGTCATGCAGCACTTGGCCCCAGGGCACATCCACCAAAAACACGGCGATCACATAAGCAAATAAAAACAGCGTGAGCCACTTCAAGATGGGTGCGAGTTTGCGGTAAGGTACAAACACTTGCAGCAGCACCGTCAGCAGGCCAAAAAATACCGCATGAAAGTGCGCACCACCACCCACCACCAATTGCAGCGCTTCGCCCATGGCGGCAATGTCGGCAGCGATGTTGATGGTGTTGGCTACCACCAGCAGTAACACCATCGCCATCAAAAAAGGGCGTGGCGTGTGCTCCCGCAGGTTGGCCGATACACCCTTGCCCGTCACGCGGCCAATACGGGCACTAACGAGTTGGATGGCAATCATGAACGGCAGTGATAAAAACACCGTCCACAGCAGGCCGGTGCCAAACTGCGCGCCCGCCTGGGTATAGGTGGCAATGCCTGATGGATCGTCATCAGCCGCGCCAGTAACAACACCGGGGCCGACATGGCGTAAAAAGGAAGGAAAACGTTTCAACATGAGGGATAGCCTAACACGTCACTGTGACTGGTTTATGCTGTAGTGAGCAAATAAATATGCCTTAAGGCCAGTATATTCGGGCGCAAGCAGCTACAAAATCAATAGCGCCCGAAAATCATTGACATTGGTGTGCGTAGGTCCTGTAACGACCAGATCACCCAGCCCAGCAAAGTAGCCATAGGCATCGTTGCGGTCTAAATGGTCGTCAACTTTCATGCCCAAGGCTGTAGCGCGCACCAATGTATCGGGCGCCACAAAAGCGCCTGCATTGTCTTCAACCCCGTCAATGCCATCGGTGTCAGCGGCCAGTGCATACACGCCGCTCTGGCCTTGCAGCGCCAAAGCCAGACCCAGGCAGAATTCGCCTGCACGCCCGCCCCGACCGGGGCGGGCCTTCACATCATCGCCACGGCCCATGGCACCTTCGCGCAGCGGCTTGACAGTCACCGTCGTCTCGCCGCCACTCAAAATCACACAGGGCTTTTCAAATGCACCTGTACCAAATAAGCCCGTACCTCTGGCCGCCGCGCGAGCAAGTGCCGCATGCACCTTGCCGACTTCGCGTGATTCGCCTTCCATCTCGTCGCTCAAAATGTAAGCGTTCAGCCCCACTGCACGCGCCTCTACCGCTGCGGCTTCCAGGCTTTGCTGCGGGGTGGCAATCATGTGGACTTCATGGCCGTTGAACAGGGCATCGCCGGGCTTGGGCGTTTCAAGCGCACCGCTTTCAAGCTGCGCCAGCACCTCAGCAGGCACCTCAATGCTGTAGCGCTTCAATATCGCCAACGCATCGGCGCAAGTCGTGGCATCAGGCACGGTGGGGCCGCTGGCGATGATGGACGGGTCGTCGCCCGGCACATCGCTGATGGTCAGCGTCACCACTAGAGCCGGCGCACAGGCTGCGGCCAGGCGCCCGCCCTTGATACGGGACAGGTGTTTGCGCACGCAGTTCATTTCAGAAATATTGGCACCGCTTCTCAAGAGTGCTTTGTTGATGCGCTGTTTGTCGGCCAGTGTCAAACCATCCGCAGGCAGGGTGAGCAAGGCCGAGCCGCCACCAGATATCAGGCACAGCACCAGGTCGTTTTTGCTCAAGCCTCGCAGCATGGCCAGCATGCGTTCAGACGCCTCCAAACCCGCTGCATCAGGCACCGGGTGGGCGGCTTCAATGATCTCAATGCGCTGCTTCAAACCTTTGAGCGACATGGCTTTGAGCGAATCAGGCAGCGGCGGAATGTGGTGGTAGCGCGTCACCACCAGGCCGTGCATCGGTGCGTCTTGCGGCCAAAGCGCTTCAACCGCCTGCGCCATCGATCCGCCCGCCTTACCCGCGCCGATCACGATGGTGCGGCCACCGCTTGCAAGGGACGGCGGCTTTGGCAGATAAGCGGCGGTGTTTTCAAGCGGCAGCGCACGCTTGACGGCGACATCAAACAAAAATTCCAGAAAAGCGCGAGGTTGCAAGGCAGGGTTCAAAACAGTTTCAGTCATCAAAAAGTCTCCCACGCGCATTGTGCCGCGCATTGAAGGGTTAATGCGCCCCTGGTGTGCCGCCTGCATAGAATTCCCTGTTTCAACACGCAGGAAAAACACATGAACTCTTACCTAGCTCTGGGCATCGCCATCGTCGGTGAAGTCATCGCCACCACCGCTTTGAAATCAAGCGACAGCTTTACCCGGCTGGTGCCGTCCATCATCACCGTCATTGGCTACGGCGTGGCGCTGTACTTTTTAACGGTAACGATGGAGACCATTCCCACAGGCGTGGCCTACGCCATCTGGTCAGGCCTGGGCATTGTGCTGATCACCATTGCCGCCTACTTTATTCATGGGCAAAAGATCGATGTGATGGGCATGGTGGGTATGGCGCTGATTGTGGCGGGCGTCATGGTGCTGAATCTGCTTTCCAAGTCTGCTGGGCATTGATTACTTTTTACCAAGCCCCAGCCGCTTCGCACCTTCAACATACACCTTGGTGCGTTCAGCCATAAAGGCATCCATTTGCTGCACGCCGATATTGATCAGCTCAAAGCCACTTTTGGCGGCCAGCTCTTTCATCTCTGGCTCGGCGTTCAGAGCGGCCCACGTGTCAGACATTTTTTTGCGCGCCTCTGTTGGCGTTGATTTGGGCATGCCAATACCGCGGTAAGCGCCATCAACCCAGTCCACACCCAACTCCCGAAAGGTGGGGACGTCAGGCAACAGCGGATGCCGCTTTTCCATGGCGACAGCCAGGGCGCGCACCTTGTTTTTGTTATTGACCGCAAAGGCTGTGTAGGTGAGCGCACCATCAATCTGGCTGCCGACCACCGCCAACGCCATGTCGCCAGTGCCTTTGTAAGGCACGTAGGTGCTCTTGATATTGAAAGAAGCGTTGAGCCGTTCATGCGACGCATGGTTGGCCGAGTTCAAACCCGAGCCACCCAAATTCATCTTGCCAGGGTCTTTTTTGGCGGCTGCGATGAATTCAGCAAAAGTCTTGTGGGGACTGTTTTCAGGTACCACAAGCGCATCAGGCGTGAAATGAAACCAGAACACGGGCATGACATCTGTTGTTTTGTACTGCACATCGCCTTCAATCGGCTGAAACACGATGTGCGGCAGATTCACACCCACCACATTGAGGCCATCACCGGGCAGGCTGTTGATCTGCGACCACATCAAAGCACCGCCAGCACCCGCCTTGTACTGAATGATGGTGTCAATAGCCGGGCATTTTTTCTTCAACACAACCTGCTGGTGACGCGCAGACAGGTCGGATTCGCCACCAGGCGGAAACGCTTGCCAATACAGCACGTTTTTGTCAAAACAACTGACAGTTTGAGCCCAAGCGGATGGCATCACGCAAACGCTGGCAAGCAAAAGCCAGTGGTGGATAACGATTTTCATGCGTAGTCTCTTTTTGGTGAGTCAAAGTTGATGCGAGTGTCGTCTTTTTCTGTCGTCTTTTTCTCTAGGCGGGCAAAGGCAAGAACTGCGCGCAGACAGCCTGCGTCACTTGCACAGTCGTTGCACTGCCGCCTAAATCCCGTGTGCGCAGGGAGGCGTTGGCGGTGACTTGTTCAATCGCCATCATCAATGCTTGGGCGGCTGCCTGTTCGCCCAGATGCTCAAGCAACATGACACAACTCCAGAAGGTGCCAATCGGGTTTGCCCAGCCTTTGCCCATGATGTCAAAGGCTGATCCGTGAATGGGTTCAAACATGCTGGGGTAGCGGCGCTCCGGGTCGATGTTGCCCGTCGGTGCAATGCCCAGGCTGCCAGCCAGTGCGGCTGCCAGGTCACTCAAAATATCGGCATGCAGGTTGGTGGCTACCAGTGTGTCCAGCGTGGCTGGGCGCATCACCATGCGGGCTGTGCAGGCATCCACCAGCTCTTTGTCCCACGTTACATCGGCAAACTCTTGACTGACCTCCCGGGCTATCTCGTCCCACATCACCATCGCATGGCGCTGCGCGTTGGACTTGGTGACAACTGTCAGCAGTTTGCGGGGACGCGACTGCGCCAGCTTGAAGGCGTAGCGCATGATGCGCTCAACGCCAGCGCGCGTCATGACCGACAGGTCTGTGGCGACTTCAATCGGATGACCCTGGTGTGCACGACCGCCCACACCCGCGTACTCGCCTTCAGAGTTTTCACGCACGATGACCCAGTCCAGGTCTTCAGGTTTGCAGCGTTTGAGCGGTCCGTCAATGCCCGGCAAAATGCGTGTCGGCCTGACATTGGCGTATTGGTCAAAGCCCTGGCAAATTTTTAACCGTAATCCCCACAGTGTGATGTGGTCCGGGATGTGCGGGTCACCAGCTGAGCCGAACAAAATCGCGTCCATGCCGCGCAACGCGTCCAGCCCGTTCTTCGGCATCATTTCACCGTGGGCCCGGTACCAGTCACCGCCCCAGCCGAAATTTTTAAAATTAAATTGAAAGCTGCCATGGGCTATGGCCAGTACTTCAAGCACCTCCTGGCCAGCAGGCACGACTTCTTTGCCAATGCCATCACCGGGGATGCAAGCTATTTTGTAGGTCTTCATGGGTGCTCAGGTGAGTTGTGCGTGAGTTTGGGTGAGTTGTGAGACGGCTATGAGGCGTTTCAAAACCCTGACCACAAAGATTACCAAACACCGGCACCAGACACCCATGGGGTGTACCCGCAGCACCATCAGGCATCAGAGCGCGCAAAGGTGTTTTTTGGCTTTGAAAAATGCATTTTCAAAGTTTAAGGGCTAGTGTTAGTGTAAAAGCTACAGGCGCTGCGCGGCTTTATCGCACAGACCCATGTGGACTACCGGGCTAGCTCTCGGTTACTTAACATACTTGACGACTGCGAATTGCATCCGCTTTACGCCAGCTGCCATGTAAAAACCTGGAGCGGTACGAATAACGCCAGCGAAAGAATTGTTGTTGTTGACTTGAACGGCTGCGTCGCCGCCTTGCTTTTTAACCTCGCCTGCTACCGATGACCGGATCATCGTTTCGTCTCCATAACCGCTACCGACTTCACTTACTACCATGCCGATGATTGAGTACTTTCGAGGCGGAGAACCATTGGCCCAGAAATCAATGCCATCAACTATGACCTTCGTGCCTCCCTCGCCCTCATAGAGGTTGTTCTTCCCTTCATAGGGCTGGAAATCAACAGTGGCACACCCTACAAGAGCGAAGGCCAACATGATGAAAATGATGAAGCGCATAAACTCTCCTTTAGAGAGCTAACTTGATTTAACCCACAGGCAACTGCAATATAGCGTAGCAACTACACCCGAAAAAGTTGGCCTTAAAGCTTGTCATATTTAAATACCTTGCTCCATAAAAAATTTGTCTCTACTTCACGCAAAACTTTCCTGCAAAGCCTCTTGCGCCAAGGTGTTAATGCTTTTGCCTTTTGCTTGCGCCGCAATAGCCAATTTTTCATGCAGTTGTGGCGAGATTCGCAAATTGAATTTGCCGGAAAAGTGGCGCTTTGGTTCAATCCCTTTTTCAGCACACACCTCAAGAAACGTGGCTAGCGAGCGCTTGAACTCCGCGCGAAGCTCCTTCGGGTTCTTGCCGTAAAAATCTGCGCCGCCGTTGAGGCCCAGAATTTCCCCTCTGAACATGTCAAGGTCAGGGTCAAATTCAATCGTTGCGTGATAGTCGTCAACAGTCATGACATTCATGGTTCTACTCCGTGTTGTTCAAGCCATTTGCGGATTGCTGCGACCGCGCCTTGGTCCGTGTTGGGTGATGGATGTGGACGGTGAAAGACCCGCACCTCATCAAACAAAAAGACAGAAACCCGGCTGCCTGCCCGCTCTTCAATTTCTGCACCCAGCTCAATGAAAAGACCTTCAACATCGCGCCACTGCACATTGCCGCTCGTTGGCCGATAAAAAATCAATTCAACAACTCGTTGGTGCCGTCGCTTCATGTATTTATAGTACCAGTTTCAGGTACTGGATGCAATGTCCGATTATTACTGATGAATTGCTGCAAAATCACTGGCAGTTATCTTGCATAACGTACCCCAATGAACAAGCCCATCATCACCCTGCGAGACCCCCAACCCGGCGATATGGGCTGGGTGGTGCAGCAGCATGGAGAGGTTTACTGGCGTGAATACGGCTGGGACATGCGCTTTGAAGCGCTGGTAGCGGGTATCGTTTCTGGCTATGTCACCAACTACCAAAGCGAGTTTGAAAAGTGCTGGATAGCCGAGGTCGATGGTGTGCGGGCGGGTTCTGCCTTTGTGGTGCGCAAGTCAAAAACCACGGCGCAACTGCGCATGCTGATACTGACACCCGAGGCGCGCGGGTTGGGCCTGGGCGGCACATTGACCGATGAATGCATTGCCTTTGCACGCGCCACGGGCTACAAAAAAATGACGCTATGGACGAATGCCTGTCTGCTGGCGGCTCGGGCTATTTATGTCAAGCGTGGCTTCAAGCTTGTTAAGGCAGAACCCTATCAGGGCTTTGGGCATGACTTGGTGGGCGAGACTTGGGAGTTGAGGCTATAGCCTAGCTGCTCATATGGCTTGACTTGGTTTTACTCCCTCTCCCCTTGGGAGAGGGCAGGGGTGAGGGCTGACGGTTTGTGCATAGAGCTGCTCTTTTTCGCAGCTTGCTGGCCCTCACCCTAACCCTCTCCCAGAGGGAGAGGGAACAGGAATTCAATCAGTCTTCGCACCCGTCTCAAACCACTGCTTGATCTGCGCCCGCTCCTCGTCTGTCACGCCCGTTGAGTTGTTCATCGGCATGAGCTTGGTCACCACCACCTGCTGGTAAACCGACTGTGCATGCTGCTTGACGAGAATGGGCGAATCAAGCCGGACATTTTTCATCTGCAATTGCGCGCCGTGGCATTGGTAGCAGCGGTTCTCGATGATTTTGACCACTTTTTGGTAGTCATTTTGGCCTGTAGCCTCCTGGATTCGGGCGTGAGCAGCTCCTGAATCAATAGCGTTTGAATTTGAGGCAGCGGGTGCAGGTCTCATCCAGACAATAGCCCCAACGATGACGGCGATGCCCACCAGCGCATAGGCGATGGGGTGGCGGTTGCGGCCCAGCTTGTAACCGTGGCGCAGCACAAAAAACTGGCGTATCGCCGCGCCAGCGAACATCATCTCAATCAGCACCAGCCAGTTTTGCGGGTGGCTCCAGGTAAAGCTGTAGTGGTTACTCAGCATGGCAAACAGCACGGGCAGCGTGAAGTAGGTGTTGTGCACGCTGCGCTGCTTGCCGCGCTGGCCGTGTACCGGGTCAACTGGCCTTCCTGCCTTGATATCAGCCACCACGGTGCGCTGGCCGGGAATGATCCAGAAAAACACATTCGCGCTCATGCTGGTGGCCATCATGGCACCGACCAACAAAAACGCGGCGCGTCCGGCAAACCAGTGGCAGGCAAGCCACGATGCAGCACAGACAAGAATAGCCACGCCTGCGCCAACGATGGCATCGCCGTTTTTGCCTTTGCCAAACAGCTGGCAAATCGCGTCGTACAGCATCCAGAACACCACAAAGAAAGACAGCGCCACACCAATGGCTGCGCCGGGTGACCAGTTCATGAGCGACTTGTCGATCAGGTAGGCGCTGGCGTTCCAGAGGTAAGACACGGTAAACAGCGCAAAGCCCGTCAGCCAGGTGCTGTAGCTTTCCCAGTAAAACCAGTGCAGGTGCTCTGGCATGTGTGGCGGCTTGCTGGCAAATTTGACCGGGTGATAAAACCCGCCACCGTGCAGCGCCCACAGCTCACCGCTGACGCCTTGTTTTTTCAGGTCTTCGTCAACTGGCGGGGTCAGGCTGGCGTCTAAAAAGACAAAGTAAAACGACGAACCGACCCAGGCAATGGCGGTGATGACATGCACCCAGCGCAGCAGCAGATTGGCCCAGTCGAGGAGATAACTTTCCATACATGCACCCTATTCAGCACAACGCTGATCGTTATGCAGACCTGTTCACCACTGCGGGCGCTGTGAACAGTAACTGGGTCGCGAACTATGGAAACTGTGTTTCCCTGCTCCGCTGCGACCTGCACCAATTTTAAGCGCGATTAACACCTTGCAACAACTGTGCCGCCACGGCAATGGCAATCACTTCGGGTTCTTTGCCGTCAATACCGGGCACCCCAATCGGACTGGTGACGTGATTCAGTTCATGTGGCGTGAAGCCACGCGCCGCCAGACGACTGCGAAAGGTTGCCCATTTGGTTTTGCTGCCAATCAGGCCGATGTAGGGCAAGTCACCCTGCTGCCTTTGGCGTTTGAGGCAGGCCGCCAGCACCTCCAAATCTTCTGCGTGGCTAAAGCTCATGATGAGCACCTGCGACTGAGGTGCAAGGCTGTGAACCGCTCCTTCAACCGGGTCAGAATGCTCGAAAACCACATGACCGGACACGTCATTGGGGAAGACGCCATCACGGCTGTCTATCCAGGTCAATGCAAACGGCAGGCTTGACAACACCCTGACCAGCGCATGACCGACATGGCCACCGCCAAACAACGCGACTGGGGTCAGGTCTGACTGCAAGCGTTGTCTCAGTTGCGCAGCATCTTGAGCAACGACATGCTCGAACCGCAAATGCACCACACCGCCGCAACACTGGCCCAAAGCCGGGCCAAGTGCAAAGCGCATGGTCACTGGCAGGGCAGCGGGTGATTTTAAAAGTTCGTGTGCTTTGGCAATCGCGTCATATTCAAGATGGCCGCCGCCCACTGACCCGACCAGCGTGTCATCAAACACCGCCATCCACGCGCCCGCCTCGCGGGGCACAGAGCCGTCAACGGCATCAACTTGCACCAGCACGCCGGGTTGCTGCGCCAGCAACGCCAGAAATTTTTCAAGATGATGATGAGGCGTTTGTGAAACCATGTCTGATATACAACGTCTTAAAAAAGTAGTAAAAGAAAATGTTGGGCAAAATAGCTAAAGCGTTTAAATGGCTGCATTAAAAAACCGGATGATCATGAGACTAAAAAACCTGAACATTGAACCTCGCCGATTTTGGCTCCTGACGCTGGCCTCCAGCGCGGTCACGGCCATCCTAAGCGCTTGTCAAAGCCCCATGCCTGCTGCTGCACCGCCCGCAGTTGCAGCACCTGAGCCTTCATCTCCCGTGATTGGCCCGATCCCCGCTGCTGAAGGCTCTGCGCGCAGCTCGCCAGCCACCAACCCAAGAGCTTACCGCGCCGACGGTGCATCGCACCTGTATGGTTTGAACAGCGACCGGATTTACAAAGGCAGAATGCCGCCGCTGCTGTATGCGGTCGGCGTGCTGAACATTGAAATCGACCGCGCGGGCCGCGTGACGAAGCTTGACTGGATGCGTGCGCCCAGCCATGCGCCCGAAGTGGTGGCTGAAATAGAACGCACGGTACGCAGCGCTGCGCCCTTCCCCGCACCTGCCCGCATGGGCAAGGTGGTGTATACCGACACGTGGCTGTGGCACAAAAGCGGCAAGTTTCAGCTGGATACGCTGACTGAAGGGCAGAACTGAAAAAGGCAATTTTTCGACGGGCCGCCCCTAGAAAAATTAGTCCCCTCGGGGGGCAGAGAATTACGCGCAGCGAACGAACGTGGGGGCCATATATCTCTAATCTATTTTCAGATTTTGCGACTTCACCACATTGCGCCAGGCTCTGTAATCGGCCTCAATAAAGTTGCCAAGTAGCGCGGGCGAACCAGTAGCAGGTTCCACTGCCTCGGTTTTAAAACGGGCCAGCACATCCGGCATGGCCACCACCTTGTTGATGGCGGCGTTCAGCAGATTGATGGTGGCAACAGGCGTACCTGTTGGTGCCATCAGCGCAAAATAATTCACCACATCAATACCCGCCAGCCCAGCCTCGGTCATGCTGGGGACATCGGGCAGCGCAGGGGAGCGTTTGGCGCTGGTCACGGCCAGCGGCTTGATGCGCCCGTCCTTGATGAAAGGCAGCAGCGCCGGAATGGTGCCCGTCACAAACTGGACTTGCCCGCCAATCATGTCCATCACTGCAGGCGCTATGCCCCGGTACGGAATGTGGGTGATGTATGTCCCGGTACGCGACTTGAGCAGCTCCAGCACCAGATGGTTGACGCCGCCAGCACCTGCCGAGCCATAGTTCAGCACGCCCGGCTTTTGCCTGGCCAGCTTGACCAGCCCCGTCATGTCACTGACTGGCAAGCTGGTATTGGCCGCCCACACCAGCGGCCCGCTGGCAATCATGCCGACGGGTGAAAATTGCAGCAAAGGGTCATAGCCCGCGTTGGGCAACGATGCCGCCACAGTCGTGAACGGTGACGCCACCAGCAGCAGCGTGTAGCCATCAGGTGCGGCCTGGGCCACAAACTGCGCACCAATCGCGCCTGATGCGCCGGTGCGGTTTTCAACCACAAAGGTGGCATTCATGACCTCGCCCAGCTTTTGCGCCATCAGCCTGCCCATGGCATCTGTACCTGCACCAGCTGCAAATGGCACGATGATTTTCACGGCTTTGGCTGCCGGGTAGACAGGTGTTTGGGCCTGTGCTGCACTTAGGCCAGATGCCAGCACGGCAAGCGCATGGCGGCGCGTCAATCCCATCATCATCAACTGCCTCGGTAAGTTGAATAGCTCCACGGGCTGACCAGCAGCGGCACGTGGTAATGCGCGCTGGTATCTGCCACCCCAAAATCAATCGTGACCAGATTTAAAAAATTCGGCTCGGGCAGCGCCACGCCACGCACCTTGAAGTAGCTAGCGACATCAAACACCAGCCGGTACGTACCGATTTTCAACGTGGCACTGTCATACAGCAGGCCGTCCGGGTTGCGGCCGTCGCTGTTCAGGGTGAATTGCTTGACCAGCGTGGCATTATTTCCATCAGTGGTGTAAAAAGAAACCGCCATGCCACTGGCAGGTGCACCAATCATGGTGTCCAGTACGTGTGTGCTCAAGCCCATGGTGCGTTTTCCCTGGTAATCCAAATAAGGTTCATAACAAACCGACAGGTAATAAGGTGCGCAGAGTCACCGATAATTCAGAAGATGATAGCCGCCCCTCATTACGAAATAAAAACAGAAAATTGACAGCCAGTGATTTTCACCACCATGCCAGACACCATTCTCCCAAACAGTTATCCCCGCGACCTTGCAGGCTATGGCCGCAACCCGCCACATGCCCAGTGGCCAGGCAAGGCACGCATTGCAGTGCAGTTTGTTTTAAATTACGAAGAAGGCGGCGAGAACACGGTGCTACACGGCGATGCTGGCTCGGAGCAATTTTTATCTGAAATGTTCAACCCGCCCAGTTTTGCTGCCAGGCACCTGAGCATGGAAAGCATTTACGAATACGGCTCTCGCGCAGGCGTGTGGCGCATTCTGCGTGAATTTGAAAAGCGCCAACTGCCACTGACGGTGTTTGGTGTCGGCATGGCCTTGCAACGTGCGCCCGATGTCACGGCGGCATTTGTTGAACTCGGCCATGAGATCGCTTGCCACGGCTGGCGCTGGATCAACTACCAGCAAATTGACGAGGCGACCGAGCGCTTGCACATGCGCCTGGGCCTTGATGCAATTGAAAAGCTCACCAACCACAGACCGTTGGGCTGGTACACCGGCCGCGACAGCCCGAACACGCGCCGCCTGCTGGCAGACGAAGGCACCACCAGTTACGACAGCGACTACTACGGTGATGACCTGCCCTTTTGGACGCAGGTTGCGCGCACCGATGGCTTGGCGGTACCGCGACTGGTGGTGCCCTACACACTGGATACCAACGACATGCGCTTTGCATCGGCGCAGGGCTTTGCACAAGCCGAGGATTTTTTCATCTACCTGCGTGACAGCTTTGATGCGCTGTACGCCGAGGGTGACCCGGCTGGCCTTGACCGCCCCAAGATGATGAGCATCGGCATGCACTGCCGCCTGCTGGGCAGGCCTGGGCGCATTGTGGCGTTGCAGCGCTTTCTTGACCACATCGCCACCCGCGATCACGTCTGGGTGTGCCGCCGCATCGACATTGCGCAGCATTGGCAGCAAACCCATCCCTTCAAAGTTACAACATGAACATCACCCTGGAACAAGTCAATCAGGCCCCTGTAGATGTTGCCTTGGCTTTACTCGATGGTTTGTATGAGCATTCACCCTGGATAGCGCAAAAAGCACTGAACGCGCGCCCCTTCAAGTCTTTGGGGCACCTCAAGCACGCCCTGACGAACGTTGTGAATGCAGTGTCAACCGCCGATCAAATCAAGCTGCTGTGTGCCCACCCTGAGCTGGCTGGCAAAGCCATGCAAGACGATGCGCTGACGGCTGAATCTGCCAACGAGCAAAGCACTGCCGGCCTGACGAACTGCACGTCGCAAGAGATGGCCACTTTGGCTGAGTTGAATCAGCAATACAACGCCAAGTTCGATTTCCCGTTCGTCCTGGCGGTGCGCGGCACACGCGGCCACGGCCTGACCAAAAAACAGATCATTGACACTTTCGTCCGTAGGCTACAAAACCAGCCGGCCTTTGAAATCAGGGAAGGCCTGCGTAACGTCCACCGCGTGGTTGAACTGCGCATCAACGACAAGTTTGGCAGCCAGCCCGTGCTGGGCAATGAGCTGTGGGACTGGCATGAAGAGATGGCACAGTACAGCGACCCTGGATTCAAAGAAAAAAAACAGCTTACCGTTACCTACCTGACCGACGCGCACTGCAGTTGTGCCGCTTACATCAGCGCCAGGATGCGCGAATGCGGATTTGACGATGTGAATATTGACGCGGTGGGTAATGTAGTCGGCATTTATAAAGCCGTAACAGCTAACGCCAAAACATTGCTCACAGGTAGCCACTACGACACCGTACGTAATGCCGGCAAGTACGACGGTCGCCTCGGTATTTTTGCCCCCATGGCCTGTGTGCGTGAGCTGCACCGTGTGGGCAAACGCCTGCCATTCAACATTGAAGTGGTGGGCTTTGCCGAAGAAGAAGGCCAGCGCTACAAGGCCACTTTTTTAGGCTCTGGCGCGCTGGTAGGTGACTTCAAACCTGAATGGCTGGACCAAAAAGATGTCGATGGCGTGTCCATGCGCGAGGCCATGGCGCATGCCGGGCTCAGCACGGCTGACATTGCTGGCATCAAGCGCGATCCCGCCAGGTACCTGGGCTTTGTAGAAATTCATATTGAGCAAGGTCCGGTGCTCAATGCGCTGGACTTTCCGCTTGGCATCGTCACCTCGATCAACGGCAATGTGCGCTACCTGTGTGAGATCACGGGCATGGCCTGCCATGCAGGCACCACGCCCATGCCCAACCGGCAAGACGCCGCTGCGGGCGCTGCCGAGCTGCTGCTGTATGTTGAAAAGCGGGCCGCGCAAGATGCTGACTCGGTCGGTACGGTGGGCATGCTGCAAGTGCCCGGCGGGTCGATTAACGTGGTGCCGGGACGCTGCCTTTTTTCACTCGATATGCGCGCACCGAACGACGCGCAGCGCAATGCGGTAGAAACTGACGTACTGGCAGAGTTGGCTGCCATTTGCCAGCGACGTGGGCTGGAATACACGGTTGATTTAACCGAGCGCGCAGCCGCCGCCCCGAGTGCCCCTGCCTGGCAGGCGCGCTGGGAAAAAGCCGTTGAATCATTGGGTCTGCCGCTGTACAAAATGCCCAGCGGCGCGGGCCATGATGCGATGAAACTGCACAAAGTCATGCCGCAGGCGATGCTGTTTGTGCGCGGCCAAAACTCAGGCATCAGCCACAACCCGCTGGAGAGCACCACCAGTGACGATATTCAATTGTCGGTTGATGCCCTCACACATCTCTTGAGCCAATTAGCCCACGAACAACATTGATACACGCATGACCGATTACCAAAAAATTGACGACTGGATTGACGCGCACTTTGACGAACAAGTGGCGTTTTTGCAAGCGCTGATTCGCCTACCCACCGACACACCGCCCGGCAATAATGCGCCGCATGCCGAGCGCACCGCAGAGCTGTTGCACGGAATGGGTCTGGATGCTGAAAAGCACCCTGTACCCGCTGCTGAAGTTCACGCGGCAGGGCTGGAATCCATCACCAATTTGGTGGTTCGCAGAAAGTATGGCGAAGGCAAAACGGTGCTCTTAAATGCGCATGGCGACGTGGTGCCACCCGGCGAAGGCTGGACCAAAGACCCCTATGGCGGCGAGATAGACAACGGTAAAATTTATGGCCGCGCATCCGCCGTCAGCAAATGCGATTTTTCAACCTACGCTTTTGCCGTGCGCGCCCTTGAAGCAGTTGCCAAGCCTGCCAAAGGCAGCGTCGAATTGCTCTTCACCTATGACGAAGAGTTTGGCGGCGAAGTCGGCCCGGCCTGGCTGCTCAAGCACCACATCATCAAACCCGACTTGATGATTGCAGCAGGTTTTAGTTACCAGGTCATCACGGCGCACAACGGCTGCCTGCAAATGGAAGTCACCGTGCACGGCAAGATGGCGCATGCCGCCATTCCCGAATCGGGTATTGATGCATTACAAGCTGCCAACACAATTTTGACGGCGCTGTATGCGCAAAACACGCTGTACAAACAAATCACGTCCAAAGTCGAAGGCATCACGCACCCTTACCTGAACATTGGCACGATAGAAGGCGGCACCAACACCAACGTGGTGCCAGGGCGCGTCAGCTTCAAGCTTGACCGCCGCATGATCCCCGAAGAAAACCCGGCCAGGGTTGAGGCCACACTGCGCAAAATCATGCTAGACGCAGCGGCACAAACGATAGGCGTCACGGTTGATATCAAACGCATTTTGCTGGCCCGGGCCATGCAGCCGCTGGCTGGCAACAAACCTCTGGTAGATGCGATTCAAAAGCACGGACAGGCTGTGTTTGGTGAGACGATTCATGCACTGGGCACGCCGCTGTACACCGATGTGCGTCTGTTTTGTGAGGCGGGCATACCAGGCGTGATTTACGGCGCCGGGCCACGTACGGTGCTGGAGTCACATGCGAAACGCGCTGATGAACGCCTGCATTTGGATGACCTGCGGCGCGCAACCAAAGTGGTTGCGCGCGCCCTGAGCGATCTGCTGGTTTGATGCGAGCGACTAGCGTATCGAATTCGGTATTCCGGGGGTATGTACGGAGTTGATTTCAGTTTTTTCAGTCACCGGACGCACCATTCCTGCCCGAAAATACAGACCTGTTTGGTGCATTGTTGGCCATAAACCGCAATGACAGGCACCATTTTTGCTTGAAACACCTCACCTCTTCACGCTGACCCATTCACTCTCGGAGCCCCCATGACCAAACGTACCTTTCTCAAAACCACGGCGGCCATTACGCTTGCACTTGCTTTCGGCGCTGCCCAAGCACAAACCACCCCCATCAAGTTCCAGCTCGACTGGCGTTTTGAAGGCCCGGCCGCCCTATTTTTAACGCCCGTGGCCAAAGGCTATTTCAAAGACAACAAGCTTGACGTGACGGTTGACGCTGGCAATGGCTCGGGCGGCGCAGTGACGCGCGTGGCCTCTGGCACCTATGACATGGGCTTTGCTGACCTGGCCGCGTTGATGGAATTCCACGCCAACAACCCCGATGCGCCCAACAAGCCTGTGGCCGTGATGGTGGTCTACAACAACACGCCTGCATCTGTCATGGCACTGAAAAAATCGGGCATCAAAACCACCGCCGACCTGAATGGCAAAAAACTCGGTGCCCCGGTGTTTGACGCAGGCCGCCGCGCCTTCCCGATTTTTGCCAAAGCCAATGGCATCACCGGTGTGCAATGGACGGCCATGGACCCCCCACTGCGCGAGACCATGCTGGCGCGCGGCGATGTCGATGCCATCACTGGTTTTACCTTCACCTCACTGCTGAATCTGGAAGCACGCGGCGTGAAAGCTGAAGACGTGGTGGTGATTCCGTATGCCGACAACGGCGTCAAGCTGTACGGCAACGTCATCATTGCATCACCCAAACTCATCAAGGAAAACCCGGCTGCGGTCAAGGCATTTTTGCTGGCCTTCACCAAAGGTGCCAAAGACGTGATGGCCAACCCGGCGGCCGCCATCAATGACGTGAAAGCGCGTGACGGCATCATCAATGTGGCACTGGAAACGCGCCGCCTGCAACTGGCCATTGACACCGTGATCAACAGCCCGGACGCACGTGCCGAGGGCTTTGGTCAGCTCACCGGCCCGCGCCTGTCGCTGATGGCATCACAGGTATCGGATGCGTTCGCCACCAAATCACGCGTGAACCCTGACGTGATCTGGAACGGGTCCTTTCTGCCGACCGTTGCGCAACTGAACGTGCTGCCCAAGAAGTAAACCTGATTGCTACATATTTAATAGCTGCTCGCGCCCGAATTTATTGGGCTATAGCCATTTTTTATTGCCAAAAATGCTTCATACTGACCCTGAAAACCTCTTTGTAGACTTCTCCAACGTCTGGCTGGCCTACAACGATGAGTTTTTAGCCAAAAAACAGTTTGCGGTAGAAGCGATTGACCTACAGGTCAGGCAAGGTGAGTTCATCGCCATCGTCGGGCCGTCGGGTTGCGGCAAATCGACCTTCATGAAGTTGGCTACCGGGCTGAAGATGCCGTCCATCGGCAAAATTCTCATTGATGGGCAGCCCGTGACAGGGCCGCTCAAAATCTCAGGCATGGCGTTTCAGGCGCCGTCATTGTTACCTTGGCGTACCACGCTTGACAACGTGCTACTGCCGCTTGAAATTGTCGAGCCCTACCGTAGCAACTTCAAAGCCAAGCGCAAAGAGTACGAGGAGCGTGCGCTCAAGCTGCTTGAAAGTGTGGGCTTGGGTGGCTATGGCGACAAATTCCCGTGGCAGCTGTCGGGCGGCATGCAGCAGCGCGCCAGCATTTGTCGGGCGCTGGTGCATGAACCCAAAATGCTGTTGTTAGATGAGCCATTTGGCGCGCTTGACGCCTTCACGCGTGAAGAGTTGTGGTGTATTTTGCGTGACCTGTGGGCGGTGCAAAAATTCAATGTGATTCTGGTCACGCATGACCTGCGCGAGTCGGTATTTTTGGCCGATACGGTCTACGTAATGAGCAAAAGCCCAGGCCGCTTTGTCGTGAAAAAAGAAATCGACCTGCCGCGCCCGCGCGACCTGGAAATCACCTACACCAAAGAGTTTTCAGACATCGTGCATGAGCTGCGTGGGCATATAGGTGCCATCCGCCAGACCACGGCTGTTGCAGCTTGAAGCGCCTTAAACCATGACCAATAAACAACTCCAATTTTGGGCACCCTGGGTATTGCTGGTCGCAGTGATTGCGTTATGGCAACTCATTTGCACCGTCTTCAGCGTGTCGGAATTCATCTTCCCCAGCCCGCTGCGCATTGCCACCCAAACCTGGGAATTCAAGGAAGTGATTCTGGGCCATGCCTGGCGCACTTACTGGGTCACCATGGCGGGCTTTGGCATCGCCATTGTGGTGGGTGTGCTGCTCGGCTTTGTGGTGGGTTCATCGCGCCTGGCCTATGCAGCGGTCTACCCGCTGATGACGGCCTTCAACGCGCTACCCAAGGCGGCGTTTGTACCGATTCTCGTGGTCTGGTTTGGCATCGGCATCGGCCCGGCAATTCTCACCGCCTTCCTGATCTCGTTTTTCCCCATCATGGTCAACATTGCCACTGGCCTGGCCACGCTGGAGCCTGAGCTGGAGGACGTGCTGCGGGTGCTGGGAGCCAAGCGCTGGGACGTTCTGGTCAAAGTCGGCCTGCCGCGCTCCATGCCGTATTTTTACGGCTCACTCAAAGTAGCGATCACACTGGCCTTTGTCGGCACCACGGTCAGCGAGATGACCGCCGCCAACGAAGGCATTGGCTACCTGCTCATCTCCGCTGGTTCAGCCATGCAAATGGGCCTGGCCTTCAGCGGCCTGGTGGTGGTGGGCGCGATGGCAATGGTGATGTATGAGCTGTTCAGCTACATCGAAAAGAACACCACGCAATGGGCACACCGCAGCTCGAATAACGAGTAGAAGCAGTGTGAATCAACAAAAACGGCTCATCAGGAGCCTTTTTTACCTATCAAATCAGCCTGTAGCCCAATAAATACGGGCGCAAGCAGCTATTTTTTACATAGCATGCTGGTTTCAGCGGTGTACTTCAGCTTCGCCGTGTTTTGTCAGCAGTTCCATCAGCTTGCGGCGTATCAAAATACCCGGCCTGTCAGAGTCCATCGAATATTCAATGCCGCGCCGACGCGGGTCTATCACCGCGTCCGGGTCGGTGGATTCCAGAATGTCTTTGTCTTCCAGCGTGATCTCGGCATCAAAATCAATCAGCATTTGTGCCGGGCAATCAGCCTCGGTGTCATTGCGAAACAGCCACTGGCACAGCATCATGTTGCCATCATCTATCGGCGTGAAGCAGTTGATGATGATGTGGCGAATGCCCGAGGGGTATTCAATGTCCAGCCGCCGTGAAAACGGCAAAAAGTAGGCGTTGCGCATGTGGCGCGTGGTGATGGCGTCTTTCACACCGCTGATGCTTTGATAGCGTTCAGGGTTGGCTGCCTCAATCACGGTTTCAGCATAAAAACCGTTGTCGTTCTCAACCAGCTCGTACTTGCTGGGCTTGGGGCTGGCAGCTACGCCAAAGGTGGCACGGTGCACAAAGCTGAAATGAGAGTTGTCAAACGAATTTTCCAGCGCGCGCATCGGGCTGGTTTGCCAGCGTTCGTAAAACTGGAAGATGGTGCGGTAGCCGGGGTCAGAGAATTCAGGGATGTCGGGAATCTCACCGATCGGTTCATCAAGTGCTACCCACGCATAGCCGTAACTGGCCTTGCAATGGTAGGCCGTGGTTTTGTAGTCCGGCATGATGGCCCGGCCTGCTTCAAACTGCGGAATGTTGACAACCTGGCCAGTGGGTGCATACGTCCAGCCGTGGTAGCCGCACTGAATGTTGCCCTGCTTGCAGGCGTGCCCTTGTGCATCCACGCACCAGCCTTTTGACAATTTAGCCGTGCGGTGACAACAGCGGTCTCGCAGGGCGGCGGGCTGGCCTTCTGCATCCAGAAAAAGAACAATGTTTTCACCCAGCAAGGTAAAGGGCTTGGGTCCGTCGGCAAGCGCAGACATCGGCATGACGGCATGCCAGAATTGACGAAGAATGGGTTGTTGGGTAACCAGCATGAAGCGCTCCTTGAGTTGGAAATCCTGGGCAATTTCCCATTTGCAAGCCACATCACGATGACAGTGCAAATTGAACGCTTCTACCCAAGGCAAACTCATACTAGCAAATATTGAACCCGCTTGCGGATGCAAAAGAGCGCCAAAACAGTGCATGTGACTGGCACGCGAAATGCATGACTTGATGCAAGAGTAGAAGCGTTCAGCGACTGCGCCACTGTGCAGCGCCCGGAAATTGCTCTTGAACCGTCCGGCCACATACCCCGTGTGTGGCTGATGTTTTCAAGTGCCTCACCGGAGAAAGACATGAATCTTTTCATGAAACGTCGCCACTTTATCGCCTCTTTGGGCGCCGCCTCAAGCCTTGCTGTCCCCAGCGTCTGGTCGCAACCCACAGCCCGTCTCACACCGCTTAAATTCACGCTTGACTTTCGCATCACGGGCCAAACGTCGCCGTTTTTCCTGGCGCAAAGCAAGGGCTACTACAAAGACGAAGGCCTGGATGTCACGATTGATGTGGGCGCGGGTTCTGTCACCTCCATTACCCGCATCGCCAGCGGTGTGTACCAGTTGGGGCTGGGTGACATCAGCTCGCTGGTGGAGTTCAATGCGCAAAACCCTGGCACGCCGCTGGTGCAGGCTGTGTACCAGTATTACAACCGTGCACCGTTTGTCATTATTGGCCGCAAGGACAAGGGTATCACCCATGACTTCCGCAGCCTGGAGGGCAAAAAAATAGCCGCCGCAGCAGTTGAGGCCACGCGCCGCGCCTGGCCCATGGTGGCGCGCAAGCTGCGCATCAAGCCGGATATTTTTAGCTGGTCAACCACCGACTTCAGCGCACGTGACAACGTGATGGTGCGCGGCGATGTGGATGGTGCCACGTATTTTCATGACTCGGCGGTGTCGCTGTTCGCGCGCATGAAGCTTGAAGATTTGTCAGTGCTTCAATACGCTGATGCAGGCGTCAACCTGTATGGCAATGCCATTTTGGCCAGCAGCAGCCTGATTGCGCAAAACCCGAAAGTCGTGGCGGCATTTTTACGCGCTACCAACCGCGCCATCGTTGAAACTTTTGCCAACCCTGGCCCGTCCATCGTGGCCACGCGGCAGCGCGA
>JAYWBS010000224.1:0-28108 GCA_043781295.1 Polaromonas sp.
CATGCCGTCCATCAACGGGCCTTCAATCACATGCAGCGGCCTGCCGCCTTCGGCCTGAATCGCCTGCCAGACCTCTTCGGTATCGGGCACGATGTGCTCGTTAAAGCCATGCACCAGCGCATGCGACAAGCGGGCGCGTACCGGCAGCGCGCGCCATTCGTTTTTTTTGCTGTCGTCTTTGGCACCGCTTTTGGCGGTTTCGGCGACTTCAATCAAACGCTCGCTGGGGGTGAGTTCCGCCTCGCCTGGTTTGTAGATGGGGGTGCGGTTCAACACCACGTCTTCGACGCGTTCCAGCAGCGTGGGCTCCAGGTCGTCGTACACGCCGACCATGCCCGCATTGACGATGCCCATGTCCATACCGGCCTTGATGGCGTGGTACAAAAACACGGTATGGATGGCTTCACGCACCGGGTCATTGCCGCGAAAACTGAACGACACATTGCTGACACCGCCCGACACCTTGGCACCCGGCAGGTTTTCCTTGATCCAGCGCGTGGCATTGATGAAGTCAACCGCGTAGTTGTTGTGCTCTTCAATGCCGGTAGCAATGGCAAAAATGTTCGGATCAAAAATGATGTCTTCAGGGGGAAAGCCGACCTCATCGACCAGCACGCGGTAAGCTCGTTCGCAAATTTGCACCTTGCGCTCATAGGTGTCGGCCTGGCCTTGCTCATCAAACGCCATGACCACCGCCGCCGCGCCGTAGCGCTTGAGCAATTTCGCCTGCTGCTTGAAGGGCTCAACGCCTTCTTTCATCGAGATGGAGTTGACAATGCCCTTGCCCTGGATGCAGCGCAGGCCGGCCTCAATCACGCTCCACTTGGAGCTGTCAATCATGATCGGCACGCGCGAAATATCGGGCTCGCTGGCGATCAGGTTCAAAAACCGAACCATCGCCGCCTGGCTGTCCAGCATGGCTTCGTCCATGTTGATGTCGATGATTTGTGCGCCGTTTTCAACCTGCTGGCGGGCCACGGCCAGCGCGGCTTCAAAGTCGCCATTCAAAATCATGCGGGCAAACGCTTTGGAGCCCGTGACGTTGGTGCGCTCGCCAATGTTGACAAATAAGCTGCCAGTACCAATGTCGACGGGCTCCAGGCCAGCCAGCTTCATGGGGGGAACGGTTTGCGGGTTTTCAGTCTTTGACACTTGACTCACCTTGAAAATAAAAGGTGAGCGTCGTTGCCGCCAATGTTTGATTTGGGTTTAAGCCAAAAACATCAGTAACCCAAGCCTCGCAAAACAATGGTTTCGCTGCAACGCTCCTTGAGTTACCATGATTTTAATCACAGCCGGGGCGCAGCGCTGCAGACGCCCGGCATGCACACCAAAATCGCAGGTAAACACCATGTTTAAGAAGCTGTTTCGGGTCAGGAAAAGCAGTCAGGGCACCGCGCCAGAACTGATGGACTCCAAAGAGCGCATGCGCGCCATTGAGGGCTCCAGCACGGCCGAGCTGGCGGCGCAGCTTTTAATTGCCCCCACCGCCTTGATGCAGCTGACCGAAGACGAAGCCTTCACCGTGGTCAGCTACATGATGCCGCGCAAGATTGCCATGGGCACCACCTTCATCAAGGAAGGCAACAAGGACGACACCGGCTACATGATGCTGCTGCTGGAAGGCGAAGTCACGGTTGAAAACATTGTCGTCAGCCGCCGCACACCCGTCACCGTCACGGTGCTTGGCCCCGGCAGCCTGATTGGTGAAATGAGTCTGGTCGATGGCCAGGCGCGCCTGGCATCCTGCACCGCCAGCACCGACGTGCGCTGCGCCGTTTTGTCGCGTGCGGCGCTGGAAAAACTCAGCGAAGAAGAGCCAGACACCGCCGCCAAGCTGGTGCTGGCCATCTCCCAGCGTATTTCAGAGCGGCTGCGCGAAACGTCGGAAAAGCTGAAGATGTACAGCCAGCTGGTGCAGGCAATGCAGCAGGAAATTGATCATTTAATGCCTACCTAGCCCCCACGGTCGCTCGCTTCGCGTAGCTTCCTGCCCCCCGAGGGGGCCGCTGCGCCTACGGGCTGGCGAAGCCAGACCCGTGGCCCCTGCTTGAAAAGACGACGTTATGCGGCTTCTTTGTAAAACGGAGCATTCAAACCCCGCCGCGCCACTGGTGCCACTGCGCTAGCAATCGCCGCAATGTGATCCGGTGTGGTACCGCAGCAGCCGCCCACGATGTTGACCAGCCCCTCGGCTGCAAACTCATGCAGGAGGCGTGACGTCACGTCGGGCGTTTCATCAAAGCCGGTATCGCTCATCGGGTTGGGCAGGCCAGCGTTGGGGTAGCAGCTGATGAAAGTGTCACCCGCCACGCGCGCCAGCTCCTGGATGTAAGGGCGCATCAGCGCCGCACCGAGCGCGCAGTTCAGGCCGACGGCCAGCGGTTGGGCGTGACGTACGCTGTGCCAGAAGGCGGTGACGGTCTGGCCACTCAAAATGCGGCCAGACGCATCCGTCACCGTGCCGCTGATGATGAGGGGCAGGCGCTCGCCCGAGTTGTCAAAGTACTCGTCAATCGCAAACAGCGCGGCTTTGGCATTGAGTGTGTCAAAAATGGTTTCTACCAGCAGCACATCACTGCCGCCTTTGACCAGCGCCTCGGTTTGTTCGTAATACGCCTTGCGCAGCTCTTCAAAACTGGTGTTGCGCGCGCCGGGGTCGTTCACGTCGGGGCTGATGCTGGCGGTTTTGGGGGTGGGGCCGAGTGCGCCAACAACGAAGCGCGGTTTGTCAGGCGTTGAAAACTTGTCGCACGCCGCGCGCGCAATGCGGGCTGATTCGTAGTTCATTTCCACCGCCAGCTCGGCCATGTCGTAATCAGCCTGGGCCACCGTGGTCGCACCAAAGGTGTTGGTTTCAATCATGTCTGCACCTGCAGCCAGGTAGCCCTCATGAATGTCCTGAATCACATCGGGCCGCGTGAGGCTCAGCAACTCGTTGTTGCCTTTGATGTCTTTGTGAAAGTCTTTGAAGCGCTCACCGCGGTACTGCGCTTCGCTCAGTTTGAAACGCTGAATCATCGTACCCATCGCGCCGTCAAGAATGGCAATGCGTTGTTCAAGAATGGCAGGCAGTTGCTGGCCACGGGTGTAGGTGATGGGTTTCATGTCTTCATTTTAAGCGGCGACCTTTAAATTCATATTTACTCAATACTTTCAAGGACAATAAGGTCATACCAGCACCGCCATGAAAAACCTACAACCCAAAGAAGCCTACGCCTGGCTGCAGTCACATCCCGACGCGCTGTTCGTCGATGTGCGCATGGAAATCGAGTCGCTGTATGTGGGCCGCCCGCCGGGGGTGGTCAATGTGCCGTGGTACGAATACCCTGACTTGCAGCCTGATGCGGACAAGTTTGCAGAAACAGTGGCGAAAGAGGCAACGGGTAAAGACCAGCCGCTGCTGCTGATGTGCCGCTCAGGTCAGCGCACGCTGGCTGCGGGCAAGGCGCTGGAGGCCGCTGGCTTTACCGATGTGCAGCACGTGGTGCATGGTTTTGAGGGTGAGCTGGACGAGCACTTCAAACGCTCGACCCAGTCGGGCTGGCGGTTTGAGGGCTTGCCTTGGGAGCAGATGTAGCCTGGAACGCAGTTTTACGCCAAATTGACCCGAAAACGGCCCAAAACGGCACTTTTTACCTGCCAAAAATGGCTGTGGGCCAATAGATTCGGGCGCAAGCAGCTCTTATTTTAATAGCAACCAGACGATGACCAGACGGGTTTGAATTGACTGAATTGATGCATCAACCCTCCCCGCTTGAGATTTTGGGTGAGGTCTTTGGCTACGCTGATTTCCGTGGCCCGCAAGCGGCCATCGTTGACCATGTGGTGAACGGCGGCGATGCACTGGTGCTGATGCCGACTGGCGGCGGCAAGTCGCTGTGCTACCAAATTCCCGCTATCGCACGGCAAAACGCAGGTCACGGCGTGACCATTGTGGTGTCGCCGCTGATTGCGCTGATGCATGACCAGGTGGGCGCGCTGCATGAGGCGGGCGTGTCGGCGGCATTTTTAAACTCCACGCAGAGCTTCGACGTTAGCAGCGCGCTTGAAAAGCAATTGCAGCGCGCCGAGCTGACCATGCTCTACGCCGCACCTGAACGCATCAACACACCGCGCATGAAGGACTTGCTGCGCAGGCTGCATGCGCGCGGCAAGCTGAGTTTGTTTGCGATTGACGAGGCGCATTGCGTCAGCCAGTGGGGCCATGACTTTCGGCCTGAGTACCGCAGCCTGAGCCTGCTGCACGAGATGTTTCCTGACGTGCCGCGCATGGCGCTGACGGCCACAGCCGATGCGCTGACACGGCAAGACATGGTGGAGCGCTTGAAGCTGGAAGACGCTGCGCAATTTGTCTCCAGCTTTGACCGTCCAAATATCCGTTACAGCATCGTTGAAAAGCTCGATGCCACGCGGCAGCTGCTGCGCTTTATCCAGTCTGAGCATGCAGGCGAGGCGGGCATTGTGTACTGCCAGTCGCGCAAACGGGTTGAAGAGATTGCCGACACATTGCAAGGTGCAGGCATCAACGCCATGGCCTACCACGCGGGGCTTGACTCAAGTCTGCGACAAGAGCGGCAAGACAAATTTTTGCGCGACGACGGCATGGTGATGGTGGCCACGATTGCCTTTGGCATGGGCATTGACAAGCCCGACGTGCGCTTTGTGGCGCACCTGGACATGCCGAAAAACATCGAAGGCTACTACCAGGAAACGGGCCGGGCGGGCCGTGACGGGCTGCCCGCCAACGCCTGGATGACCTACGGCCTGAACGATGTGGTGAACCAGCGCCGCATGATTGACACCAGCGAGGCAGCGAGTGAAGAGTTCAAGGCGGTGATGCGCGGCAAGCTGGATGCGCTGCTTAATTTGGCTGAGGGTACGGCGTGTAGGCGCGTTAGTTTGTTGCATTATTTTGATGAAGAAAGCCATCCTTGCGGTAACTGCGATAACTGTATTTCACCTCCGGCGGTGTGGAACGCCACCGACGCGGCCCGCAAAATGTTGAGCTGCATTTACCGGGTACAACAGGCCAGCGGCATCAGCTTTGGGGCCGGGCATTTGATGGATATTTTGCGCGGCAAGGCGACTGAAAAAGTTTTGCAGCACAGCCACGACAAGCTCTCAACTTTTGGCATAGGCAGCGACCTGAGTGAAGCGCAATGGCGTGCGGTGCTACGCCAGCTGATTGCCAAAAACATGGTCTATGTCGATGCCGAGGCGTATGGCACGCTGCAGTTGTTGCCCGATGCGCGGCAGGTGCTCAAGGGCGAAGTCAGCGTGATGTTGCGTGAGCAAATCAGCGCAGAAAAATCAAGCCGCGCTAAAAAGGTCACCAAAACCTCTGCTAAAGGTATTGCCGAGGCAGCGCTGAATGCTGGCGCACTTGAACGCCTGGCCAAGCTCAAAGCCTGGCGCGCTGAAGTCGCACGCGAGCACAACCTGCCAGCCTTTGTTATTTTTCATGACGCAACACTGCGCGCTATTGCCGAGCGAGCCCCGCAAACGTCGCGCGACCTGGAAGGTATTGCAGGGATGGGGGTTAAAAAACTTGACGCTTATGGCGCTGAGGTACTGCGGGTTTCAAAACTTCACCTGTAGCCTGGATTGATGCCAAACTTTTCACTGTATGAGTACATATTAACCACACCTTCGGCCTGTCGTGCCGCATGACAACGAAAAGGCAGGCCGTGACAAACGGCTTGCTACACAATCCAAACATGTATGAAGGTCAATCACGTGTTGCGCGTGAACTAATTGCCATTGGGTTGAAGATCATTGTTTTGTTTGTGGCGGTGCTGATGGTCGCGCAGGCGGCCCAGGCAGCACCTCTGGTATTGAATGCGGACACGGGTGCAACCCATATTGACCCTTCCATCGAGTTTTTACTGGACCCGACTGGCCAGCTCAACCTGGCACAAATCGACACGCAAAGTGACTTGCAATTTGCACCGATTGACCGCAGCAAACCTTATCTGCTTGGCAATGGCGTCTTGTGGATGCGCTTTGATATCGTCATCAACAACCCAACACCGCAGTGGCGTTTGACGCTACCCATGCCGCCCCTGGACGAGGTTTCTATGTATTACCGCAACCCGGCAGGCCAATGGGTGACGCAGCAGGCAGGTGACAACCGGCCTATGAGCACCTGGGCGCTGCGTGGCCGTTACCCAGCGTTTTCGCTGTCAACAGAATTGGGTCAAACTGTGCGCTATTACGTGCAAGTGCGGCATACCCGCATCCCTTACTCAATATTGCCGCGAATCGTCAGTGATGCGCAATTCATCAGCAGCCGCCAGAACGAGCATCTGCTGATGGGAATCTATTTCGGTTTGACCGCACTGGTGGTGGTGCTGGCGCTGGCCAATGCGCTGACCTACCGCGATTGGGGCTTTGGCAGTTATGCGGTTTACACAGGATTGTTTGCCGTGGTGCAAGCCAGCATAGGCGGTATGGCGGCTCTTTATTTGTGGCCCGAAATGCCTGTGTTGAACAATTCGGCAACGCTCACGTTGGGATTACTGACAGTAGCCGCTGGTATCTGGTTTGTGCGTACCGTCACTTTGCCGCGGCGGTTTTCAAAAGCGCTGGACGCCACCATGCTGCTGATGATGGGCTTGCTGATTGTTGTGAGTGTGCTCAATGCAGCTCTGCCCAACGCAACCAGCTTCATGCTTTACAACCTGGTTCTCATCACCAGCATGCTGGTGTTGTTTGCGGCAGTTGCTGTTGCCCTGATGGATGGCGACCGCCATGCCCGCTGGCTGGCTCTTGGATTATTGCCCGTGGTGTTGGGCACCACTTTTCCATTGTTGCGCAATGTTGGCCTGGTCACCTCGGGGTTTTTGACCGACTATGGTTTGATGCTGGGCTCAGCCCTCGAAGTGCCTATTTTGTATTACGGCCTGCACCACCGCTTGGCGCAGGGGCGCAGCATCAGTGAGCGTGCCAGCGGTCTGCGGTACGCCGACCCCTTGACAGGCGTCAACACCGCCAAAGTCATGCGTCTTAAACTCAAACAATTGCTAGGCGCAACCCCCCGTTTGCATCAACCCTTCGCCTTTCTGGCGATTGACTTGGAAAATTACGCTGCGCTCCAGAACAAATACAACCGCGACACAGCAGACCGTGCGCTCATCATGGCGGCCGCCCGCATTCGCAGTGTGGCCCGGTCAGTCGACACGGTGGCGCGGATGGGCGATACCCTGTTTGGGGTGCTGATTGAGGGCTCGGGGAGCGCAAGCGATGCCAACGCTGTGGCCACCAAAATTCTGGCGGCCGGCCTTCGCGCCACCAATGAGCTGCCAGAACGCGAACCCCTGCGCTTTAACATCGTCGTGGGGTACAGCGGCGAATCCAATGTCCCTTATCCAGTGCAGGCCGACACCGTGATGGCCCAGTTGCTGGCAGCCCTTCAAAAAATGAAAGCTGATTCAGGCAAGGCCATACGGTTGTTAAAACTTTAGCTGCCACTTTGTAAACCGCTTCTTGCGCCGGTATTTGTCAAATTTCAGGCATTTTCAGCGCTCAAAAAAACCTTGCAACACAGCCAATAAAACCCATGAAGCTCAGCTACTGCACAAACCCGATTCCGCGCGCCTCACGCACTTCGGGTTTGATGCGGTGCTCGGCTTCCAGCTGGCTCATGAATTCATCGGCTGAGAACGTCGCATCCAAAATATCAGTCTGGCGTTTGACGGCGGCAAAGTCGCCGGGGCAAATTTGCGTGAGTTTGGCTAAGCGGACTCGTAACTCGTCTGTCAACCTGGTGGCATCAGACGCCAGAGCTTCTGTGACAAACATCGTTTCACGCTGTACTGCTGTCAACGGCATGAACTTGATCTTGAAAGTAAAACGCCTCAGCGCCGCCTGGTCGATGCTGTCCAGCAGGTTGGTGGTGCAGATGAAGATGCCGTTGTGGCGCTCCATGCCTTGCAGCATTTCATTGACTTCTGTGACTTCATAGGTGCGCTGCGCGCCGCGCCGGTCTTGCAAAAAACTGTCGGCTTCGTCCAGCAGCAACACGGCTTTTTCTTCTTCGGCTTCCTTGAACATGGCGGCCATGTTCTGCTCCGTCTCGCCGACGTATTTGCTCATCAAATCACTTGCCTGCTTGATGATGAGCGGCTTGTCCAATGCCTTGGCAATGTGCTCGGCCAGCGCGGTTTTACCCGTGCCCGGCGCGCCATAAAAGCACAGCGCGCCGTGGCCACGGGTTTTGAGTGCTTCAACAATGCGGGGAATCTCAAAACGCGATTCAACATTGAGCATGGCCAGGTCATACGTGGTGACGCTTTTGCGGCCTGCGGCACCGGCTTTGTTGCCCAGCGCCACGTCAGCGTTTTTGAGCTGCCGCTCGATCAGTGACTCCATCAGTGCGGGCCTGCCGCCAGCGAGGATGGCTTGCATGGCTGATGCGTCAACCTGTGCGTCTATTTTTTCTTCCTGTGCACTGGCCAGTCTTGCAAAGCGTACAGCGGTACGAATCTGCGCGGGCGTCAGACCTTTGCGGACGGTGAGTTTGGCAACGAATGCATCGCTGACGGGTACGCCCTCCAGCGTTTTACGCACCAAGCCTTCGCGCGCGCCTGGCGGCGGCGAACGCAGCTCCAGGTGGTAGGCAAAGCGGCGGCGAAAGGCCGGGTCAATCTGCTCAATGCGGTTCGTTACCCACAGCGTGGGCACGGTGTTGGACTCCAAAATCTGGTTCACCCACGCCTTGCCATTGACCGAGCCATTGGCGGGCGCAGACAGCTGGTCAGAGCGTGCCATCAGTTGCGCTGCCTCGCTGGAAATCGGTGGAAACACATCTTCGACCTCATCAAACAGCAACGCTGAATGCTGGCTGCCCTTGAGGAACACCTGCGCAATTTGCAGCGAGCGGTAGCGGTCACGCCCGCTGAGTGAATTACCGTCGCGGTCAGCGTGCTCGACTTCAAACAGGTCAAGCCCAGCGGCCTGCGCCACCACTTTGGCCAGCTCGGTTTTACCCGTGCCGGGTGGGCCGTACAGCAGCACGTTCACGCCTTGCTCTTTGCCTGCTACTGCGTTTTTAAGCAACGACACCAGCACATCGGCATCTTCTTTAACGAAGGCAAAGTCGTTCAAAGCCAACTCGCTGCGCACGCTGGGCCGGGTGAACACGGCCATCAGCTCGCTGGTGTCGCGGTACTCGCGCATCAGCACGGGCGGCAGCTTTTCGCTGACTTTCATCAGGTCGGCCAGGTCGGTGATGTTGTGCTCGGAAATCAAATTCTCCACCATGCCAATGCGCTCCAGGCGCGAGCCCGCACGCAGCGCCTCAGCGACTTCAGCCGCCTTGACACCCGCCACATCGGCCAGCGCCGCATAGGCTTCAGGCGCGTTGTTGACTTTGAATTCAACCAACAGTGAACGCAAGTCGCGCTGGTAGCGAGCCAGAGTGCCGTACAGCAACAGCGCGCGCTCAGCGCGGTTAAGTTGCAACAGGTTGGCCAATGCGTCGATGTTTTTCTCAACCAGCGTGGACTGCTTTTTAAGTACGTGCGTCAAATACTCGCCCGTTGCTGCGAGGACTGACAGCAAATCCTTCGGCTGGTCTTTGGCATGCTCGTCGAGGTAGAAGAACAGCGTGCCTTCTTCATACGGGCCGCGCCAGGTGCCGTGGCGCTGCATGAATTCTGCATCTGGCAGTAGCTCGTGGCCACGCCAAAAATCGTTGTCTTTGCAGCGCCGGCCTAAAAATTCACGCAGGCGCTGCAAGGCTGGTAAGGGCCAGACCAGGTGCCGACCTGACAACGACAGCAAACTGTTCAAGTCGCGCCGCACATTGAACTTGGCACCCTGTCGCGCGGCCAGCGTGAGCACAAAGTGTGAACACATCAGATCAAGTACCGGGGCGTCTTTCAGCCCTGGCGATAGCAACAGGTCACTAGCGGAATGCTTGGCTTTCATCACAACTCCAAAAAGGAAAAGGGCGCGCCAGAAATGTCACGGTCTCACCATAACGCAGGTTTGGAATTGAAGGAAGACACCGCGTGAATATCCATGTACGTCAGCGTGTGCGAAATGCCACACTTTGCGCCAGCAATTTGCCCTGACCGCTAGCGCAAATGTTTACCCAGTTTGGCGGCAAACAGCTGGGTAATGCTGACATTGCGCCGCCCGGCAATGACGTCGAAAGCTTCACTGGCGCGCAGCGTGCCGGGGTTCAAAACAGAAAGATAAAAACCACAGCAGCCAGATTGCGCCATCAGTTGGGAGGCACGCGCAAAACCTATGGCGGCGTTGAGTTTGTAGCAAGGCTCGCGCGGTATCGTGACCTTTAATTCGCAGTTGGCAAACCTGAGCACGTCGCCCGCCCAAACATCGGCCTCAAGCAGGCCTTCAAGCGTGAGGTTTTCACCGAGCGAGCCGTGCGGCAAGCTTTGATCCATAGCATGGCTGCCTGCCTCAAATCTGGCGTTTTGCCAAAAAGCATAGTGCTCGGCCGGGTAGGCATAAATTGCTTTTTCAAGCCCCCCGTGAACCGATAAATCGGCCTGCTCATCACCCATCAGGCCCAGCGCCATGACGGGAACATCACCGCTTACCGGCTGCTTGTGAAACGCGGTCAGGATGGTGCGCTCGCCCACCTTCACGCGCCGGGCGGCGCCCAGTTGAACACTCAATAACGTGGGCAATTTAGGTCCACCTAGTTCCAGCCAATCACGTCAAAGCCTTTTTCACTCAGGCAGCGCTGCACAAACTGGCGGTAGGTAGCGTTGGGCTTGTCGTTATGAAAAGCGCCCGACACAGCGCCGGCCGATCCGCCAATGGCCGCGCCTGCAGCCCCCGCCCGCAGCACGTCGCTGCTACGGCCTGTGATCAACGCGCCGACCGCAGAAGCAACGCCGGCAGTGGCTGCGCCCTCGCCTGCACGCCGGCCAACTTCATTGGTTTTTTGATCGGGTGTCAAGCCGGCTTGTAGCGCCCTGGACATGCAGCCATCGACTTCAGCGCGCCCTTGTGCTTCGCCAACGCGGTTGAGCGTTGCGTTGGGGTACAGCACCGGTTGGGCAGACGGGCTGTTAGGCCCGGTGGCGGCACAACCAGCAAGCACAGCAAAAGATGCGCGGGCTGCGGTCTGGACGAAAAGCTTTAAAAATTTGTGATGTGTCATGTTTGAAGTGTGCCTTCAGATGCACGGGTTTGTTTGCATCGCCGATGCCCAAAAAGGTAAAATGCAGGTAATTTTTGCAAAACCCAGGAATTTTCATGTCCCAGCCCGCCGACCAGACAAGCCACGCAGCCCACAGCAACCCTGATGTTGCGTACGCGCCTGATGTGGTCGAATCCATCGCGTTTGCGGCACCCATGATCTTGCCCATCGTGGGTGGTGTGTTGATGTTTTTGCTGGCCTTTATCGCTGTTTTCATGGCTTAAAGGCCTGAAAATCGCGGCTTAGCGACATAGTTCCGCTTTCCCGGCATCTGGTTTCTTACGTTTAGACACGTTTGTGCTACCCTATTAACAGCGCAAACAAGCCTGATAGATTCGTAGTGAAACCTCATCTCCTTTTTTTACCTTCTTTGCTACTGCCTTTGCTGCCCCGCGCTGCATGGGCAGCTCTGTTGTTGTCTGGCTGCGCAGCCGCCGTAGCGGCACCTGCTGACGACATCAAGTCCCTGCTTGAGCAAGGTAAAGACCGCGAAGCTTACGAGGCAGGCAAAGCCCAGCCTGACGCGCTGGGAACGCCCTTGTTTGATTTTTACTTCGGTATTGCGGCACTCAATGCCGGTGTTCCGGGTGAGGGCGTGCTGGCGCTGGAGCGCTATTTGCTACAGTTCCCCGAAAATCGGTCCGCGCTGTTTCATCTGGCCCGGGGCTATTTCATTGTGGGCGACGACGAGCGTGCGCGCGAGGAGTTCACCAGCCTGGTCGCCAGTGCAACAGGCACTGAGCGCGACAGCATCATCCAGTTTCTGGATGCCATCCACACCCGCGAGTCGCGCTACCGGCCAACCTCTTCTGCCTATGTGGAAATCGGCGGGGGTTACGACAGCAACATCAACAGCGGCATCAAAAGCGGCCAGGTTGCCGGCCTGCCTGCGGGCTTTATCGTCGCGCCCGGGCAGTCGTCGGAACAGCGGGGTGATTTTTTCGGTACAGTCGCAGCCGGCCTGCAGGGCGTTTACCCGGTCGCGCCGGGCGTGGCTCTTTATGGTGGTGGGCAGCTGTCGGGCCGGTTCCACAAACTGGGCAACAGCGACGTGTTTAACCAGGCCCTGATGGGGCTGCAAGGTGGCGTCTCGATACTTGAAGGGCGCAACCTGTATCGGCTGGGCATAGACCTCAACCACCTTGCGGTCGGCAACCAGCCCTACCTGAATCTGACCACGCTGGTCGGCGAGTGGCAGCACCAGAGTGACCAGTTCAACCGCTATGGCCTGTCCCTGCAATACTCTGATCAGGCGTATAAAAACATCAACACCTTTCTGGATGTCGCCAAGACGATTCAGGTGGCGTCGGGCGCCGATATCCGGGACAGCCGCCTGACCAACCTCACCGCGTTCTGGACCCGAACCTTCACGCACGCCTGGAACCCTGAAATCACGGCCGGTCTGAACCTGGGCGACGAGAAAAACCGCAAGGAAAGGCCGGATCTGTCGCGTGGTTTATGGGGTGCGCGCATTTCGGGCATCATCCAGCCCATCCCCAAATGGACTCTCACGGGCGGACTGAGCTACCAGAACAGCCGATATGAACGGGACTATGCAGCGGGCCTGGCACCGCGGCGTGACGATTTTTTTGCGCTGGACTTGTCGGCCAGTTACGCGATCAGCCGCAACTGGGCGGTGCGCGGCGAATACCAGCGTGTGGACCAGCAATCGACGATTGGATTTTTCAAGTACACCCGCGACTCGCTGGCCGTGAAACTGCGTTATGACTTCAAGTAGCCGCCTCTATTTCTGAAAGGAATTTCCATGAAAATCACCACTATTGCCGCAGCCGTGCTGGCGCTAGGCGCAGGCACACAGGTTTGGGCTGTCCCCGCAGGCAGGGTGCTTGCAGTCGCTGGCAGCGCCACGATTGAACGCGACGGCCAGCAAGTGCCGCTGCAGATGGGCGCGACGGTTGAAAGCGGCGATGTATTGGCGGTGGGCGATAAAAGCACGTTGCAGGTCCGCTTCACCGACGAGTCGGTCGTGGCCTTGCGGGCCAATACCCAGTTCAGGATTGACAACTACAAATTTGAAAAAAATGCCGAGACCGACCGCTCCCTGATGGGTTTGCTCAAGGGCGGCATGCGAACCATCACCGGACTGATTGGTAAAGCCAATCAGTCCAGCTACCGGGTTCAGACGGCTACGGCCACCATCGGTATCCGTGGCACGCATTTCACGGTGGTGTCGTGCAACAACGACTGCACCCGGCCCGACGGGTCGCCGGAACGCAACGGCACCTTTGGTGGCGTGACTGACGGGCGCATCTCGGTGACCAACGACGCTGGCGCAAAAGAGTTTGGCCAGCAGGACTCCTTTTATGTGCCGTCGGCCAATACCCTTCCCGTGCGCCTACTTGTGCCGCCCGCGATACTGGGCGACCGCGGCGCTACCGGCCGGGGCCGAAGCACGACGGCCAGCAGCGGCACGCAGGATGGAAATGCCAGCAGCGGCTCCAGCAGCGGTTCAGGCGCCCGGACATCCACCTCACCCCAGTTGACCGATCAGCGCGCGCCTGTGATCAGCCTCATCGCGCCCCTCACCACCTTCACGGTAACCGAACAACCGGCCATCGTCAGCAGCGGTATCAGCGGCAGCGGCAAGATCACACTGGTGGAGTTCAAAGGCTTCACCAGCCTCGGTAGTGATTTCACGCGGTTCAATGCTGAGAACCTGACGCCGGCCCAACTTAAAGCCAGGGTGGATGAAATCGCGAATACCAACGTCCTGTTTTTCAACGCGCAGACATTTGTAGCTGCTTTCCCGACACCCCGAAACTTCGGCAGCAGTGCCGCAGCAGCAGCTTATTGGACCTATGACCCGCCCAGCGCGGGCTCAACCAACAGCGTTGGCGAACACCACATTATTGGAGACACCCCCAGCATTGCCTTGCCAAACTCGGGTTTGGCCCAGTACAACTATGTCGGCGGCACGGCCCCAACCGACAACTACGGGCGCGTCGGTACCTTCGGCGGCAGCAATCTGGTGATGAATTTTGGCAGTCAGCAAATCAAGAACCTGTCGCCCATGACACTGTCTTTTGGCACCAGCGCCCTACAGGCCACTGCGACAACCTATGCCATCCCTGCGAACACGACCTGGGCGATGGTGGGAGGTCCCAGTCCACTGACCGGGGCGACCTGCACGACTGGCTGCTTAGGCACCACCACCGGCGCCATCGTTGGCCGGTTTGTTGGCGACACCATGCAGGGCTATATTGGTGCCATCAAAGTGACCAACACCCAACTTAACACGGGCCAGGCCAACGCTGCCGGCAACGTCGTGGCATTTGCCCGGCAATAAGTCGGCACCTGATCGGCAGTCAGTGGGCAAACATCGCACATCGATACGCACGCATAACCTCATGCAAGTTTTGCATAACTTTTACCTGTAACCGTCTGGTAACCGCAGCGCCAGCTTCTTAAAATGGTCACAGTTGTGTCATATTTTTGGAGCTTTTTTCGATGAACCATCCTGCCATGCAAGGGCTGAACCTCAACACGCCCAGCTACGTTAAAAACGCAAAACTGATTGCCTGGGTTGCCGACATAGCCGCCCTGTGCAAACCCGACACCATTTACTGGTGCGACGGCAGCGATGCCGAGTACCAGCGCCTGTGCCAGCAGCTGGTCGATGCCGGAACATTTAAAAAGCTCAGCCCCACCAAACGCCCCAACAGCTTTTTGGCTTGCAGCGACCCGACCGACGTGGCACGGGTTGAAGACCGCACCTATATTTGTTCGGCTAAAAAAGAAGATGCTGGTCCGACCAACAACTGGACAGATCCGGTTGAGATGCGTGCCACGCTGAACCCCTTGTTCGACGGCTGCATGCAGGGCCGCACGATGTACGTGGTGCCCTTCAGCATGGGCCCGCTGGGCTCGCCAATTGCACACATCGGCATTGAACTGTCTGACAGCCCGTATGTGGCCGTCAACATGAAAATCATGACGCGCATGGGCAAGGCCGTGTTTGATGTGCTGGGAGTCGAGGGTGAATTCGTGCCCTGCGTTCACACCGTAGGTGCTCCGTTGATTGCAGGCGAGAAAGATGTGACATGGCCATGCAACAAAACCAAGTACATCGTGCATTACCCAGAAACGCGCGAGATCTGGTCTTATGGTTCCGGCTACGGCGGCAACGCGCTGCTGGGCAAAAAATGCTTTGCACTGCGCATTGCGTCCAACATGGGCCGCGATGAAGGCTGGCTGGCCGAGCACATGCTGATTTTGGGCGTGACCACGCCCCAAGGCAAAAAATACCATGTGGCGGCAGCATTCCCGTCAGCATGCGGCAAAACCAACTTTGCCATGCTGATCCCGCCTGCAGGCTTTGACGGCTGGAAAGTCACCACCATTGGCGACGACATTGCGTGGATCAAACCCGCTCTTGATGGCAAGCTGTACGCTATCAACCCCGAGGCTGGTTACTTTGGCGTCGCCCCTGGCACCAACACGCTGACCAATCCAAACTGCATGGCCAGCATTGAGCGCGACACGATTTTCACCAACGTCGCGCTGCTAGATGACGGCGATGTGTGGTGGGAGGGCATGGGTGATGCACCCGCGCACGCCATCGACTGGCAAGGCAAAGACTGGACACCAGCGATTGCCAAAGAAACCGGTGCCAAGGCGGCGCATCCGAACGCCCGCTTTACTGTAGCAGCCACCAACAACCCGGCCCTTGACTCCGCCTGGGACGACCCCAAAGGCGTGGCGATTGATGCCTTCATGTTTGGTGGCCGTCGCTCCACCACCGTGCCACTGGTGACTGAAGCACGCAACTGGGTAGAGGGCGTGTACATGGCCGCCACCATGGGCAGCGAGACAACAGCCGCCGCCACTGGCCAGGCCGGTGTGGTGCGCCGTGACCCCTTCGCCATGTTGCCCTTTACCGGCTACAACATGAGCGACTACTTTCAGCATTGGCTGGACATGGGTGACAAGCTGACCAAAACCGGTGCCACGTTGCCTAAAATCTACACCACCAACTGGTTCCGCAAGGGTGATGACGGCAAGTTTGTCTGGCCCGGTTACGGCGAGAACATGCGCGTGCTGAAGTGGATGATTGACCGCATTGAGGGCACAGGGCGAGGTACCGACAACGTGATGGGCGTGACCCCAAGCTACAACGACCTGACCTGGACTGGCCTGCCTTTCACGCAGCAGCAATTCAACACCGTGACCAGCATCGACAAAGCCGCATGGACGCAAGAACTGGCGCTGCACACTGAGTTGTTCAAACAGCTGGAGCACCATTTGCCAAAAGCACTGGTGGACACCAAGGCGGCGATTGAGAAGCGGCTGGCGGCTTGAGTCGTATCAGCAACCATAAAAAAACCGCGCTTAGCGCGGTTTTTTTATATCTAAATGCCGCCATCCATCAAATGTAGTGCCGCTTGTAAGCCCGCATCAAAGCCGCCCCAGACGGGATAGCTTTTGTAGTTGCTTTCAGGGGCGATAGTAGCGTTAGTGAAGGCGCTACAAAGCGCAGGCCTTCATCGCGCAGGTCGTTGCCCGTTTCACTGCGGCTTATGGCGCACTGCAAATCAGCCATCAACCGCGCATCGGTTTTTGCCATCGCCCACAAGCGCTCATCGGCACGCTTGGCGGCCAGGTTACTTGACCAGCCGTCCAGCTTGTGTTTTATGCGTACGGCCATGATGCGCGCTGCACCCGCAAACGACGCCAGGGCCACAAAAGCGACAGCCCACATGGCAATCCACAGCACCAGCAATTGGCCTTCAGCCACGCTGTCCATGACCTGATAAGCCACGACCATTGCGGCAGCAACCATGGCAGACAGCAACAGCTTGGCCATGCCGCGCGTGCCAGAAAACCCGCGACGCATCTTCTGCGCCGCATCAATAGCCGACTCAACACGCGCCACGCCGGGGTGCCGATTGGAATACTCAAGGTGTACGAAGCTGGTCATGGTCTTTCCTCTTTCATTTTTACTCGCCACAAAATAGCAGCAGGCAAGAGGATATTAGGGTTATTACTAATATTATTCAACTTTATCTTTATGATGTGAGTTATTCATATTGGTGATAATTAAACTCTGTGATGCAAGCTGAACACATCAACTTTCGCACGCTTGATTTAAACCTGCTCAGAGTGTTTGACGAAGTCATGGCCGAGCGCAGCCTGACCCGAGCGGCCCGCAACCTGTCGCTCACGCAGCCTGCCGTCAGCAATGCGCTGCGCCGATTGCGTGACGCATTAGGGGATGAACTGGTCACGCGCAGCGGCCAGGGCATGACGCCCACCCCGCGTGCCCTGGCGCTGTGGCCCACGGTGCGGGAAGCCTTACGGCAGCTCCAGGCGTCGCTGGCGCCCAGCAGCTTTGAGCCGCTAACGGCCAACACCACTTTTGTGCTGGCCATGGCTGATGCCACTGCCGCCGAGCTGATGCCGGGGTTGATCGACATTCTGGAGCGTGAAGCGCCTGGCGTTTCCATGCGGGTGGTGCCGCTCAACACGCGTGACCCGCGCCGCCTGCTTGATGAAGCCACCGCTGACCTAGCGGTGGGCCATTTCCCGTCTGTGCTGGCTGACCTGGTGGTGCGCGCCCAGGGCGATGAGGCGGTGGCCTTTGCCCACCAGCGCCTGTATGACGGCCAGTACGTGTGCGTGATGCGCACCGGCCACCCGCTGGCACGCGGCCCACTCACGCTGGACAAGTTTTGCGCGGCGCGCCACATGCTGGTGAGCTTTTCAGGTCGGCCCTTTGGGTTTATTGACGAATCCCTGGCCGCACTTAACCGCAAGCGTCAGGTGGTGCTGACCGTTAACCAGTTTTTCACTGCTGGCCGGGTGGTGGCCAATTCCAATTTGCTGACGGTGCTGCCGCAGCACTTTGTCAGCGTCACCGGGATTGCAGACCAGCTGGTGCTGCGACCCCTGCCATTTGACGTGGCGCCGGTGCATGTAGACGCCGTGTGGCACCACCGCCAGGAGGCGCAAAGCGCGCACATCTGGCTGCGGCAGGCGGTGGTGCGTGCATCAGTCAAAGCTTTCAGTTAACATCAAACGCTATTATTTTAATAGCTGCTTGCGCCCGAATTTATTGGGCTACAGCCATTTTTAACTCTCAAAAAAGGTCAAAATCATGCAAAAACGACTCCTTGGAAGCTTAAAAACCCCGGTCTCGTCCATCGGCCTGGGATGCATGGGCATGAGCGAGTTTTATGGTGCGACGGACGACGCGCAGTCACGCAGCACCATGGCACGTGCACTTGAGCTGGGCGTCAACTTTTTTGACAGCGCCGACATTTACGGCTTAGGCCACAACGAATCGCTGATTGGTCAGTTTTTAAAAGCTGGCGGCGCAGCGCGGCGCGCGCAGGTGGTTCTGGCCACCAAGTTTGGGATTGTGCGGGCTGCTGGCGCGTACGAGCGGCGCATCGACAACACCCCGGCCTATGTGCAAAGCGCTTGCGAGGCATCGCTCAAACGCTTGGGGCTCGAAACAATTGACCTGTACTACTGCCACCGCCGCAACCCCGATGTGCCAATTGAAGACATGGTGGGCGCGATGGCTAATCTGGTCAAAGCGGGCAAAGTCAAACAGTTGGGCCTGTCTGAAGTGTCCGGCGCCACGCTGCGCAAAGCCCAGGCTGTGCACCCGATAGCGGCGGTACAAAGTGAGTATTCGCTCTGGGCACGCGAGCCTGAAACCGACATGCTGACCACCTGCGCCGAGCTGGGCACCACATTCGTCGCCTACAGCCCACTGGGCCGCGCCTTCCTGACGGGCGCGCTCGACAAGACCAATTTGGCAAGCAATGACTTTCGCAACATGCTGCCGCGCTTTACTGGTGCGGCTTCAGATACCAACCAGGCGATGGTCGATGGCTTGAGCCGCTTTGCCAAAGCCAAAGGCATGACGAATGCGCAAGTGGCCCTGGCCTGGCTGCTGTGCAAGCACCCGCATGTGGTGCCGATACCCGGCACCCGGCGCATCAATTACCTTGAGCAAAACGCTGCGGCTGCTGACTTTGCGTTGTTAAAAACAGAGATTGCCGAGCTGGACGCGCTCTTCCCACCCGAGGCGGTTAAAGGCGGGCGCTACCCCGAGGCGGGCATGGTGGGGATTGAGTGAATTGTGCCTGAAAAGGCGCAATTTATCTACTAAATCGGTCTGTAGCCCAATAAATTCAGGCGCGATCAGCTATTAAAAAATGAGTGGCTCGGAAGCTGCTAGTAGGCTAAACGTCACTGCGTTGCAACACGCCTGTAGTCAGCGCGTTTCTAATCAGCTGCTTTTCATAGTGACGGTTGCGCCTGCCTTTCTTGGCACCTGAGCGTTTACCGTTACGTTTGTCCTGCACGATGTTGCCCAGCTGGCTCAGGTCGTTGGCGTCCTGAATGGCGCTGGGTGATGTTCGTTTGGCCATGTACCGTTACTGACAAGCTTAGGCAACCCAGGCCGCGTTGTGCATGATTTCGTCAAAAAACGCACGCAGTGTGGTGGGGCTCATGGTGTACGGGTCAAAGCTGGCGGAGCGCGAATACTTCAGGTAAATGGCGCGATTCGATTCCAAAGAAGACAGTGAACCCATCGACCACTGGGTGAATTTGCGCGAGGCAATTTCTGCAAAATCCAATATGGCCGGGTCGCGGTGGCGTGGGTCTGCCAGGATCCGGTGGTACAGCAAACTAACAGCAGATCGGTCACCTTCAAGCTGCTGCAAAAAAATGCCGTTGGTCAGGCACAGCGCGCCCGTCACGCCTACGCGCGTATTGTTGCGTTTGGATGCCACCAAAATGGCCGCCAAATCTTCAGGAATCAGTGTTTTGGATGTGCGGCTGGCGTAGGTGAGTTGTATCAGCATGGTGTGTTTTAGTCGGTTTTGATTAGCCTTGATTAGGACTTTAAATTTTGCCAGCCGTGGGCTCGCCGGGTGCGCCCGGGGGTATTGGCGTCAGGCAGCCAATACGCTTTTAACAAGTATCCAAATCATCACCACCAACTGCACCAGATTCAAGCCCACGCTGGTGTAGTGCAGCAGGTTAAAGGTTTTCATCTGTTTGCTGTCCCGCGCCAGATTGATACGTGGGGTTAGCCAGAAAACACTGAAAAAGAAAACCGCCGCGCATGCAGCCGAACTGATTTGCACCAACGGCTGGTTGTGCAGCGCAGCCGCTATTGCGCTGGTGATGCCTAAAAACAAAAAATATTTGGGGAAGAACTTGCGCACATAGGCAGCCGACCATTCAGGTGGCAGCACCATGAAAATAGTTGGCGCTACCGCCACCGAAAAAAACAGCATGATGCCGACATTGGCAGCTATGATGAGGTCGCTTATTTGAGTCAGCATGGTGCGCTTTGTGATTTACAAACTTGATTACACAACGAAGTCGATACCACCCGCCGAGCGGGGGTGTTTGGGGCGCAGACTGGCGGCTGTGGTGTTGCGATTGAGTGAAATGCGTCAAAGATAGGCAAATTTACCTGTTGTTCAACTCGCTAGCCCAATAAATACGGGCGCGATCAGCTACTTTTTCTGTAGCGTCTTTGATTTCACCTGCACTCCCCCAGGCTGCCGCAAACTTTGCGTGGCATCTGCCGTGCGCGCCACAGCCGACAGCAGCGAGCGCAGCCAGGCGTGGCTTTGGGAATGCTGGGTGCGGCTGTGCCATAGCTGGTAGAAGCGCATGGTGGGGAAATCGATGGGTGCAGTCAGTACCGCTAGCGGCAACTGGCGTGCGTAGTGCTCGGCAAAATGGCGGCTGGTGGTGAAGATCAAATCTGTACCCGGCAGCAAACTGGGCGCCATGCTGAAGTAGGGCACCGTCACCGTGGGCTCGCGGTGCAGGCGCAGGGCGGCCATGTGGGACTCGACCACGCCGCGCTGCATGACGCTGTACGTCAGCGGCACGATGTGGGAACCGCTTAAATAATCAGTCACTGTCATGTGGCCGCCCGACTTGTTGGCGCAGGGGTGGTCGCGGCTGACGAGGCACACCACCTCGTCCTCTAGCAAGATGGCCATGCGCAGGTGCTCGGGTGGCTGCGGCCAGTTGCCAATCACCACGTCCAGCTCGCCATTGGCCAGCGCCGCTTCGTAGTCGTAGTCGTTACCCAGCGGTTGCAACAGCAGTCGGGCCTTGGGCGCTGTCATGCGCAGGTAGCTGACCAGGCTGGCCATCAACGGCGGGGCCAGGTAGTCGGGTGTGCCGACGCGGAAACACAGCTTGGTGGTGGTGGGGTCAAACTCAGCGGCGGGGGCCAGCAGGCTTTCAATCTCGCCCAGCACAATGCGCACCGATGCTTCAAGCTGCAAGGCGCGCTCAGTCGGCACCATGCGCTGCTTGTCTTTGACGAGCAACGGGTCACCCAGAATGTCCCGCAAGCGTTTGAGCGCGGCCGATACCGCAGGCTGCGACTGGTCCAGCCGGGCAGCGGCACGCGACACACTGCGTTCGGCCATCAGCATGCTGAAGACGCGCAGCAGGTAGGTGTCAAAGGGGTCGGTGGCTCGTGTCATGCTTTGGATGAGGTTTGTGCACGTATTTGGTGCTGCTTTTCAAAACTTATCAGATTATGTGACCATCAGGTTATGGCCGATATAAGCGGCAAGCGATTGGCATACCAGCAGGCGCGACGTACATTCAAGCATCCCTCATTTTTTTTCAGGAAGCCCCCATGAAAAACGCTGCAAACCATCTTTCACGCCGCTCAGCTTTGCAATGGACCGCAGCGGGCGCTGCCGCTTTAGCCCTGCCTGCACGCGCTGCCTGGCCTGATAAAGCCATCAAAATTGTGGTGACCTTCCCGCCCGGCGGCTCTAGCGATGTGGTGGCGCGGCTGATGTCTGAACAGCTGACCAAAAAGCTGGGCCAGCCCGTGGTGGTCGACAACAAACCCGGCGCGGGCGGCACCATTGGTGGGGCGTTTGTGGCGCAGGCCGCGCCTGATGGCTACACCTTCATGCTGTCCAACACCACGCCGATTGCGCTTGGCCCCTTCACGCTTGACAAGCTGCCGTATGACCCGATTGAAGCCTTCACCCACGTCAGCTATTTAGGCTCAGCCCCACTGGTCATCATGGCCAACCCCAGGGCCAGCATGACCAGCGTGGCCGATATTGAAGCCACTGCGCGCAAAACCGGCCGGGTTGATTTTGGTTCCGGCGGGCCCGGCTCGATTGGCCACATTCATGGCGAGCTGATGAAAAAAGCCATGGGCGTGAACCTGCAGCACGTGCCTTACCGGGGCGGCGCGCCGATGACGACTGATTTGATTGCCGGGGTGATTCCCATCGGCATTGATGTGATCACCTCGTATGTCCCGTTTTTTAAATCAGGCCAACTGATTCCGCTAGCCGTCACGTCCAACACCCGTTCACCACTGATGCCCGATGTGCCAACGGTGGTGGAGCTGGGCTACCGCAAGCTGGTGCTGGAGAACTTCTTCGGCTTGAGCGGCCCGGCCAAGCTGCCGCTTGAGATGGTGGCGCGGCTGAATGTGGTGTGCAATGAAGTGCTGGTGATGCCAGAGATCAAAAAGAAATTCATCGACCTGGGCATCACCGCCGTGCCGACCAATGTGGCTGGGTTCAACAACTTTGTGAAAGAGCAAGTCGCCGTGCTGGGGCCTGCGGTGAAGGGCGCTGGGGTGAAGCTTTGATGACGTTTTAAGCCCGCACCAAGCTCCGTACCCGCTCACTCAACGGCGGTAAAAAGCTGCGATCAAACAGCTCGCCAGCTTTGGGGTGATGCGGCAGGTTTTTAGTCGTCACCAGCAAGTCAATGCCGCGCGCAAAGCGGGCGTCTTCCAGGTCGCCAATGCCCAGCACACCGCCTTCAGCGCGGCTCATCTCCAGTTGCAGGGTGCCCATCAGGCGGTGGTGGTTTGATTCACGGTTGATGGTTGGGTTGCGTTTGACGAGAGCATCGATAGCGGCTGCCGGGTCGGCGATGGTGTCGACCAGCCCTCGGTTAAAAGCGCGCAATAGATTGCGTACGGTGTCTGGCTCTGTCGCTGCCATCTCGCGCGTCACCATCAGCGCCATACCGTACAACTCGGGCAGGTGGTCGTGGTATTCAATAAAGTGCAGCGCTTTTGGGCCTAGCCCTGCGTCGATGGACGCGGCAATGAGCGTGTTGACAAAGCCGAACATACCGTCCCACTTGCCTGCCAGCAGCTCGGGCACCATGGCGCTGTGCGGGGCGGCGTCAATCACGATGCGGATGGTTGATGCATCTAGCCCGGTTTTGCGACAAAACTCGGGGAACAGCAGCATGGCAGCGTCTTGCGGGTGGGCGGCTAGCAGCTTGCCTGCCAGGTCTTGCGGTATGCGGATGCTGCTTTTTGCGGGCACTGCAATCGTGTACGGCGATGCGTTGTAGCTGGCAAATACAGCAACTGGCGCATTCGGCAGGCCATTGGCCACATGCGCAATCAGCGCGTTGATGTCGCCATAGCCGACATCAAAACCACCTGCTGCCATTTTGGGCACGGTGTTGGCGGCGGTGTCGCCTTCTGTGAACTCCATCTCCAGCCCTTCATCACGCAAATACCCGCGCTCGTGCGCCAGAAAAAACCAGGCCTGCGGGCCGGAGTAAAAGGTGTTGAGCTGCATGCGCAGCGGCTGGAGGCGTTGTGTCATTGATCCATTGTGGAGCGACCGCCAGCTTGCGCCCATAGCAAGGCGCTTATGTCACGTATCGGTTTTTAACGAACCACGCTCAAAAATGCGCGTGCCGCATCGCGCAGCTCGGCTGCTGCAACCGGGTTGCGGCCAGCCTCAAGCTCGGCACGCTCCATCAGGTTTTGTGCCACGCCGGGTGCGGGGTGGCCTGGGGGGGGGCCGATTCAGATCTGACTGCTGTCATGCGCCACAATGCTGTCGTGAATATTCAGCTTTTATCGGATTTACATCTCGAATCCAACCCGAACTTTGTACCCCAGAGTGCACCCGGTGCTGATGTGCTGGTGCTGGCGGGCGACATTGGGTCTTACCAAAACGATTCGTCACTTACCCGGCTTGGCATCGCCGACTTTGGCCTGGGCCGCTTTGCCAACTGGCCCTGCCCGGTGGTGTTTTTGCCGGGCAACCATGAATACGATGGCCAGGAGTTTGATGTGGCTCACGCACGGCTGAAGGACGTGTGCAAGCGGCTGGGCTTTACCTGGCTGGAGCGTGAGGTGCTACAGATCAACGGTGTTCGATTTATCGGCTGCACGCTATGGACTGATTTTGATGCGCTGATATTGCAGCAAGCTTTAACAAGCGCCGTTACGCTGGGCGAGCAGTTCAAAGCGCGTGAAAAAGCCTTCAGGGCCGCCAACTTTTACTTGAAGAAAAACCATTCGCTGCGTCATGGCGAGCCAATGATGGCCGAGGCAGTGCGCGCCGAGGGCCTGAAAAGCCAGGCCTGGCTGCGGGAGGCGTTATCAACTCCCTTCGATGGCAAGACGGTCGTGGTGACGCACTTTGCACCGAGCTTGCGCAGTGCTGACCCACGCTACGGCATCAACCCCGGTACGGCAGGGTTTTGCAACGCGCTCGATGATTTGCTGCCCCAGGCGCAGCTGTGGCTGCACGGGCACCTGCATTGCCCGGTGGACTACCACGTGAAAGGTTGTCGCGTGGTGGCCAACCCGCTGGGCTATGCGCGCAAGAACGAGCAGCTATATTTCAAGCCGCAGAGTTGCATCACGGTGTGACGTAGCGCCTGGCGGCTACTATGAAATTTATAGCTGCTTGCGCCCGAATCTATTGGGCCACAGACTTATTTGACACCTGAAAATGGCCTTTTTGACGGCCTTTTGGGTCTTTAGCGTGCGTTCAGGCCGTCAAAGCAGGTGTCCAGCACCATGTTGATGATTTCTTCGTCACTGTGCTGGCCGCCCGCTTTCAGAAAACCCGGCACCGGGTCACAAGCCCGCGCGTAGAGCGTGTACAGCACGGCCAGTGGCGGCACTTTCACACTTAACGAGCCATCGGCTTGGGCCGCTTCTATCCAGCCGCCTATCTGGTCGCTGACCTGCATCAGGCCATCCAGATAGGCCTTGTTGGCCAACAGGTTGGCGCGCAGGCTGGAGTTTTGGCTGGGCAGTGACGGCATTTCGCCTTTGAGCTGTACCTCAAGCATCCAGCGGGCAACGGCTTTAAGATTTGCCAGCGGCGGCGCGGCCTGCGGCAAGCTGGCCAAAAACGCCTTGGCCAGGCCAATCACGCGCACCATGGCGGCTGCGGCCAGATCTTCCTTGCTGGAAAAGTGCTTGTACAGGCTGGCCTTGGCGATGCCCACGTCAAGCGCCACCTCATCCACCGTCATCAAGTCGAAACCTTTTTCAGCCAGTAGGCGATTGACGGCAACCACAATCGCGTCTTCCCGCGCCTGCAGCATTTGCGCCTTGAAGCTGACTTTAACAACGGGCGGTGCACTGGGCGTGAGCGTGATAGGCATACAGTCATTCTAGCCAGTCGCATACCGCCTGCGTTCAAAAAGCAGGTATTCAAACTCTTTTTTAGCCATGCAATCCATAAAATTACCAACCAGTATTTAAAGCGCTTTGTAACGATCAGTTCCTACTTTTTCAAATCGCCATACACTTTGCTATGCCCGCAAGGATTATTCTGCACAGTTCTTGCGTGTGTGCTTCTACGAATATTGTTTCGCAATAGCCTGTTCAGCTTGGAGAGCATCATGAAGATCACCATGAACCGCACGGCCTATTACGCAGTGGCTTGGTTGGCTGCCGTCTCTCTGGCGGTGGGGCTGGCATTTGTGTTTCCCAACGAGGCCAAAGTCATGGGCCAACTACCTGCCTTCATGTCGCAAACGCTGACACGCAAGCCTGTAGCGCTTCCAGAAGGCTTGCCTTCTGACCGAACCCTTGCCCTGATTACCTTCAAGCGAGAGCACCGGGCGCAGGCTGACAGCTGGGTGGAAGGCTTGAACTTGAACAACGACCCCAGCATCACCTGGGTACGAATACCCGTTTTGAACGACCCCGGCACAGCTAGCGAACGCACTGCCGCTGAGGGTCGCCTGCTAGAGCGCTACACCACAGACGCTGATCGCGCCAAGATGCTACCGGTGTTTACCGATCGTTCTGATTTTGTGCGCGCCGTCGGCCTCAATGGCACGGACAAAAGCTATGCTGTCGTCGTCAACCGGGCAGGCGAAGTACTGGCCAGGGTCGAGGGCCCTTTTGATGCCGACAAGGCAAAAATTTTGCGCGAAACGCTAGACCCTTCACGTAAATAGTTCGGGCTGCGCGCCAATAGTGTTTAGCCAGATTGTCGTTTCGACTACAGCAAGGTTGCGCTAAAAAGCGTATCCTATGTTGCAGTGCAGCATTTTGCTGTTGATTGGAACTACCGTGCCCAAAACACAAGCCCAACATTTTTTTAGCCACGCCATGCGCAAGGCCACCCACTTAACCAGGATAGGCGCTTTGATGGATGCTACGCGCCTGATTCAACGCGCCCTGATGGGCTCACCGCAATCCGTCAGGCCGCAAGCCTACTCCAACCCCAACCCGAAGCCAAGGCCTGCAAATGCGGCCAACGATGACCAGATTGAAAACGTGCAGGCACGCGTTATTGACATGTCGGGGCCGCAGCGCCAAGAGCCCATGGCCGAGCCCATAAGACCCGCACGCAAGGCCAGCTTTACTGAAAGCGTCTTCATGTTTGAAGGTGAGCAGTACCCTTACCGCCTGTATGTTCCGGCAACACCGGCATCAAGCGACACAGCCAGCACCCAGCCCCTGCCGCTGATCGTCTTGCTGCATGGCTGCAAACAAAACGCACAAGACTTTGCACGCGGCACGGCCATGAACAAGCTGGCTGGGGAGCAGCCATGCATGGTGCTCTACCCCGAACAAATTTCAAGCAGCAACGCCGCACGCTGCTGGAACTGGTTTGAACCTGGCCACCAGCAGGTTGGGCGCGGTGAGCCAGGCATGATTGCCGCGCTGACGCAAAAAGTACTGACCAGCGATTACCACGGCCAGCAGGCCGACCCACAGCGCGTCTACATTGCCGGGCTGTCTGCAGGCGGCGCGATGGCGGCGGTGGTAACAGGCCTGTACCCGGACATGTTTGCGGCGCTGGGTGTTCACTCCGGCCTGGCAGCCGGGGCTGCGCAAGACCTGATGTCGGCCTTTGGTGCCATGCGAAACGGTGCCAAGGGCCACACCAGCCCAGCGCTGCCCACCATCGTCTTTCATGGCCTGGCTGACACCACCGTGCACCCCAACAACGGCGAGCACATCACAGACGCGGCATTGGCCGCACTCAAGGCATCGGGGCTGACGCTTCTAGAGAGTAAAAGTGTGGTCAACAGCGCTTCAGACCAGCCGACCGAGCGGGTGGTTTACAGCGCCGCCGACGGCACGCCGTATGTCGAGAGCTGGCTGGTGGATGCCGGCCCGCACGCTTGGTCAGGCGGCAACGCAGCGGGCAGCTACACCGACCCGGATGGGCCAGACGCATCTGCCGCAATGCTGGCGTTTTTCTTGCAGCACAAGAAAAACTGACTGGCCCTACAGGCGCTCAAAAATCGCCGCAATCCCCTGCCCGCCGCCTATGCACATCGTCACCAGCGCGTAGCGGCCCTTGATGCGGTGCAGCTCATGAATGGCTTTGACGGTGATCAACGCACCCGTCGCCCCAACCGGGTGGCCCAGTGAAATGCCCGAGCCGTTGGGGTTGACCTTGGCCAGGTCCAGGCCGAGGTCGCGCGCGACGGCGCAGGCCTGGGCGGCAAAGGCCTCATTAGCTTCGATCACATCCAAGTCATTGACGGTGAGACCGGCTTTTTGCAGCGCAAGTTTGGTGGCGGGCACCGGGCCTATGCCCATGAACTGCGGGTCAACGCCGGCGTGGGCGTAGGCCACCAGCCGGGCCAGCGGCTTGACGCCGCGGGCTTTGGCAACGCCGGCCTCCATCAAGACTACGG
>JAYWBS010000225.1:0-27995 GCA_043781295.1 Polaromonas sp.
ACTCCGCGCCAAAATCAATACGCGCCAGCCGCATGAGGTTGGCCAGGTCTTCAAAGGTGTACTGCGGGTCAGCGCCGCAGTCGCAACTGACAATAAAACCAACCCGCCGCCGCAACAGCTCAAAAACACCGGTGTTCTCGAAATGCCCACCATCACTAAGGTACCAGTGCGCGCCATCTGTACCGAAAAAGCGCGCGCGAAATTCACGCAGCAGATAAGTCTGGTTGCGCCATACTGGAACGGGTGTCTTGCGGTCGGTTTTACCCGAGTCCCACCACCAGCCCAGGCGGACGTTGATGATAAAAAACAGCATCGCCAAACCCAGGCTGGTGCCGCGCCCAATGCCGGTAGAAAACGCCGCCCCCGAGATGCCCACCCACTGCCCAATGGACAGCTCTGCCGCTGGCGTTTTTTGCAGCTCGCCACCGACGGTGATGCCTGCTGGCGTGACCGCCAGCGGAAGGCCTTGCCGGTCACGTTGCGTGAGCTGGTCGCCGCTGCCGGTTGTTGCGTTGATGGTGACGTTGATGATGTGGGCCGGGCCCAGATGCGGTTTGCTTGCGTCGTAGTAGTAGGCACGCGAGAAATCGTCACTGGGGTCCGACTCGGTAACATCCATTTTTGTAGAGCCCTTTTTAAATCGGGCTGCGTTGGACGCCCCCAGGTAAGCACGCGTCAGCCGCGCGCCATACATCATTTGCAGGCTTGACAAATTAACAAAGCCCAGAAAATACCCGGCTGCGATGAGCCCGATAAAACAAAAAGCAATCAAGGCCCAAGGGTAGTAGGCCAGCCAGTGCAGGGGCGGGTTGGCGTTTGCGCGCGCCATTGAAAATGCCCACTCAATCATGGGCAGTTCTGACGTTGGCGGCGGTAGCTGGCCGCCGAACAACAAGGCGGTGGCCAGGCAATGCCAGCCCACGGCCAGTACCAAGGTGAGGGTGAGGCCGACGACGCCCAGGATCACATTCAAGGGCAGCTTGGACAACAAGCCATCTTTGCCGGGCTGTGCCAGCATGGGGGCAAACTGGCGCACGCCCACAGCAATGGCAGTGAGGGCACCAACCACACCTACAACTGTTCGCGGCGTTGACGAACCCGTCACCAGCCAGAGGTAGAGCGTCTGGCCTGCGGTTTCGATCAGCGCGAGCAGCGCCAGGCCCAGCGTGACGGTCAGCGCGCGCGCGAGCCATCGCGTGATGCGGGCGCGAAACATTCTTGAATTGTTTCGTGGAAAGTATTTCGCCAGGGCAAACGCAAGCAAGGAAAGAAATAGCACAACATTAAAAAGCGTCAATGCCAGTTGAGGTAATTGGGACTTGATCTGTTCGATGACGTTTGTGGTTGAGCCCTTCTCCTGGCCCCACAGAAACCACGCCACAAAACCACCAACAGCCAGCAGACCAAAAGCCGCAATGGCAGGTGCCGGAACGCGCCACCATGGCTCCTTTTGTTGTGCATCAAAGTGCGGGTTTTCCTGGTCAAGCCAGTAGGCAACACCGCAAGGCACCAGGGCCACCGCAATCCAGATGCCCAGAACACCCAGCCACGGGCTGACCCACAGACTGCCGTGAACAGACGGCACCCTGGGCTGCGTGAAGGCTTCAAGCGCAATAGCGACGTCGTGAATCTGGCTGCCAAGCCAATGAATACTGCCATAGCGAAAGGCAAACATGCATAAAAACATCGTCAGGAGCGTGATGCCGACAACATAATGCACGGCGCACAGGTTGCGAATGGCAATGGCGATGTCGTAGACCAAATCACCAGTGTTGTTCGGTGCCAGATAGCGGCCATTTTCACGCAGCCAGCGAATAGGCCGATCAGGGGTTTCGTTGAGAGAAGTGGTGGCTTTGCTCAGCCGCCCGGGCGGGTCAGTGGCGAGTGCATGGTAAGCGGATTGCGCCAACTGTTCGGGAGTAGGCGACGGCTCTGGAGAAGCTGGTATTTTGACGTATTGGCGCGTACGAAACAACGCCGAATAAAAGCTGCCTATATAGCCACCACCGCTAACCGTGGACAGAAAGTCAAAACGTGAAAGCAGTGGCCATGGTTTTTTGTTTGCGTCACCAATGGCTGGGGAAGGGGCTGGCTCTGGTGTTACCTCGCCCGGAAGCCTGAACCTGGCCATGGCCAGGGCTTGCAGCACACCCAAACAAAAGGTCGCGCTGCGGATGCCACCGCCTGACAGCGCCAAGCCCCAGAGTTCGCGCGGCCCCTTGTTATCGGCGTAGGTCGCTTTTCGGCGATCTTCAATAGATTGACGTTCCTGGTCGTGAGCCAACCACGAAAAACGTTTTTTAGTTGACGCGCTTTCTTGTTCCACCCTAAACCTCCCCCGAGGATGACAGTCATCCCGCGACGATACTAATCCTACTCTAGTAACTGCGCAATGGGTCCCTGAGATGCGCTGCGATGACCCTACCGCCAATGCCTCAACAAATATCTGTATGACTGCATGCTGCAAACCATGTTGCTAAAAGCCGAAACCATGCGTAGCATCACAGCAACCAACCCAAAGCCGAATAGCGTGAAGGGCAGGGATGCATACACAATATGACCGGAGAATTTACGATGTCAAGCATGTCATTTGGCTGGAGTTTCTGCCGGGCAATGGTGGTTGTGGCCGTGATTTTCGTAGGTGGATGCGCCGGCTTCACGGATACGGGAATTGACCCAAGCTCGCGTGTCAATCCAGGTCAGCAAAACGCATCTGAAAAGGTTCCCGTTCCCAAGCGCCGCTTTGAGCGCGTTCTGATCATCGTGTTCGAAAACAAGGATGAGCGGGAAGTTATTGCAAACAAATTTTTCAAAGAGCTTGCTGACAAAGGGACGTATTTCTCCAATTTCCACGGATTGTTTCATCCCTCCTATTCGAACTACCTGGCGATGGTGTCCGGGAGAAAAATAGAAACGCAGTTTGACCGGCAGCAAGATATCGCAGGCATTACGACCATAGCTGATCTACTCACAAGCGAAAACCCGAAAGAAATAAGCTGGAAAAATTATGCCGAAGGCTATCCTGCAGACGGTCTGTGCCATTCCAAGGCAGACTTTATCGGCAAATACGCGAGAAAGCATGTTCCTTTCATGAGTTTTATGGCGCACCATCCCAATAAAGAAGTTGCGTGCCGCAATATTGTGCCGGGTGAACAATTTTTGATCGATTGGAAAGCAAATAATCTGCCCAAGTATTCGTTTTACACACCGGACATGGACCACGACGCACACGACTTGCCCCTGGGTGATGCAGAAATCTGGCTAAAGGGCTTTCTGAATCCTTTGCTGGCTGACGCACAACTTATGAACAAAACGCTGATCGTGGTGACGTTTGACGAATCCGCAGAACAGTCGGCCCAGGGCGGGAACCACATCTACACCGTATTTCTCGGAGGCATGATCAAGGCGGGTAAAAAAGTAACTTCCAACTACAACCACTACAACGTTTTAAGAACGATTGAAGACAATTTTGGCTTACGCCCGATGGCAGATGGCGATGGTCATGCCACGCCAATAACAGATGCATGGAAAGACCCAGACTAAAACAGTATGCCCACCGGGTTTGGGGCTGACCATCCAGAACACCCACTTTCTCAACGCGGTTTTAGTGCTTCAAGGCGCTACAAAATTGCTAGCTTATAAAGCACATATTTAAAGGGCTTCAGACCTAAAACACTCTGAAAATACGACCATTTTGGCCTTTGATGGCTTTGGCGAAGCTGCAAACACCATGTTGTCAAAATAATGCCTCATAAATCGAGCATTAACTACTTAGCTGCGCAAATCAGCAACCGCCTGTTGCAGCGCCAGCGCCAGAGTCCGCCTGTCACGCCCGTAGGCCAATTGCGGCTCGCCAAAGTTAATCACCACCGCAATATTTGGTGTTGTCAACGTCCGCCAGACCGACTGCGCCAGCGTGTCGTCACCCACATAGCAGGGTGCAGCGCTGCGCTGACCTGTTACGCTGTCGATAAATTGCAGCGCGACAGGCTGTATGGGCGCATTGGCGGCGATGGCCGCCTGAAACAAATTGGCATGAAACGGCAGCAGCGTAGTGCCATCACTCGTCGTCCCCTCGGGGAAAACGCCCAGCACATCGCCCGCCTGCAAACTGGCGGTCATGTGGTGCACCACACGCATCGCATCGCGGCGCGATTCGCGCTCAATGAACAATGTGCCAATGCCGCTTGCCAACATGCCAATGAAGGGCCATTTTTTGATGTCAGCTTTGGACACAAAGCGGCAGAACCGCGCCGCATGCAAAGCCGTGATGTCGAGCCATGACATGTGGTTGGCTACCAGCAGCAAGGGGCCATTGAGCGCCGGGTTGCCCTTGACAATCAATTGAATGCGGATGCAGCGCAGCATGGCCTGCGACCAGACCTGGGTACGTAGCTGGCGCTGCTCTTCACTCAAACGTGGAAACACCAGCAAGATGGTGAAAAACCCGATCAGGATGTGCAGCAGCGCACGTGCCAGTTTGACGATGGCCTTGAAACTGTTCAAGCCTCAGCCTTCGATTGAAAAGCCAAGTGCCCACCCACCAGTGTGTAGCGCACCTTACCCGGTAACAGGTGGCTTGAGAACGGCGTGTGCTTGCCCTGGCTGCGCAGGGCTGAGGGCTCTGCTGTCCACTCGGCGGTGGGATCAAACACGCAGACATCGGCCACGCCGCCTACAAGCAATTGCCCCGCACTATGACCCGCTAGTCCCAAGTTGCCTAGCGACGCATCCAAGACGCATGAAGGCGCAATTGTCAGTACTTCAAGGGCACGCATCAAGCCCTCATCGCCTTTGTCCTGAACCCACTTTAAGGCCAATGACAACAACAGTTCCAGTCCTGTCGCGCCTGGCTCAGCTTCGGCAAACGGCAGGGTTTTAGCATCTGCATCGACCGGCGTATGGTCAGAGACCAGCACATCAATCGTGCTATTGAGCAGCCCTAGTCGCAATGCATCCCGGTCACGTTGCTGGCGCAGTGGCGGCTCAAGCCGCATACGGCTGTCAAAGTAGCCAATGTCTGCATCTGTCAGGTGCAGGCTGTTGATGCTGACATCACAGGTTACGTTCAAACCCTGGGCTTTCGCTTCGGCCACCAAAGCCACGCCAGCCGCGCTGCTGATGCGGCAAATATGTACTCGCGCACCCGTGCTACGCATCAATTCAAAAATGGTGTGCAGCGCGATGGTTTCAGCAGCAACTGGCACGCCGCTCAAACCCAGCCGCGTGGCCAATGCACCGCTAGCGGCTACGCCCTTGCCCAAATGCAGTTCTTGCGGGCGCAGCCACACGCTGTAGCCAAAGCTGGCGGCGTACTGCATGGCGCGCATCAACACCTGGGTATTGGCTAGAGGCACTTCGGCCTGGCTGAAGCCTACGCAGCCCGACTCGGTGAGTTCAACCATTTCAGTCAGCGCTTCACCATGCAGGCCGCGCGTTAACGCGCCCAGCGGAAAGACGCGTGACTGGTGCTGCTTTTCAGCGCGGAACTTGAGCATTTCTACCAAGCCCGGCTCATCCAGCACCGGGTCGGTATCCGGCGGACACACCAGGCTGGTGATGCCACCAGCCACTGCTGCTGCCAGCTCGCTCTCCAGCATGCCCTCATGCTCATAGCCAGGCTCGCGCAGGCGGGCAGACAAGTCAATCAAACCGGGGGCGACGATGCAGCCGGTGGCATCAATCACTTTATTGGCTACAAAATCAGAAGCGGTTTGACCAATTGAGACAATACGGCCACTGCCAATCGCCACATCACACACCGCATCGAACTTTGAGGCTGGGTCAATCACGCGGCCATTTTTAATCAGTATTTTCATGCCTCATTCCCCGCAACAATGCTCATCACCGCCATGCGCACGGCAATGCCAAATGTGACTTGCGGCAAGATGACACTTTGCGCGCCATCCACCACCGCCGAGTCAATTTCAACCCCCCGGTTGATAGGCCCCGGGTGCATGACAATAGCGTCGGGTTTGGCGAGTTTTAGCTTCTCGGGCGTCAGGCCAAAACTTTTGAAAAACTCTTGACTGGAAGGCAGCAGTGCGCCCGTCATGCGCTCGTTTTGCAGCCGCAACATGATGATGACGTCTGCGCCCTTGATACCTTCTTCCAGCGTGTTGCACACCCGCACGCCCATCTGCGCCATGTCGCCAGGTACCAATGTTTTAGGGCCGACCACGCGCACCTCTGGGCAGCCCAGTGTGGTGAGCGCGTGAATGTCAGAGCGCGCCACCCGCGAGTGCAGCACATCACCGACGATGGCCACTGTCAGGTTGGTGAAGTCTTTTTTGTAATGCCGGATGGTGTACATGTCCAGCAGACCTTGCGTTGGGTGGGCATGCCTGCCGTCACCTGCGTTGATGACATGCACATGTGGCGCTACGTGCTGGGCAATCAGATACGGCGCACCCGATTCGCTGTGCCGCACCACAAAAATATCAGCTGCCATCGCGCTTAAATTGGCGATGGTGTCAAGCAGCGATTCGCCCTTGGTTGCTGACGAGCGGGCAATATCGAGGGTGATCACATCAGCAGACAGCCGCGTGGCGGCAATGTCAAACGTTGTGCGGGTGCGGGTGGAGTTTTCAAAAAACAGATTGAAAACACTTTTACCGCGCAACAGGGGGACTTTTTTAACCTCACGGTCGCTGACGGAAACAAAATTGGTTGCCGTGTCCAGGATATGCGTCAAGGTAGCTTTGGGCAAGCCTTCAGTGGACAGCAGATGGATCAGTTCACCATTTTTATTGAGCTGCGGGTTTCGCTTGTACAGCACGATTGTTCTCCTTCGCTTGAAATTATCTGTCTTGCACTTCAAAGCTAAAACTGCCGTCTGCCAGGCGCGCCAGCGCCAGGCTTTGCGCAGCGGGAAGGGTCACGCGCGCCATCGCCAGGTCAGGCTGCACCGGTAACTCCCGGCCACCCCGGTCCACCAGCACCACCAGCTTGACACTGGCGGGGCGACCGTAATCAAACAGCTCGTTGATCACCGCGCGGATCGTGCGGCCCGTGTACAGCACGTCATCGACCACGATCAGGTGCGCGCCGTTCACGTCAAAAGGCAATTGCGTTTGGCTGCTGGATGCCAGGCCGCGTTTTGCAAAATCATCACGGTGCATGCTTGAGGACAGCGTGCCGGTTTTACCGGGTAGCTTCAGGTCAGAGAGCAAACGCTCGGCCAGCCAGACGCCTCCAGAAGCGATGCCGACGAGTTGGACAGGTTCTGAATACGTGGCTAATAGCAACTTCATGGCTGTAATCAAATCTCGGTACAGCGCCTCAGCGTCCAGGGTCAAGCTACTCATAGTGCAGGCTCCTTAAAAACTGCTCAAGAATAATACAGGCCGATGCAGCGTCAGCATCTTTGGCACCGCTAGCAATAGCTTCAGTTGTGCTGTAGCGCTCGTCGACTTCAAATACGGGCAGCGAAAAATTGGCGCGTAGCTGGCGGGCAAATTTTTGAGCGCGTGCGGTGTTTTCATGCGAAGCACCATCCGGGTGAAACGGAATGCCTACCACCAGCGCATCGGGTTGCCACTCCTTAACCCGCTGGGCAACAGCATCAAGGCGCTGGTCGTTGGTTGCGTTGATGGTGGGCTGCGGGCTGGCCGTGCGGGTAAGCCGGTTGCCAGTGGCAACGCCCGTGCGCTTGATGCCGAAATCGAAAGCTAAAAAGGTTTGCAGGCCAATGGCCACTGGAGCGCTTGCGCTCACTGTCATGCGTGGCCCGCTTCTGGTGACAACATCCAGCTTTGCAGACCGAGAAGCAAAAGAGCCTTGTCGTAGCGTTGCTCTACCGGTGTATCAAAAATCACCGCCGGATCAGCCGCAACGGTCAGCCAACTGTTGTCAGAAATTTCAGACTCCAGCTGACCCTGACCCCAGGACGAATAGCCAAGCGATATAAACACCTTGCGCGGCCCGTAGCCGGTTGACAGCGCTTCCAGCACGTCTTTGGAGGTTGTCATCTCCAGCCCACCAGGTATAGTCATCGTCGAGGCATAAATCGACTCATTGCCCGGCATAACAACGGACTCGTGCAGCACAAAGCCACGTTCTGTTTGCACTGGGCCACCTTGAAACACCGGTGATTGCGTCAGGTCTTCCCGGTGCAAAGGCAGCTCAACTTTTTCAAAAAGTTTTTTAAGGTTGATGTCGCTGGGTTTGTTAATGACCAGGCCCAAGGCGCCGCGCTCGGAGTGCTCGCACATGTAAATCACACTTTTGGAAAACATCGCGTCTTCCAGGCCAGGCATGGCGATCAAAAAGTGGTGCGTGAAGTTGATCGAATCAGGTTCCATACTCATGCATGCATTTTACGCGACTGCGGGATTTACCGCCTTGGCTTGGCTGATTCATAGCGAATTCGATACCATCTGGCCATGCAAAAAAAATACCCGACCGGCCTGATGTGGTTCAGACGCGACTTGCGGACGTTTGACAACGCCGCCCTGCACCACGCCCTGAAAAGCTGCCAACAATTGCATTGTGTGTTTGTATTTGACCGGGAGATTCTGGACAGTTTGCCAAAGCAAGATCGGCGGGTGGAATTTATTTGGGAATCAGTGCGCGAGCTGAACCAAGAGCTGCGCCATATGGCCACCCAAAAAGGCGGGCTGATCGCCCTGCACGCGGTAGCCAGCGATGCCCTGCCGGCGCTGGCAAAAGACCTGGCCGCGAACGCCGTGTTTGCCAACCACGACTACGAGCCCCAGGCGCTGGCGCGCGATGCCAAAGTACAAGCCTTGCTGGAGGCCCAAGGCGTCGCCTTTCATACCTTCAAAGACCATGTGATTTTTGAGCGCTCTGAAGTGTTGACACTGGCCAGCAAGCCGTACAGCGTGTTCACGCCGTATAAAAATGCGTGGTTTAAAAAAGTGGACGCATTTTATTTAAAGCCTTATCCGATTCAGCCTTACGCCAGCGCACTGACAGCCTTGCCTGCCTCGTATGGCAATGGCGTCCCCACACTTGAGGCGATGGGGTTTGAAAAAACAAATCTGAAAAGCCTGAAAATACCAACTGGCGCATCAGGTGGCTCGCAATTGTTTGACGAATTTTTAAGCCGCATGAAAGATTATGGAGAAACGCGTAACTTTCCCGCTGTCAAAGGCCCCAGCTATCTGGGTGTGCATTTGCGTTTTGGCACCGTCTCGATACGCAAGCTGGCCAGCGTTGCGCTTGAACATCAAAACGCGGGGAGTAAAGGTGCAGAGGTGTGGCTGAGCGAGCTGATCTGGCGCGACTTTTATGCGCAAATATTGGCTAATTTTCCGCATGCTGCCAACAATGCTTTCAAAGCTGAATATGACAAGATCGAATGGGAACGAGGTGCAGGCGCCAAGGCCCTGTTTGATACCTGGTGCGCAGGCCGTACGGGCTACCCGCTGGTCGATGCGGCCATGGCGCAAATCAACCAGACGGGCTACATGCACAACCGCTTGCGGATGGTGGTGGCCAGCTTTTTAGTCAAAGACCTGGGCCTGGACTGGCGTTGGGGTGAGCGCTACTTTGCAGAAAAACTCAATGACTTTGACCTGACATCAAATAACGGTGGCTGGCAATGGGCGGCCAGCAGTGGCTGTGATGCGCAGCCGTACTTCAGGATTTTCAATCCGACCAGCCAGAGTGAAAAGTTTGATGGCGACGGAAAATTCATTCGCCGGTATGTGCCCGAACTTGCCAAACTGTCCAACAAGGCGCTTCATGCACCTTCTCTAGCTGCGCCGCTGGAGTTGATGGCAGCAGGCGTAGAACTTGGTAAAACCTATCCGCACCCGGTCGTCAAGCATGACGAGGCGCGGGCGCTGACCTTGCAGCGCTACGCGGTGGTTAAAAAATCGTAGCCTACCCGAAGATCAGAATGCTATATTTTCAGTAGCTGCTTGCGCCCGAATTTATTGGTCTGCAGGCATTTTTTATAGGTAAATTGTGTCTGAAAAGTGCCTAAGCAGGCACTTCAAGGCCACAGTAATGCCGAACCAGACTCATCAGCTCTTCTTCGGCATAGGGTTTTCCCAAGTAATGGTCAACGCCAAGTTCTTTGGCATGCTCACGGTGCTTTTCAGCGATGCGCGAGGTGATCATGACAATCGGTAAATCCTTCAAGCGTGCATCGCCACGAATGTTGCGCGCCAGGTCAAACCCATCCATGCGCGGCATTTCAATGTCTGACAACACGACGGCCGGGCGTTCGTCTTGCAAACGCTCCAGTGCCTGTAGGCCGTCTGTAGCCAGCACCACCCGATACCCTTCACGCTGCAACAGGCGCTGCGTGACGCGGCGAACGGTGATGGAATCATCAACCACCATGATGAGCGGGATTTGCTGGGCCGCAGCAACCAGCGTAGGCAACTTTGCAGAGGTGTTGCCCGATACTTCAAGCATGTGTGGCTCGGCGTTGTCTGCGCTTAGCGTGCGCGCTTGCTCGCCATAAATTGTGGCCAGCGCCACCGGGTTGTAAATCAGTACCACGGCACCAGATGCCAGCACCGACATGCCTGCCAAGCCCGGCAAACGTGACAACTGCGGCCCGAGGTTTTTAACCACCACCTCCTGGTTACCCAGCACCTCATCAACGTGCAGGGCAATGCGCTGCGCTGCGCTGCGGAAAACAACCACCGGCGTTGTCTTGCCTTGTGTTTCACGGCTTTGATGCGAAGCCTGTAGCAAGGCGCCCGACCAGAAGAAAGGCACGGACTCACCAGCCAGATCGAACATGCCCGTGTTGTAGGCCTGCTGAAGCTCTTTGGCGGTTGCCCTGCGTACGGTTTCAACCACATTGGCAGGCATACCCACAGACAAGCTGCCGCTGCGGATCATCACCACCTGCGTCACAGCCGTGGTGAGCGGCAGTACCAGTTTGAATTGCGTACCCTTACCCTGCGCTGTGGAGGTTTCAATCCTGCCGCCAACACTGTTGACCTCAGAACGTACCACGTCCATACCAATACCCCGGCCCGCCAGCTCGGTAACTTGCGAAGCGGTCGTAAATCCGGGCATAAAAATCAGGTTGGCCGCCTGCTGATCGTCAAGCGATTGGCCAGCCGTTATCAAACCAGAACTCAAAGCTTTTTCACGAATGCGGTTCAAGTCCAGCCCTGCACCATCGTCGCTGAACTCGACCGAAACGTCGTTGCCCTCCTGACGCAGGTGAACGGTAATCAGTCCGACTGCATCTTTGCCTGCCGCAATTCGTACTGACGGGCTTTCAATACCGTGGGCGACGCAATTGCGCAGCAGGTGTTCAAACGCCGGCGTCATGCGGTCCAGCATGCCTCGGTCCATCTCAATGGTGCCGCCCAGCAAATCAAGCTTGACCTGCTTGCCGGTTTCTTTGGAAGCCTGGCGAACCACGCGGTAGAGCCGATCAGAAATACCTTCAAACTCCACCATGCGGGTGCGCAGCAAGTCACGTTGCAACTCACGGGTTTGGCGTGCCTGGGCAATCAAATCGTCTTCGGTTGCCTCAACGGTACGCTGCAAGGTGCGCTGCACCGTGGCCACGTCGTTGACCGACTCGGCCATCATGCGGGTCAGCTCCTGCACGCGGGTAAAGCGGTCAAACTCCAGCGGATCAAACCCGCCTTGCTGTTCTTTGGTCTGGGCCAGGCGTGATTGCATTTGGGTTTCTGCCTGCAACTCGATGTCGCGCAGTTGCTGACGCAAGCGGTTCAAATTGCCCGTCATGTCGCCAAGTGATCCGCGCAGCTGGTTTAGCTCAACTTCCAGGCGCGAGCGCGTGATCATGACCTCACCGGCCTGATTCACCATGCGGTCCAGCAGCTGCGAGCGCACCCTGATGGATGCAGAAGCGGCTTGCCGTAACGGCTGCATGACCATGGTCTGCGGCGCTGGAACCATGACTTTGCCCGTGGCCGGGACAACAGCCGCAACGCTGGCGGCATCCAACACGGGCAATACGGAGGCAGCAGTTGCGTCCAGGTTGGCCACTGCTGATGCACTCTGCGCAGCAGAGACCGAAACAGGGGCTGGCGCAGGCTCGGGTGGCACGGTGAAAGACGTTGTCGCACTTGCGGCGTCGGCCTTGCGCAAAACCTCCAGCGTGTGCTGCATCGCGTCAAAACGGGTCAGCAGCGGCTCAATATCATGCGCGCCCGCAGCTTCAGATCCCAGGAATTCAATTTCGGATTCAATGCGGTGCGCCATTTCACCCAGGCGTAGTGCACCCGCCAAGCGTGCACTGCCCTTGAGCGTGTGCAGGGCGCGCAAGACCTCCATGCGCGCACTGAGGTTGTCAGGCCTGGCTGACCATTGCCTCAAGGCGCCGCCCAATTGCGGCATCAAATCGGAAGCTTCTTCATCAAAAATCGGGAACAGCTCGGGATCAATCGCATCAACCGCATCAATCTCGTCATCGACATCATCTTGATCGTTTGAAAATGCTTGCGCGATAGGGGATGAAAATAAAGATTCAGCGGCAACAGGTTGATAGGTGGCTTGTTCTGCAACCGGTAACATATCTACTGGAAGTGGGCTTGATTTTTGCGGCGACTGCGGCTCGTCATGGCTGTTTTGATTGTTTTGCTCCAGGGAAAAAGCGGCGCTGTCAAAAAATTCAGGCTCCGGAGTCTCACTCGGAATGTCCAGGTCGTCGCGCTCTGCTGGCGGTGCAAACAACGCTTCAGAAAAATCAAGCTGGCGTAGCTGCAACAGCACGTCAGCATCGGAATCTTTCAGGAAGCCCGCAGCAAACTGATGCAAAAGGCGCCGGATATCTTCAGCCGCATTGACAAACACGGTGGCATACTGCGCCGCTGCTTCTTCAGAATAACGTACCTGCGAACGCTGTAGCGCGTGCTCAAGCGCACGGGCAATTTCAGACAGCGAGGCAAACCCGACTGTTGCAGAACTACCCGCCAGGGAATGCGCAAACGACACGGTAGAGTCAGCTATGGGGTGATGACGCTCAATGGCCCATTCAGATACTTCGGTCACCAGTCGCCGCGACCATTCATCGGCCTCATTGAGGTAAACGTTGTACAGCGGTATGCCTATGCGCAAGTCGCCAATGACTTTGACCTGCTCGTCATCCATAGCCTGGGTAAGATTGAAAGCATCGGACTCTAGCTCACTGGCAGTGACACTGGCATCCTCTGGCTTGACCTGCGCTTGCGAAGGCGTAACGTCCGTCAGAAATTCTGCATCAAAGTCCGCTGCTGACAAATCCACGACATCGGCTGTTTCAGCCCCAACTTCAGCGCTGCTTGACGATTCCAGTTCAAAAGAGTCGAGCAATTTTTGCAGCGCTTCGATTTCCGTACTTTCAGCAATCGGTGCAGCCGCAATGGAGGGTGCAACATCGTTTGCGCTGGAAAGTGCGGCCAGGCTGTCAAAGTCAATGCCTTCAATGTCCAGCATATCCGGCACCTCAGGCAGCGTCTGTGACACCTCTTCAAGCGGCGCGGGAACGGTGGCCTGGTGACTGCCAGAAAAGAAATCAAAGTCTTCAACATCGTCGCCCGATTCGTCCGATACGTCGACTGATTCGACCACCTGGGTTGATGGCGCGACATCCAGCATCGGCAACTCTGCGCCACTGGGTTCAGGTGCAAAAAGAGCGACGGGAACTGCCAAAGAAACCGGTGGCAATCGCAATGGTGCAAACTGCCCGTGGCTGCGCAGTGCATCTGCGGATACACGGAAAGCAGATGCAGTCCAGGCCGTGTCCTGATTGGCGGCAATGTCTTCTATCCAGCGGGCAAAACCTGCCAGGCTGTCAGTAGACAAGGAGCGGAGTTCATCGTTGGCAGGTTTTTGATCGGCCAGCCAACTGTTAAACAATTGCTCCATGGACCATGCAGCTTCACCAAACTCGTTGAGGCCCACCATGCGCGCACTGCCTTTGAGCGTATGAAAAACACGTCGCAGAACCGTCAGCTGATTGATGTCGCCTGGGTCTTTCGCCAGCAGGTTGACGGCAACTTGCCCATTGACCGTAACTTCTCTGGCCTCTTCCAGAAAAATATCCTGCAAATCATCTTCTTCAAAGTCCACCACCTCAACCTGACTGGTAGTCGCTGCTGTAACTGGTGCCATGGCGAAAGCCAGGCTGTTGAAAGCGCTGGCAGTTGCCTCAGGGTTATGGCCGGACACGGCTACTGACGCATCATGTGCGGTTTTGGCCAACTCGGATTGGCCTGCCAAAGCAGCATGCGTGGCCAGCGCGTCAAGCTTGACCGTGAGGTTTTCGTCAGCGGCGCCTGTACCAGCATCGCGCACCACGGCAATGACTTCTTGCGACAGTGCATTGGCCTGAGAAGCGGCAGTGGTTACAACACCATCCGCCTTGAGCGTACGGCCCATCAGAGGCCGGAGTTCACCCTTTTCATCGTCATAAACAAAGAGTTTTTTCGCCAGCGCAGGCTGGTAATTGAGCATGTCGATCAAAAAGCTCAAAGCACCCAGGTTGTTGCCAAGCTGATCGAAGGTTCCTGCACTCCTCGCGCGTTCCTCGTCAATTTCGGTTTCCAGCATTTGCTCAACACTGTCACGCATACGCAGGACGGCTTGCGAGGCTTGGTCCAAGCCCAACACGGACAAAACACCGCGCATTTGTGCCAGTTGACCAGGCACGCTTGTGAGCACCGTTTTGTCTTGTGGATTGCGAAAGAAAATATCCAGCGACTTTTCAAGCTCACCGAGTGACAACCTGAGCTCGCCAACCACGCTACCCATGGTTTGCTTGTCACTGACGCGGCGGTATAGCTCCTCCATCCAGGACTCCAGAGGCTGTGCAGTGCCTCCGTTTTTCACGCTTTCCAGTCGCTCTGAGAGATGCTTTGTACGCTGGCTCAATTGCGGATCGTTGGGGTCCAGATCATCAAACGCTGCTTCGAGATACAGAACCGATGTCGCCACTTCCATGGCCAGCTCAACGCTGGGTGCCTGTGCGGAGCGGGCCGTCATGTCGATAGCGCGTGTCAGCGCGTGCGCCAGCGGCTCACTGCCAGGGTGGAGCTTGAGCAAGGAATCGCTGACCAGGCTGAACTGGTCCACCACTATTTTGAATTTATTGGTATCACCCGCAGACAGGGACGACCAGGTTTCCTTGGCAGAAACAATACGCTTTCGCGCTTGCGCCAACAGCGCCGGATCAAAGCGGCCAAACTGCACGGCTTCGTAATCCACAGGTTTGAAGCGCGCCAGGCCGCAAGCAGAGCGCACGGCAGTCAGCACTGGCGCGTCAACGACAGCCCCAAGCGCCTGCGAACAAAAGAAAAGCAAGTCTTGCGTCAGCCGCTCAGAAACATCCACATCGCCCTTGCTCAAACTTGCGTATTGCAGCAGCACGCGAGATGCCGCACGCCGCACATACACATCAGACGGTAGCAAATCATGGGCCAGCGCCTCAAAAAAGGCAGCTGCAATTTTCCAGAAACTCCTGGGCTGAAGTGCCGTCTGACCTGCTGCTAACCCAAGGCTTAGGGCCTTGAGGTTTTCTGCCGCTTGTGGCGACTTGCCTTTCATCAGCTGCAACACCGACTGGTCAAATGTGGCTCGTGCCTCGGCGTCGTAATGACGCGGCTCAAGCGTCAGCGTGAGCTCGGGCTCCAGCCAACGCCAGGCATGTGGCCAAAGATCAGCCGGGTGAATTCTGTCGGCACGCACCAGTTCCTGAACATCGCGGTATTGTGGAAACAGCGAAACCGCAGAGATGGGTTTATCGGCCAACACGCCTTCAAGATATTCTGTCAGGGCAAAACTGGCACGCTCGATTTTCGCGGCAGCGTCCTGGTTGCATTGCTCAGGCTGCTGCACAAATTTTTGTACGGCGGCTTCCATCGCACGAAGTACCAATGCCGGGCCTGCAAGGCCGACCATCTCTAACGCGCCAACCGCCTGGTGCAGTTGCTGGCGAGCAATGCGCAACTGGCTGGCATCCAGAGCAGCAAGATCTGAACCCCTGGCGATTTCCGCGTCCCGGACAAAACGCTTGAGCGCTTTGGCTGCACTGTCCAGCGACTTGCGAAGCTCGTCGAGTACCCAGGCCAGCGGGCCCAAGTCATTGACAGCGACATCAAGGTCAGCGACTGGCGAATTCAAGGCGTTGGGTTGCATAGGTAACTGGCCGGTTCCGGTGGCAATACTGACAACTACTGACGATCAGGCAATCTTGAATCGGGACACCGACTGACGCAGCTCTTCGGCCATGCGTGACAGGTCGCGCACCTGCTGTGCAGTAGACCGTGTACCTTCGCCGGTTTGTTCTGTCACCGCAAAAATGTGTTGAATATTGCCAGCCACCACGTTGGCAGACTCGGCTTCACGGGTTGCAGAATTTGAAATCTGCTCAATCAGGTCAGCCAGGCGGCGTGACACACGGTCAATTTCAGACAAAGCCGTACCTGCGCTGTCTGACAGTTTGGCCCCTTCGACCACACCCTGCGTGGAGCGTTCCATGGCAGCTACCGCGTCCTGGGTGTCGGTTTGAATTGCTTTCACCAGCGCAGAAATCTGGCGCGTTGCATCTGCGGAACGTTCAGCCAGTCGCTGCACCTCCTCGGCAACCACAGAGAAGCCTCGTCCGGCTTCACCAGCCGATGCCGCCTGAATGGCAGCGTTCAGCGCCAGCACGTTGGTTTGTTCGGTAATGTCAGAAATCAGTTCGGTGATCTCGCCAATCTCTTGCGAGGATTCACCGAGTCGCTTGATCCGCTTGGAGGTTTCCTGGATCTGGTCACGGATGGAATTCATACCGCCGATGGCGTTTTGTACCGCCTGCAAGCCGGACTCCGCAGCCGTCAAGGATTGGCGCGCCACTTGAGAAGACTCTAGGGCCTGAGCAGACACTTGGTTAATTCGCGATGCCATGTCCAGCACAGACTGGCCGGTCTCGCGAATCTCGCGCAACTGCTCGGTTGATGCCGCCAGCAGCTCGGTCGAGGTACTTTCCACCTGTGCCGTTGTTTGGGCAACGCGGGTCGCCGTGTTTTGTACGTTACCTACCAGCTGGCGCAATTCTTCAACCGTGTAGTTCACCGAGTCAGCAATAGCGCCGGTAATGTCTTCGGTCACCGTGGCCTCTTGCGTTAAATCGCCCTCAGCAACGGTTTGCAACTCATTCATCAATCGCAAAATGGCGGCCTGGTTGGCATCATTGACGCGCTTGGCATCCTGCTCTTGCCCACGCGCTTCAAGCTGCTGCTTTTCTGCAACGTCTTGACGTTTGCGACTGTCTTGCAACTGAACGCGTGCAATACCGACTGCGCACAGCAAACCGAACAGAGCCGCTACCGTCAATGCCAAGATGGAACTCAAACTCAAACCCGACTGGTTCGACAGCTTGCCCTGCAAATCTTCCAGGCCACGGCGCAGTGGCTCACTGTCTGCAATGATGGAGGCCTGCGCCTCACGGGCAGACACCAGACCCTGCAAGTTACCCAAAATGGCACCCGCCTGAACGCGTGTTTGCTCATACAGTGCCATCAACGCTTCCAGACGCTCGCGGGTTTGCGGGTCTTTGGAGCCAGCAAGGCGCAACTCCGGGCTGCCTTCTTGCAAGCCTTGCGCAATCTCTTTGAACGAGTTCAGGTCTTTACCCAGCAAAAACACGGCCTCAGGGCTCACGCCTTCAAGTGTTAAAAACTCGTTGGCTGATTTACCAATCCGCTGCGTCAACATCACCAGTTGGCCAGACGCTGAAATCTCGGCCGGAGCCGCGTTTTGCTGAAGCTTCAAAGACGACACCGTCTCAGCAATTTCCAGCAGATCCGACGATTGGCGGTTAATCGTGCGCAAAGCGGCACCCACCTGCGTCAAAATATCTTTCTGGCTCATCACGGTTGCGGCGTTCTTTTCGGCACGCTCCATCAGCGGCACCGTTTTGTCAACGTCTCCCTGTAGGTCATCACCCACAGGCGCCAGGCGAAGGCTGTCGTTGCCGGATTTCAATCCACGCACAGTTTTAGCCAATACGTCAGCGCTTTCTTTCACGTCAGGAAAAGCTTGGGGACTGCCCACCAGCGCCTGCGAAACAGATTTGGCCAGCCTTTGAGACTGCATCAAAGACTGACCCGTCGCGCCCACCTGCTGCGCTACCGTGTCAGCCTGCGTCAAGGCCCTGTACGCCACCACCGCCAGCACCAACACCGACAGCCCCAGCAAGATCAGCAAGATCCGCTGATGCTGGGCGATGGTGCGACTGCCCAAAATTGGCAGCTTCAGCAAATCAGGATTTTCAGCCAGGAGCGACTCATCGACTGATGCCATACGGCTCACGGGAAATCCGTTGTCCCTGCTGTCATCTTCCATGGAAGCGGGAGCACCCATCGACGCTTGCATCGCACCAGTCGCAAAAGGGTCAACCGGCATCCCCACGGACGCCATGTCCATGCTGTCTTCTGGCGGCCTGGATTTGGGTTTGAACAGGTTTTGAATTTTCTCGATAACAGACATGGTGAGCCTTCTGGTGAAAACGTTATGCGCTAGTGCAGTGGCACTACGCGCCAATGGTCAAAAAATGCGCCTGCTGGGCCAGCAACTGGAGATTGATTTCCTGCCAGGTGTCGCCGGCTTGATCAATGTATTGGTTACCAAAAAATACCGGTGCATCTGGCGCTTTTTCGGAAAAGTCGCTAAAGGCTTCCTGGTTGCGCAAGCCTGACAGCCGGTCAATCAACAGGGCGCAGTTGATCTCAAGGGCGCTGTTCAGCGCGATCAGGCGCGATTCTTTGCGCGCAAACTCGGTTTTGGGTGCCGCATTTTGACCCGTGACATAGGTGGCTAGATCGACTACGCCAAACAGGCCGCCGCGCAGGTTGGCTACCCCTAAAAACCAGTCTTGCGTGTAGGGAACAGCCTGGGTTGCAACCCATGGAAAAATTTCACCCGCCTGGCCCATGGGAAACAAATATTTTTGACCACCCGCCTCAACCGCCAGCCAGGAGGGAGCTACGCCCTGGGTTCGTGCAATCTGTAGCCTTTCGGCCAGCCGGCTTTGCAGTTCTCGAATAGCTTGTCTGTTCGCCATTGTTCTTGTATCTGTGCAAGTTGCGTTCTTGCAGCTCAGCTCAAGGCGCTGATTTTTGCCATCAACTCTTCAGCGTTCACCGGTTTGGTGATGTAGTCACGGGCACCCTGACGCATGCCCCAGACACGGTCTGTTTCCTGATTTTTGCTGGTACACATGATGATGGGGATATCCGAGTAAAGCGGGTCGCGCGTGATGGCTCTTGTCAACTGAAAACCATTTTGACCGGGCATCACCACGTCCATCAAAATCAGTTCTGGTTTTTCTTCAGCCAGGCGACGAAAGGCATCTTCTGCGTTCTCAGCGGTCTTTACCGAGAAACCGTTTTTGCCCAGCAGATCGGTCAGATACATCAACTCCGTTTTGGAATCATCCACCACCAGAATTTTTTTAATTGCCATTACGCTACTCCTTGTTTTGCGCTGCCAAGTTCCTGAACGGTTTGTAACAGCTGATCTTTTGTAAAAGGTTTTGTCAGGTAGTCTTGCGATCCCACCATCCGGCCCCTGGCCTTGTCAAATACGCCATCTTTAGATGACAGCATAACAATTGGAACACCGGCAAACCGCGCATTGCGCTTGATGATGGCGCAGGTCTGGTAGCCATCGAGTCGCGGCATCAGGATGTCGCAAAAAATAAGATGGGGCTGATAGTCATTGACTTTGGCCAGCGCGTCGAAGCCATCTTCCGCCAGCAGCACCTCATGCCCGCCCTGCTTGAGAAATATCTCGGCGCTACGCCGGATGGTGTTGCTGTCGTCAATGACCAAGACCTTAAGTCCGGAACTGGTAATGCTCACTGCCATTGCTCCTGTGTTGGTTGGCGGTTTGACTGTTCAACGAACAGTCAACGTTAACCCGCGATTGTGATGCCAGAGCAAAACAGCTGTGGCGATCATTTAAATCTGGACCATTTCAAAATCTTCTTTGCGCGCCCCGCACTCAGGGCAAGTCCAGTTCATGGGCACCTGCGCCCAAAGCGTACCCGCTGCGATACCGTGGTCGGGCGCGCCCGTACCCTCGTCATAAATCCACCCACAGATTAAACACATCCAAGTCATTGATAGAGTCCCAGCTTAAATTGCCTTCGAATAGAATGCAAGAATTGTATCGACGCGGCGTTGCTTATTCGCGGACCGGGCAAAATCATCGCCTATGGCAAACCCCACCCCCACTTTATTAAGCAGCCGCACGCTGCAGGCTGAAGACCTCAACAACGCACCAACATGCGTCATGACGTTCAATGCCAGCGACCCCAGCGGCGCAGGCGGCTTGACCGCCGATATCACCGCCATTGCCTCTGCTGGCGGGCACCCGCTGGCCGTGGTCACGGGTGCTTACGTGCGAGACTCAGCAGAGATTCTTGACCATTTCCCGATCGACGAAGAAGCCGTTGCCGAGCAGGCAAGAACTGCGCTTGAAGACATGCCGGCAGCGGCTATCAAAGTTGGTTTTGTTGGCAGCCCAGAAAACATCAGCACCATTGCCGAGATTGCGGCCGACTATGCCGATGTACCGCTTATTGCCTATATGCCCAACCTTTCCTGGTGGGATGAAGACAAGATAGACAGCTACCTGGATGCCTTTCGCGAGCTGATGCTGCCGCAAACCACTATTCTTGTAGGCAACCACAGCAGCCTGTGGCGCTGGTTGTTGCCGGATTGGTCCAATGCGCGCAATCCATCAGCCAAAGACATTGCAAGGGCCGCAGCTGAACTGGGGGTGCCTTACACCCTGGTCACTGGCATCCCCTTGCCGGACCAATTTATTGACAACGTACTGGCAACACCACAAGCCGTGCTGTACAGCGAAAAGTTTGAGCGCTTTGAGGCCATTTTTTCAGGCGCCGGGGACACCCTGTCAGCCGCACTGGCCGCCCTGCTGGCCAATGGGCACGACCTGAACGCAGCCACCGCCGAAGCACTGACCTACCTCGACCGAAGCCTGGACGCTGGCTTTCAGCCCGGCATGGGCCACATCGTGCCTGACCGCCTGTTCTGGGCGCAGGCTGAAGACGATGCCGAAGAAGACGCCCAGGAGGGTCTGGATGAAGAACCTCCAGACGATACGGCACTGCTCGTACTCAATACCCCAAAACCTTTTTTTGATTTACCTCCCAACGGCACAACCAAGCATTAACCAGATGACCGCCACCACCCACACGCCTTCACAAAACGACGTCCTGTTTGAGCGCGCCAAAAAGCTGATTCCCGGCGGCGTGAACTCACCTGTTCGTGCCTTCAAGGCGGTGGGCGGCACGCCGCGTTTTGTAAAGCGTGCGCAAGGTGCGTATTTTTGGGACGCTGACGGCAAACGCTACATCGACTACATCGGTTCGTGGGGGCCCATGATTCTGGGCCACGGCCATCCTGGCGTGATGGAGTCGGTACAAAAAGCCATGCTGGAAGGCTTCTCGTTTGGCGCACCCACCGAGCGCGAAGTCGAGCTGGCCGAAGAAATCGTCAAACTTGTCCCATCGATTGAAATGGTGCGTCTCGTCAGCTCTGGCACCGAGGCCGCCATGAGCGCCCTGCGCCTGGCGCGCGGTGCTACGGGCCGCAGCAAGATCATCAAGTTTGAAGGCTGCTATCACGGCCATGCCGATGCGTTGCTGGTCAAAGCCGGTTCTGGCCTGGCCACCTTCGGCAACCCGACCAGCGCAGGCGTGCCGCCCGAGGTGGTACAGCACACGCTGGTGCTTGAATACAACAACGTCGCGCAACTGGAAGAATGCTTTGCAATGCACGGCAAGGAACTGGCCTGCCTGATGATTGAGCCGATTGCCGGCAACATGAACTTTGTGCGAGCCAGTGTGCCGTTCATGAAACGATGCCGCGAGCTGTGTACGCAATACGGCACGCTGCTGGTGTTTGATGAAGTCATGAGCGGCTTCAGGGTGGCACTTGGCGGCGCGCAAAGCGTATATGCCAAGCTCATCCCCGGCTTCAAACCTGACATGACCGTACTCGGCAAAGTGATTGGTGGCGGCATGCCGCTGGCAGCCTTTGGCGGTACAAAAGCCGTGATGGAAATGCTGGCCCCTATGGGCTCGGTGTACCAGGCGGGTACGCTGTCAGGTAACCCGGTAGCCACCGCCTGCGGCCTGGCCACACTGCGCGAGGTGCAAAAACCCGGCTTTTACGAAGCTTTGGGCGAACGCACCCGCAGTCTTCTCAAAGGCTTAAGTGCGGCAGCCAGCAAAGCAGGCGTTCCCTTCTGCGGCGACAGTGAAGGCGGCATGTTCGGCTTTTTCCTGCTGGGCACATTGCCGCAGAACTACGCCACCGTCATGACCACTGACAGCCCCGCGTTCAACCGCTTTTTCCACGCCATGCTGGACAAAGGGGTGTACTACGCCCCAGCGCTGTACGAAGCCGGGTTCGTCAGCGCGGCACACACGGCAGCGGACATTGAGGCAACGGTGGATGCTGCAGCGCAGTTTTTTGCAGGTCGTTAAAATTTAAGCGCTACTTATTTAGTAGCTGCTTGCGCCCGAATTTATTGGGCTAGAGGAATTTTTTATGCTTGAAAATGGGCTAAAAACCTGTTTCAATGCCTGAAATGCCGCACACCCGACAACACCATCACCACTCCGCGCTCATCGGCTGCGTCAATCACTTCCTGGTCGCGCATCGAGCCACCGGGTTGAATCACGCTGGTGGCGCCTGCATCAACTACCACGTCCAGGCCATCGCGGAACGGGAAGAAAGCGTCGCTGGCCACCGCTGTGCCAGCCAATGACAGGCTAGCATGGCCGGCCTTGATGCTGGCAATGCGGGCTGAGTCCAGACGGCTCATCTGGCCTGCGCCTACGCCCATGGTCATGCCGTCCTTGCAGAACACGATAGCGTTGGACTTGACGTATTTGGCCACCTTCCAGGCAAACAGCAGGTCTTGCAGTTGCGCGGGGCTGGGTTGCAGTTTGCTGACGACTTTTAAGTCAGCCAAGGCGAGTTCGTGGTTGTCAGCGGTTTGCATCAACAGGCCCGAGCCGACGCGCTTGATGTCCATGGCATTGCGCCCTTGCTTCCAGGCGCTATCGCCACCAGGCGGCAAATCAATCTGCAAAATCCGCACATTGACTTTGGTCTTGAACACCGCCAGCGCCTCGGGCGTAAAGCTGGGGGCCATCAGCACTTCAACAAACTGTTTGGAGATGTCGCGTGCAGCCCGCTCGTCAAGCGGGCAGTTCAGCGCAATGATGCCGCCGAATGCGGATGTCGGGTCGGTCTTGAACGCCTTGCTGTATGCCTCCAGCGCATCTGCGCCGACTGCTACGCCGCACGGGTTGGCGTGCTTGACGATGACGCAGGCCGACTCGGTAAAACTTTTGACACATTCCCACGCCGCATCTGCATCGGCAATGTTGTTGTAGCTCAGCTCTTTGCCCTGCAACTGTTTGGCCATGACGAGTGAGCCAGGTGCGGGATAGAGGTCGCGGTACAGCGCGGCTTGCTGATGCGCATTTTCACCATAACGCAGGTCTTGCAGCTTGATGAAGCGGCCATTGGTCTGCGCGGGGAACTGGGCATGGCTGCCATCGGGCTGGATGCTAGACAGATAGTCGCTGATCGCGCCGTCGTACTGGCTGATGCGGTTAAACGCGGCAACCGACAACGCGAATTTGGTTTTGTCAGTCAGCTTGCCATCGGCTTTGAGCTCTGCCAGCACACCCGCGTACTGCGATGCATCGGTCAACACGCCGACATCTTTCCAGTTTTTGGCGGCGCTGCGCACCATGGCCGGGCCGCCGATGTCGATGTTTTCAATCGCGTCCTCAAGCGTGCAACCAGGCTTGGCCACGGTCGCTTCAAACGGGTACAAATTAACGACCAGCAAATCAATGGTGGCAATGCCATGCTCCTTTAAAGCCGCCATGTGCTCGGGCACATCACGCCGCGCCAGCAGGCCGCCATGCACCTTGGGGTGCAGGGTTTTAACCCGGCCATCGAGCATCTCAGGGAAGCCCGTGTGGTCGGCCACTTCGGTCACAGGCAGGCCCGCATCGGCCAGCAGCTTGGCGGTGCCGCCAGTCGATAACAGTTTGATATTTAGCGCATGCAGGGCTTGTGCAAATTCGAGGATGCCGGTTTTGTCGGAGACGGAGATCAGTGCGTTCATGCTTGTCTTTGTGGTGTTCAGGATTGGGGGGCATGGATCCCGGGTCAAGCCCGGGATGACGAATGCGTGGTGGGCGCTAGGCGCTACTTAATGAGCTTGTGCTCAACCAGCTTTTTACGCAGGGTGTTGCGGTTCAAACCCAGCCACTCTGCAGCGCGTGACTGGTTTTGCGCGGCTTGCTGCATCACCACTTCCAGCAGCGGCTTCTCCACCACGCGCACCATCATGTCGTACATGCGGTCAGGCTCGGTGCCGCGCAGGTCTTTGAAATAGCCGTCCAGACTGGTGCGTATGCACTCTTCGATTTGTTTTTTACTCATACATACGCTTCCTCATTGCTCTCTTCATTTTTATTTTCAATACTGCCACCAGCGCCAGGTACGCGATCTACCTCAGCGCTCAATCCGTTAAAAAAATCACTGACGGCTTTCGATTGCGACTGTGCGTCTTCTAGCAAATTCATCTGCGCACGAAAGGCATCACCTCCCGGCAAAGACTTCACATACCAGCCAATATGTTTGCGCGCACTTCGCACCCCGGTAAATTCGCCATACAGCGTGTAATGGTCAAGCAGGTGGTCCAGCAACAGACGTTTGACGTCCAGCACCAGCGGCGGTGCAAGCTGCGTGCCCGTGGCCAAAAAATGCGCCACTTCCCGAAATACCCATGGCCTGCCCTGCGCCACCCGGCCCAGCATGACCGCATCAGCGCCGGTGTAGGCCAACACATCGCGCGCCTTTTGGCCGCTGGTGATGTCGCCGTTGGCCACCACCGGAATGTGCAACGCGGCTTTGACTTCGGCAATCGTGTCGTACTCGGCCAGGCCCTTGTAGCCCTGCTCGCGCGTGCGGCCATGTACCGCCACCATCGCTATGCCTGCGCTTTGCGCGGCGCGTGCAATCGTCACCGCGTTTTTATGTGTTTGCGCCCAACCAGTACGCATCTTGAGCGTGACCGGCACGTTGCGCGGTGCACAGGCGGCAACAACAGCCTCAACAATCTGCAAGGCCAGTGTCTCGTCTTGCATCAACGCCGAGCCAGCCCATTTGTTGCACACTTTTTTGGCTGGGCAACCCATGTTGATGTCAATGATTTGTGCGCCCCGATCGATGTTGTAGGCGGCGGCATCGGCCATCATGTGTGCATCCGTGCCGGCAATCTGCACGGCAATCGGCTCGGGCTCGCCATCGTGGTTGGCACGGCGTGAGGTTTTCAAGGTGTCCCACAAATCACGGCGTGAGGTGACCATTTCACTGACCGCATAACCTGCGCCCAGCTTTTTACACAGCATACGAAAAGGCCTGTCGGTCACTCCCGCCATGGGTGCGGCAAACACGTTGTTTGCCAATGCATAAGGGCCGATAAACATGGGGATGGTTTTTTGTAAGTGCTGAAAAAGAAGGCACATTGTAGCTGCTTAAAATTTAAGCAAAAACCATAGCAAGCCTTCCTGACAGCCAGGTGCGATACTGCTTGTTTATGGACACATGGGTACAACAACTGCTTGAAATTTTGGCCTTGCCACAGTTTGGTCTGAGCACGGTTTTCATCATCTCGTTTATCTCCGCCACGCTGCTGCCACTTGGTTCGGAGCCTGCTGTGTTTGGCTTGGTCAAACTCAACCCTGAACTCTTTTGGTCTGCAATTTTCGTGGCGACAGCGGGCAACACACTGGGCGGTGTGCTGGACTGGTGGCTGGGTTATGGTGCGCACAAGGTGGTAGACAAATACAAACCCGATTCCCACCATGGCCGCGCGCTGAGGTGGCTTGAAAAACTAGGGCCTAAAGCCTGCTTGCTGTCATGGCTGCCACTGGTGGGCGACCCTTTGTGTGCGGTAGCAGGCTGGTTGAAATTTGCGTTTTGGCCCTGCGTGTTGTACATGGCCATTGGCAAATTTTTACGCTACCTTGTGATGACGGCAAGTTTGATTTGGATTTTTCCAGGCGGGATCTCTTTTTTAAATTAAAACCTCTCCGTTGCAAGCAAATAACGCCACTGGCCAATTGGCAAACCGCTCATCGCCACGCGGCCAATCCGCAGGCGCTTCATGCCCGTCACGGTCAGCCCCACGCTTTCACAAAAATAAGCAATCTGCCCTGGCTGCTCACCTTTCAGGGCAAAGCGCAATCGCGCCTCGCTTTGCCAGCTGACTTTGGCGGAGGGCAACAACTTGCCATTAAAAGTGAAGCCGTGTTCAATGCGGTTGAGTCGCTCCAGGCCGCCGGGTTTGATGTTGCCTTCAACCTCAACCACCACCTCATGCTCCAGCGTGGCAGCGTCTTCACGCAGTTTGCGGGCCACGCGCCAGTCGTCGGTAAATACCACCAGACCACTGGCAGGCAGAGCAAGATGAGTGACTAGTTCTGCTGACAGATGTTTTTTAAGTTGAACGATGCTGCTGCGGTCATCTGGAGAACGTGTGGCCTGCTTTAAATCAGCCTCAAAACCAGCAGGCTTGTGCAGCAACAGCGTGACGGATGTGGGAGCCAAAAGGCTGGCATCTTTTGACAATTCTATTTTTTGATGTAGCACGCGAAACTGCGGCTCTTCCACCACCACACCATCGACCGTCACCCAGCCGCCTTCAATGTACTGCTCGGCCTCACGGCGCGAGCAAGGCAACATTTCAGCCAGGCGCTTGGCAAGGCGTACAGGCTCAGTCATACAGTGCCCGCGGTCTTTTCAAGCGGCCGCCGTGGAACTGGCTTTGCCAGGCCACCAGCGGCGTCCCCTGCAAGGGGAGGATGGACTACACGCAAGTGAGTCCAGGCAAGGAGGTTCCATATGTTAGCTGCTGAATAAGAAATTCATCACATCGCCGTCTTTAACAACGTACTCTTTGCCCTCACTGCGCATCTTGCCAGCGTCTTTGGCGCCCTGCTCACCCTTGAAGGTGATGTAGTCGTCAAACGCAATGGTTTGGGCGCGGATGTAGCCCTTTTCAAAATCGGTGTGAATCACGCCAGCGGCTTGCGGGCCGGTGTCGCCCACACGAATCGTCCAGGCACGGACTTCTTTCACGCCCGCCGTAAAGTAGGTTTGCAAGCCCAGCAGTTTGTAAGCGGCCACAATCAGGCGATTCAAACCCGGCTCGCTTTGGCCGATCTCGGCCAAAAACATCTTTTTGTCTTCGTCTTCCATGTCAGCCATTTCAGCTTCCATCTTGGCGCAAATCGCTACCACAGGTGCCTTCTGCAAGCCGGCGTAGGCCCTCAGACGGTCTAAAAATGGGTTGTTTTCAAATCCGTCCTCGGCCACGTTGGCCACAAACATCGCGGGCTTGGCCGTGATCAAAAAGAACTGCTGCAAAAGGGGCAGCTCCTCTTTGCTGAATTCAATGCCGCGCACGGGCTTGGCTTCGTTTAGCACCGCCTGGCATTTCTCCAAAATCGCAACCAGCTTGATCGATTCCTTGTCGCCGGAACGTGCTGTTTTAGTGACGCGGTGCAGTGCCTTGTCAACGGCAGCCAGATCGGCCAGGCAAAGCTCGGTTTGAATCACTTCAATGTCAGAGATCGGGTCAACTTTGCCCGCCACGTGAATCACGTTGTCGTCTTCGAAGCAGCGCACCACGTTTACCGTGGCATCGGTTTCCCGGATGTGGGCCAAAAATTTGTTGCCCAGGCCCTCACCGGTACTGGCGCCCGCCACTAACCCGGCAATATCGACAAACTCAACGATTGCGCGCTGCACTTTTTGCGGGTTAACGATAGCTGAAAGTGCGTCCAAACGATTGTCAGGCACCTCGACAATGCCTACATTTGGCTCAATGGTGCAAAAAGGATAGTTTTCAGCCGCGATGCCCGCTTTGGTCAACGCGTTGAACAGGGTGGATTTTCCGACGTTAGGCAAGCCTACAATGCCGCACTTCAAACTCAT
>JAYWBS010000226.1:0-3436 GCA_043781295.1 Polaromonas sp.
GCAACTCGACCTGCGATTTTCAAAAGTGCTGGGCAACTACCTGGCCTTGATTAAAAAGCAGAAGAACCTGGTCTGGTTTACCAATTTTTTTGGCCAGGCTGCGGTGGTGTTCCCTTTCATTGTGGCTGCACCGCGTTTTTTCAGCGGTGCGATTCAGCTCGGGCAGCTGATGCAAATATCGTCGGCCTTCGGGCGTGTGCAAGACTCGCTGAGCTGGCTGGTAGACAACTATTCAAGCCTGGCCGCCTGGCGCGCCACAACCGACCGCTTGACCAGTTTTGAAGACAATATCATGGCTGTAGCCCAAAAGGCGCGGGCGCAAGCAGCTACTGATTTAGTAGCAAACAACAATGCCCTGCCAGTCAATGACAACACGCTTTCAGCCCATCACCTGACCATCCATCTGCCTGCTGATCAAACGCTTTTGGGCGACATCAATCTGCACGCCAGTCCGGGCGATCGGGTGCTCTTCAAGGGTCCATCAGGCAGTGGCAAATCAACCCTGTTCCGTACCTTGGCGGGCATTTGGCCGTTTGCCAAAGGACAGGCGCATTTGCCGGCTGATGCGATGTTTATTCCCCAGCGCCCGTACTTTCCCGATGGCTTGCTGCGCGACGCTTTGGCGTACCCGCAGCCTGCCGCACTTTATAGCGATGAGGCACTCAAACAAGCCCTCACCGATGCGTTGCTGCCGCAACTGACCAGCCGCCTGAACGACAATGATGCCTGGAGCCAAAAGCTGTCGGGTGGTGAGCAGCAGCGCCTGGCGATTGCGCGTGTGCTGCTTAAAAAACCGCACTGGATTTTTGCCGACGAAGCCACCAGCGCGTTAGATGAAGCCGCTGAAAAAGCGGTTTATGAAAAGCTTCAGGCACACATCCTGGCGGTGCATGGCGGCATGGTGTCGATTGCCCACCGGCCCAACGTGGCGGCCTTTCATGACAAGCAATGGGTACTTGAAAAATCGCCCGCTAACTCCCCCGTTAATGCGCCAGCGCTGTACACCTTGACTGAAAGCCGTTTGCCACATGCCTCCTGAAAAAGTCACTGCATGCCTGAAAACCTAAATAAAACCCAGGCCACGCCAGCTGCGGTGGCCGACATGTCGCCCTGGGCGCCCATCAAGCGGCCGGTATTTCGCATGCTCTGGTCTACCTGGCTGGCGGCCAATATCTGCATGTGGATGAGCGACGTGGCCGCCGCCTGGTTGATGACCTCGATGACCACCACGCCGCTGTGGGTGGCGCTGGTGCAAACCTCTGCCACACTGCCGGTATTTTTACTTGGTTTGCCCAGCGGCGCGCTGGCCGACATTCTGGACCGCAGGCACTATTTCATCGCCACCCAGTTCTGGATGGCCTTTGTGGCCACGCTGCTGTGCGTCGTCGTGATCTCGGGCGTCATGACGCCCCCGCTTTTGCTGGCACTGACCTTTGCCAACGGCGTGGGCCTGGCGATGCGCTGGCCAGTGTTTGCCGCCATCGTGCCCGAGCTGGTGCCGCGCGCGCAATTGCCTGCAGCGCTGGCGCTCAATGGCGTGTCAATGAACGCCTCACGCATCATCGGGCCGCTGGTAGCCGGCGCGCTGATTGCCAGTGCTGGCACTGAATATGTGTTTGTGCTGAACGCCGTGCTGTCCATCATTTCAGGTTTTGTCATCATGCGCTGGCGACGCGAGCACACGCCCAGCCCGCTGGGCCGCGAACGGCTGGTCAGTGCCATGCGGGTGGGGCTGCAGTTTGTCTGGCAGTCCAGCCACCTGCGCGCCGTGATGCTGCAGGTGTCGCTTTTTTTCCTGCACTCTACCGCCTTGCTGGCGCTGCTGCCGCTGGTAGCGCGCAACCTGCATACCGGTGATGCAGGCACGTTTACCGTGCTGTTGGCAGCCATGGGGGCTGGCGCGATTGTTGCCGCGCTTAATTTGTCGCGGCTGCGGCAACTGATGTCCACCAGCATGCTGGTGCTGCGCGCCACCATGCTGCAATCTGTATCGACAATAGCCTTGGCATTTGCACCCAACATCTACGTTGCCGGGCTGGCCATGGCGCTTAACGGCATGGCATGGATCACCTGCGCCAACTCACTGAGCGTGTCGGCCCAGCTGTCATTGCCTGACTGGGTACGGGCGCGCGGCATGTCGATGTACCAGATGGCCATCATGGGGGCAAGTGCATTGGGCGCGGCCTTGTGGGGCCAGATTGCGACCCTGACCAGTGTGGCCACCGGGCTGCTGGTGGCGGCCATCAGCAGCAGCACCTGCATGCTGCTGGCCCAGCGGCGGATAGTTGACCTCAGCCTTGAAGAAGACCTGACGCCCTCACGCGAGTTCAAGGTGCCCACGGCCGACGCACCGCCAGGCACAGGCCATGTGGTGGTCAGCATCGACTACCTGATTGACCCGATGCGCTCAGAAGACTTTCGCATCCTGATGCAAGAAAGCCGCCGCAGTCGCTTGCGCCAGGGCGCGCTGGAATGGGCGCTGTTGCGCGACATTGGCAACCCCGGGCGCTATGTGGAGCAGATCATTGACGAGTCATGGACCGAACATTTGCGGCGCTTTGATCGCGTCACAGCCAGCGATGTGGCACTGCGTGACCGCAAGCTGGCGTTTCATATAGGCGATGCACCGCCGCTGGTGACGCGCTGCGTTATTGAAGGCGGTACGCGGGTTTAGGTCAGTGCGAAAACTATGCAAGCACGCCTTTCTTGCTCCTTCTCCCTCTGGGAGAAGGCTGGGATGAGGGCAGCCCCCGCATTGGTATTTGGTCTTTGCGTTATTTCCCAAAGCCCACCCGGGTGGGCCGAACTTGTCTGAGGCGATAGCCGAATTGTTTGGACTTCAAGCGCCGTTTACATAACGCCTGTCCATCGGCTACTCGAAATTAGCCTTATAAACGGTGTATGTCTCCTTGACGTTTGTGCGGTCGCCATCATAGGCAATGAAGACAATCTTTTTCGCCTTCAGATCAATAGTGATGACCCTGGCGTCACATGCGCCTCCTTTGGGCGCCGTAATCTCAATTTCATATTCAGACAACTTAACGGGATCAGATATGGTTGATGTCTTGCAGCGAACAGCTACGTTCGACTGGCCAAAGGCTCTGTACTCCTGTTTTTTGGTGTTCAGGATCATTTGAGTTATCTGCATTCGGGTCATCATGACCTCTGCATTGAAGCTGATTTCTGGCTTGGCCAGCATCAATGCATCAGCAGTAGCTGGCCAGTCACCAGCTTGGGCCGAAAAAGAAGACAGCGCCGTTACAGCGAGAGTCAATAAAACCCTGAACGGACTCCAACGTGTTTCGTGTTTCGTGTTTCGTGTTTCGTGTTTCATGTTTCGTGTTTCGTGTTTCGTGTTTCGTGTTTCGTGTTTCGTGTTTCGTGTTTCACAAATTTTCCTCCTTAAATTTTTTGAAATCCACTTTATTTTTGACCC
>JAYWBS010000227.1:0-10345 GCA_043781295.1 Polaromonas sp.
TTGAGCGGCACGATTCAAAACGACATCCTCAAAGAATTCATGGTGCGCAACACCTACATTTACCCGCCTGCGCCCAGCATTCGCATCATTGGCGACATCATTGAATACACGGCCAAGCACATGCCAAAGTTCAATTCCATCAGCATCAGCGGCTACCACATGCAAGAGGCTGGGGCCAACCAGGCGCTAGAGCTGGCCTTTACCCTGGCCGATGGCAAAGAGTACGTGAAGACGGCGATTGGCAAAGGGCTGGATGTGGACGGTTTTGCAGGTCGCCTGAGTTTCTTCTGGGCGATTGGCATGAACTTCTATTTAGAGATCGCCAAAATGCGCGCGGCTCGGCTGCTGTGGTGCCGCATCATGAAGGGCTTTGATGCCAAGTCGCCAAAAAGCCTCATGCTGCGCACCCACTGCCAGACCAGCGGCTGGAGCCTGACCGAGCAGGACCCGTACAACAACATTGTGCGCACCACCATCGAGGGCATGGCGGCAGTGTTTGGCGGCACGCAAAGTTTGCACACCAACAGCTTTGACGAAGCGATTGCACTGCCCACCGAGTTCAGCTCGCGCATCGCGCGCAACACACAGCTCATCATTCAGGAAGAAACGCACATCGGCGCAGTCGTTGACCCGTGGGCGGGCAGCTACATGATGGAAAAGCTGACGCAAGACATGGCTGATGCGGCATGGAAAATTATTGAAGAAGTCGAAGCCATGGGCGGCATGACCAAGGCGGTAGACAGCGGCTGGGCCAAGCTGAAAATTGAAGCTGCGGCCGCTGAAAAGCAGGCGCGCATTGACAGCGGTAAAGACGTGATTGTGGGCGTCAACAAGTACAAACTGAAGACGGAAGACCCGATTGAAACCCGCGACATTGACAACGTAGCGGTGCGTGACGGGCAGATCAAACGGCTCAAAGACATCAAGTCAAAACGTGATCAGGTTAAAGTAAATCAGGCGCTGGCAGCTATCAAAAGCGCAGCAGAAGACAGCACGGGTAATCTGCTGGACTTGTCCATTCAAGCCGTGCGCGCGCGCGCCACGGTCGGTGAAATCAGCGACGCGCTGGAGGCCGTGTATGGCCGCCACCGCGCCGATACGCAAAAGGTGACCGGTGTGTACGCAGCCGCTTATGACTCTGCCGAGGGCTGGGAACAGCTCAAAAAAGAAATCACGCAATTCGCAGAAGATCAGGGCCGCCGCCCGCGCGTGATGATCTCAAAACTTGGCCAGGACGGCCACGACCGGGGCGCCAAAGTGGTGGCCACCGCGTTTGCCGATTTGGGGTTTGACGTGGACATGGGGCCACTCTTTCAAACGCCCGAAGAATGCGCCCGCCAGGCGATTGAAAACGACGTGCATGCGGTGGGTGTGTCAACGCTGGCGGCCGGCCACAAAACGCTGGTGCCCGGCATCATTGCCGAGCTGAAAAAGCAGGGTGCGGACGACATCATCGTCTTTGTCGGCGGCGTGATTCCAAGGCCTGATTACGAGATGCTGTACGAGGCAGGTGTCAAAGGCATTTATGGGCCAGGCACGCCGATTGTGGCCAGTGCGAAGGATGTGCTGGAGCAGATTCGGAAGGCGATTGCAGGATTGCCAAAATAGAGTTTGATATGTATCATTGGTATATATCATTTGCTTGGAGACCGAAATGACCAGTGCAGTCTTAAATACAGCCAAAGTTTTCACCACCGGGCGCAGTCAGGCCGTGCGCTTGCCCAAAGCGTTTCGCTTTGATACCGACGAAGTCACGATTGAAAAAGTAGGCAATGCGGTTGTCTTGCGACCAAAGCAGACACACGACGAATGGTGGGCGCAAATGGAGTCGGCCATGAATGGGCTTCGCGGTCAAATCGAACCTGTAGAGCGCGACAGGTCGCCTCTCACCGATGACATTGCGTCTTTTGATTGATCAGCGAATGCGCTACCTGCTGGACACCAATATTTGCATCTACGCCATTAATCAGCGTAGTGATACTGTGGTTGAACGCCTCAAACGCGAAGGTCGAAGTAATCTGACGACGTCTGTTCTCGTTGCGGCTGAACTTGCTTTCGGCGCTGAAAAAAGCAATCGAGGTGAGACAAAACAGCAGCTTTTGCTTTTCCTCAGTGGCTTGCAAGTACTGCCCTGGAGCGAGTCCGCTATTTGGCATTACGCCAGGCAACGAAAGCTGCTCAAAGAAGCAGGAACACCGATTGGCGAAATGGACTTGCTGATTGCCTCACAGGCACTGGGCGAAGACTTGACGCTAGTGACTAACAACACGCGTGAGTTTGAACGTATTGAAGGTTTGAAGCTGGAGAATTGGGTGTGATGAGTGTGCTGATCGACAGTGTTATCAGCCATGCTGTGCCTCAAGCCCAACGCCGCGCCATCGCCAAAGCCATCACCCTCCTCGAATCAACGCGCGTCGATCACCGAACGCAAGCCGACCAACTGCTGACCGCCTTGCTGCCCCACACTGGCAAATCCTTTCGCCTCGGCATCAGCGGCGTGCCCGGCGTCGGTAAATCCACCTTTATCGAAGTGCTGGGCCTGTACCTCATCAAGCAGGGTCACCGCGTGGCGGTACTGACGATTGACCCATCGTCGACAGTCTCAGGCGGTTCGATCTTGGGTGACAAGACGCGTATGGACTTGCTGTCCGTTAACGAGCACGCCTACATCCGCCCCAGCCCATCTAGCGGCACATTGGGCGGCGTTGCTGAAAAAACCCGTGAGGCGATGCTGGTGTGCGAGGCTGCTGGCTATGACGTGGTGATGGTCGAAACCGTAGGCGTAGGTCAAAGCGAAACCGCTGTGGCCAACATGACCGATATGTTTGTGCTGATGCAGTTGCCCAATGCGGGCGATGATCTACAGGCGATTAAAAAAGGTGTGATGGAACTGGCCGACTTGGTGGTCATCAACAAGGCTGACATTGACGCCATTGCTGCCCAGCGTGCGCAACTGCAAATCACTTCGGCTATGCAACTGCTTGGCATGTTTAGCGGCTATATTGAAAGCAACTGGCACCCCAAAGCGATTCAACTCAGCGCTCTAAGGGGTGATGGTGTTGAGGGATTCTGGGCCGAGGTGCAAGACTTCAGGGCGCGGCAAACAGCCAATGGCAAGCTGGCTGCGCGGCGCCAGCAGCAGTCACTAGCGTGGATGTGGGAGCGCATTGATGCAGGGCTTAAGCTGGCCTTCAAACAAGACCCGGCAGTTAGCCGATTGCTGCCTGAATTGCTGGCTCAAGTGACCAGTGGGGGTCTTCCAGCCTCTACAGCAGCACGAAATCTGCTTGCAGCCCAATCAAATCGGGCGCAAGCAGCTAGTAAATAAATAGCAAACAATCAATTAACAGAAAACAACCATGCAAGACATTCTTGAAAAACTAGAACAAAAACGCGCCGCTGCCCGATTGGGCGGTGGCCAAAAGCGCATTGACGCGCAGCATGGCAAAGGCAAGCTCACCGCGCGCGAGCGGCTTGAACTGCTGCTGGACGAAGGCACGTTTGAAGAGTGGGACATGTTTGTTGAGCACCGCTGTACAGACTTTGGCATGGCCGACAACCGCCCGCCAGGTGATGGCGTGGTCACGGGCTACGGCATGATCAATGGCCGCCTGGTGTTTGTGTTCAGCCAGGACTTCACCGTGTTTGGCGGCGCATTGAGCGAAGCGCACGCCGAGAAAATCTGCAAGGTGATGGATCAGGCCATGAAGGTCGGCGCGCCGGTGATTGGCCTGAACGATTCAGGCGGTGCGCGCATTCAGGAAGGCGTGGCATCACTCGGTGGTTATGCCGATGTGTTCCAGCGCAACGTGATGGCCAGCGGCGTGATTCCGCAGGTCAGCATGATCATGGGGCCAAGCGCAGGTGGCGCGGTGTACAGCCCGGCCATGACCGACTTCATTTTCATGGTCAAAGACTCCAGCTACATGTTTGTGACTGGCCCCGAGGTCGTTAAAACCGTCACGCATGAAAGCGTGACAGCCGAAGAACTGGGCGGTGCCATCACCCACACCACCAAAAGCGGCGTGGCTGACCTGGCTTTTGAAAACGACGTGGAGGCACTGCTGATGCTGCGCCGCCTGTACAACTACCTGCCGCTGAACAACCGCGAAAAAGCGCCGGTGCGGCCAAGTGCGGACCCGGCCACGCGTATGGACTTGAGTTTGGACACGCTGGTGCCCGAAAACCCAAACAAGCCGTATGACATGAAAGAGCTGATTGTCAAAACGGTTGATGACGGAGATTTTTTTGAAATTCAACCCGAGTACGCGAAAAACATCATCATCGGCTTTGCACGAATGGAAGGCCAGACCATTGGCATCGTTGCCAACCAGCCTCTGGTGTTGGCGGGTTGCCTGGACATCAAATCGTCCATCAAGGCCGCGCGCTTTGTGCGCTTTTGTGATTGCTTCAACATCCCGGTCGTCACGTTTGTTGATGTGCCTGGCTTCATGCCAGGTACATCACAAGAATACGGCGGCATCATCAAGCACGGCGCGAAGCTGCTCTACGCTTACGCCGAATGCACAGTCCCAAAAATCACTGTCATCACGCGCAAGGCCTACGGCGGCGCGTATGACGTGATGGCCTCCAAACACCTGCGCGGCGACGTTAACTTTGCCTGGCCAAATGCCGAGATTGCGGTGATGGGGGCCAAAGGTGCGGTTGAAATTATCTTCCGTGAAGACAAGGGTGACCCTGTGAAGCTGGCTGCTCGTGAAGCGGAATACAAAGCGCAGTTCGCGAATCCGTTCATTGCTGGTGCGCGGGGTTTTATTGATGATGTGATCTTGCCGCATGAGACACGCAGGCGCATTTGTCGATCACTGGTGATGTTGCGGGACAAGAAGCTTGAGAATCCGTGGCGTAAGCATGGGAATATTCCGTTGTGACGCCTTTTTATTTTACGTTGCGCGCCTTGTGGGGGAGCGGGCTGGCTACGCGTTTTGCTTCGTGTCCCCCGGCCTTCGGCCTCCTCCTTGACCTACGCAAAACGCGCAACCAGCCCACTCTTATTGAGCTGGTTTTATTTACTCTAAAAAAACACGCTAGCTGTAGCAACGGGCATGGCGTGTCTGCCGAAGCGAAGTCAAGGAGGAGCCCGAACGGGGCGGGGGACATGAGCGGAGGTAGACATGTCGTGGCCGTTGCGGGTTTAGATGCACATAGCGTCGCAAGCTACCAAACAAAGACCGATTGAAAGTAAAGATATGTTCAAAAAAATCCTGATAGCTAATCGAGGTGAAATTGCTTGCCGCGTCATCCTCACTGCCCGCAAGATGGGCATTAAAACTGTCGCGGTTTACTCTGATGCAGACAAAGACGCGCGCCACGTTGAACTGGCTGACGAGGCCGTCAATATTGGACCAGCGCCTAGTCGTGACAGTTATTTGCAGGCTGAAAAAATCATCGCAGCTTGCAAACAAACCGGCGCGCAGGCGGTGCATCCGGGTTATGGCTTTCTCAGCGAAAACGCAGGCTTTGCAAAGCGGGTTGAAGAAGAGGGCATTATCTTTATCGGCCCCAAGCACTATTCGATCGCTGCGATGGGCGACAAGATTGAGTCTAAAAAACTGGCGGGTGCGGCGGGGGTCAACTGCATTCCGGGTGTGAATGATGCGATTGAAACCGCTGACAAGGCGGTGGAGATTGCCGGGGGCATTGGCTACCCGGTCATGATCAAAGCAAGCGCGGGCGGTGGCGGCAAGGGCTTGCGGGTGGCCTTCAATGACAAGGAGGCGTTTGAAGGTTTTACTTCGTGCCGCAATGAAGCCAAGAACAGTTTTGGCGATGACCGCGTGTTCATCGAAAAGTTTGTCGAAGAGCCGCGCCACATTGAAATCCAGTTGATGGGTGACAGCCACGGCAATGTGATTTACCTGAACGAGCGTGAGTGCTCCATCCAGCGCCGCCATCAGAAGGTGATTGAAGAAGCGCCGTCACCGTTTATCAGCGAGGCCACCCGCAAAGCCATGGGCGAGCAGGCGGTGCTGCTGGCCAAAGCGGTGAAGTACCAGAGTGCGGGCACGGTTGAATTTGTGGTCGGCAAAGACCAGTCGTTTTATTTTCTGGAAATGAACACCCGCCTGCAAGTCGAGCACCCTGTCACTGAGTGCATTACCGGGCTGGATTTGGTGGAACTGATGATTCGTGTGGCCGCTGGTGAAAAGCTGCCGCTTGAACAGAAAGACGTGCGTAGAGACGGATGGGCGATGGAATGCCGTATCAATGCTGAAGACCCGTTTCGCAACTTTTTGCCGAGCACCGGGCGGCTGGTGCGCTTTCAGCCACCTAAAGAAACCATGTTTGCGGCCGACACGGCGCACCTGCGTGGGGTGAGGGTGGACACCGGCGTGCAAGATGGCGGTGAAATTCCGATGTACTACGACTCGATGATTGCCAAACTCATCGTGCATGGCAAAGACAGGCTGGACGCGATTGCCAAAATGCGAGAGGCTCTCAATGGTTTTGTGATTCGCGGCATCAGCAGCAACATCCCTTTCCAGGCGGCTCTGCTGGCACACCCCAGCTTTGTGGCGGGTGACTTCAATACAGGCTTCATTGCCGAGAACTATGGCAAGGGCTTCCATGCTGAAGACGTGCCGCATGATGACCCCGACTTCCTGGTCGCACTCGCCGCGTACGTAAACCGCCGCTTGCTGGGCCGCGCAGCGGGCATCAGTGGCCAGTTACCGGGCCACGGCGTCACGGTGGGTGAAGAGTTTGTCGTGATTCAGCTTGGCGCAGAGGGCAAAAACACCCAAAAGAGCGTTTTGGTGGCTGATTTTGAGGCTGGATCGGGCTCTAGCCGAATAGATACGGGCGCAAGCAGCTACGAAATATGTAGCAACTGGCACCTGGGCGGTGCGCGTATCCGCGGTACGGCTAACGGCAAACCGTTCACCGCGCAAGTCGAGCGCGGCGTTGGCAAAAATCCGTTGGCTATTCGCGTTGACCACAACGGCACACGGCTCGACGCGCTGGTCTTGAGCCCACGCGCCGCCGCCCTGCATGCGCTGATGCCCTACAAAGCGCCACCCGACATGAGCCGCTACGTGCTATCGCCCATGCCCGGTTTGCTGGTTGATGTCGCTGTGCAGGTGGGACAAAAGGTGCAGGCCGGCGAGCGTGTAGCAGTGATTGAAGCCATGAAGATGGAAAATGTGCTGTTTGCCGTAGCTGATGGTGTGGTCGGCAAGGTGCTGGCCGCCAAAGGTGAATCTCTGACCGTGGATCAGCCGATTGTTGAATTTGCATAAAGGGGGGAAAGTTGTACGATATAGAATATCGTTTAACTTAAAGGCTAAATATGTCTTCAGTAGCTCTTTCTCCTAAATTCCAAATTGTTATACCTAAAGACGTTCGTAAGTTGTTTAACTTGTTGCCAGGTCAGCAGATGCAGGTGCGTGCGGTAAATGGCAAGATAGAAGTCGTGCCTGAGCTTCCCATGAGTGCTGCTCGCGGCATGTTTCCCGGTATTGATTCGACTGTTCCCAACGACCCTGAGGGGCCAACTTGGCCAGGCGGTTGCGATGCACTTGCTGAGCCGTTTTGGGTGCCTGTCAGTGAGCGCAAATGAACGTCGTCGATTCTTGCGGATGGCTGGAGTATTTCGGTAACGGCGCGAATGCAGACTTCTTTGCACCAGCGATTGAAAACACGCAGCAATTGATCGTGCCACATCTAGTTGTTTATGAGGTCTGCAAGCGCTTGAGGCAACTTTACGGCGATGCTGGGGAGGCCAAGGGGGTGTCGTTTTTAGAAAAAGGTCATATGTCTGGTGGTAACTTGGCGGTCATGCGTCAAGCTGCTATGGCCTCACAACTCCACAAGCTTGCCATGGCTGATGCCATCATCTGGCAAACCGCGCAAACGCATCAGGCCAAGCTGTACACGCAAGACGTAGATCTCAAAGACCTGCCGGGGGTTATATTTAAAGCCAAACCGTCCCTTCGTCCATCTGTTAGTCCGTCCATCAAACCAACCAAGAAAGGTTCTAAATGAACCCACAAGATTTTGAAGCCCAACTAAAAGCCGAGAACTTCGACGAAATCATCCTGGTTGAAAAACCTGTGGGTTACGCCATGGGTGAGCACCAGCACCCGTATGAGGCCTGGGCACTCATCACCAAGGGCGACTACACGTTGCTTGTCAATGGCGTGTCCACCACCTATGCTGCGGGCGATATTTTTCGCTTGCCCGCGCAAACGCCGCACCATGAAAGTGCTGTACCGCACGGCGTGACGTTTCTGGCTGGACGCAAACACCAAGCCAGCATATGACCCGCCCTCTGGGGCAAGCTCAGGAGAGGCCTTTCAAAGTCCTGGGCATCCAGCAAATCGCCATTGGCGCGCCCCGCAAAGACCGCCTGCGTAAGCTGTGGGTGGACATGCTGGGGCTTGAAGTGACGGGCAATTTTGTCAGCGAACGTGAAAACGTTGACGAAGACATTTGCGCCATTGGCAGCGGGCCTTTCAAGGTTGAGGTTGACTTGATGCAGCCGATCGACATCGATAAAAAACCAGCTGTACACACCACACCGCTTAACCATGTGGGGCTGTGGATAGACGATCTGCCCAAGGCGGTTGAATGGCTGACAGCGCAGGGTGTACGCTTTGCGCCAGGCGGCATTCGCAAGGGTGCTGCGGGGTTTGACATTTGCTTCATGCACCCCAAAGCCAATGACAAGTTTCCGATTGCTGGCGAGGGTGTATTGATTGAGCTGGTGCAGGCGCCGTCCGAGGTAATAACTGCGCTGACTTGACACTGTGATCAAATGACTTTTTAAGTTGAGCCATAAGTAATTAAAACCAGGTCGTTGATGGGTAACAAACTTAGCGCCTTCCTTTGCCAGTTTCTGTGCAACGGCCTGGGCGCGCTGGGGACACTTTTTATGGCGCTGCTGCTGGCAGCCCCACAGGCTGCGGCACAAGGCTCGCCGTTCAACTGTGACGTGGTGTTCTACCAGGTCAAAAATAAAACTGGTGTTTCGCAAATCGTCAAGTTCACCAGCATTAGCGCCACAGCCACACCCACCGCTGTGTATGCCGCCAACCAGGGCACGCTAATCAACTCGATGGGTTACAACGCCGTAGATAACTATTTATACGGCCTAAATGCGGTGGGAAATGTAGGCGCTAATTTATTTCGCCTTGGTTCAACGGGCTATCAAGATCTGGGTGCCATCACCAACCCCTTGCCCGGTGGTATTGCTATTCCATTAACGTTCACACCCACTGCTGGCGTGTTTGATGCCGCAGGCCGTTACTATTTTGCCGGGCAAGGCGGAGGCAACATTACACCGACAGCGATTTTCCGGGTTGACACCGTGCCCATTAGCACGGGTGGTGGTGCACAGGTTGCGCATCAATACAACTTGACGCCCACAGCGGTGATTAATATGGGTGATTTTGACTTTAACGGCGCAGGTGGCCCTGCTGGTTTCTTGCTGGGTGCAACCGGCACGAATGCCTACCGTATTACCCTACAGCCTAACTCGAGCAACCCGGCGCTGGGTACGGCCATGGTCGATGTTCAGGCCTTGGCCCCCGGGTCTACGGGCACCACCACCGTAGGGGCAGTCGGGTCTGCGTTTTATGACGCTTTTGCCGGTAGATTTTATGTTTTTGACAACAACAATAATGTTTTTTCGGAAATCATCAACCCGCAAACGGGTACGCCCTCGCCAAATCCTACCGCTGCCGTTGCGTTTATTGGGCTTGCCCCATTTGATGTGACATCGGGCGTTAGCCCAACAGACGGCACGTCTTGCCCGATTTCAGGCGTTCGCAAGGCAGACCTTCGCATCACCAAGACCGACAACATCACCTCCATTCCAACTGGCGGCGTCACGTCGTATGTCATCACCGTGGCCAACAACGGGCCTTACCCGGCCAACTATTCCGTCATACAAGACCCGGCTTCTGCTGGCTTGAACAAACTCAGTGTGACCTGTGCGGCTTCGGCCGGGCCGCCAACCGCCGTGTGCCCCGCAACGCTGAGTGTGGCCAGCCTGGAGGCGGGGGTGCAAATCATTACCTTTCCGCCAACCACCAGCCTGACTTTTACCGTCAATGCCCAGGTCACGCAAACGGCGGGCAACTTTGTCACCAATACCGCGACCATTACACCCGCTGTCGATACAACGCTGATCACACCTACCTTTACTGTTGCGATTGATGTCGATGCCGTCACTGCTGCCAACAGCACCGTTGTGAGTACGCCATCTTTTTGCCCAGCCGGAACAACGGAGTCGCTGACTAATTTATTGAGCAATGGTGACTTTTCAGCAGCAGCGCCTTTAGGAACAGAGGCTACAAATTCAGGTCTGCAAAACACCTATACC
>JAYWBS010000228.1:0-10332 GCA_043781295.1 Polaromonas sp.
CCGTAAACGATACCGGGCGTGCGACCGGTGATGCGGAGACGGCGGCTCGCACCCGTGCCCTGCTTGGCGCGCTCAAAAGCGACGAATTTCATAAACTACTCCTTAAAAGGGTGAACCGCGACCAGTCACACCCCGACATAAAAAGCTGCATGACCGGAAATGGTCTTGCAGCCACCTTTTGCTTTAAATTAAAACCGGTTGGTCCTGATCTGAAAACAAACTCATGACCGAATCTCCCTTGGCAATACGCTGAATGGTTTCAGCGATCAGCGGTGCCACGGAGAGTTGGCGTATTTTTTTGCATGCCAGCGCGTTGTCGCTGAGCGGAATGGTGTTGGTGATCACGACTTCATCGAGCGCGTCACCCTGGGTGATGCGGTCAATTGCCGGGCCCGAAAAAATCGGGTGCGTGCAGTACGCGTAAACTTTTTTGGCGCCGCGCTCTTTCAGCACCTCTGCGGCCTTGACCAGCGTGCCTGCGGTATCGATCATGTCGTCCATGATGACGCAGTTGCGGCCTTCAATGTCACCGATCACGTGCATCACTTCAGACACATTGGCCTTGGGGCGGCGTTTGTCGATGATGGCCATGTCGCAGCCCAGTTGCTTGGCCAATGCGCGTGCGCGAACCACGCCGCCCACGTCAGGCGACACGACCATCAGGTCCTGGTAATTTTTTTGCCGCAAGTCGCCCAGCAGCACGGGCGAAGCGTAAATGTTGTCAACCGGAATATCAAAAAAGCCCTGAATCTGGTCGGCGTGCAAGTCCATCGTGAGGACGCGCGACACGCCGACAGCTTGCAACATGTTGGCGACCATTTTGGCGGTGATGGGTACACGGGCTGAACGTGGGCGGCGGTCTTGACGGGCGTAGCCAAAGTAGGGGATGACGGCGGAAATACGCTCTGCCGATGCGCGCTTGAGGGCATCCACCATGATGAGCAGTTCCATCAGATTTTCATTGGTGGGTGCGCAAGTGGACTGCACCACAAACACGTCCCGTGCCCGCACGTTTTGCTGGATTTCAACCGTGACTTCACCGTCTGAGAAACGGCCCACATGGGCTGCACCCAGCGATATGCCCAAATGTTGCGCAATCTCCAGGGCCATGCTCGGGTTGGCATTGCCAGTGAAAAGCATGAACTCGGAATGCGTTTGGTGTAGCGTTTGCATGTGGGGCCCAGCTAGTAACGACATTGGCGTGGCTGAAGTTGATGAAAAAAAGCTAACCCAAACGGTACAGGCTCATGCCTTGCATGAGCCTGTACGATATTTTGGCAGGGGTGGAAGGAGTCGAACCTGCGAATGCCGGAATCAAAATCCGGTGCCTTAACCAACTTGGCGACACCCCTACACGGGACAGCTTAAAGTTTTTACACTTGTTAGCAAACCCATAACCATTGTTTGAAGCGATTTTTTTGGGTTGTTACCAACCTGCCAAAGGATGCGCTTGCAAACTGCTGCACTTGCGAACTTTCCAGTCACCCGGATGACTGGAAAAATCTGTCTCATGCGGCATATGTGCAAATACTGCACTTCCCGAGCCAGTCATGCGCCCTTTAAGCTGCTTGGCAGACAACCAATCGAGTGACTGGGCAATTTGCGGGCAAATCTCTAAAGCAACCGGCTGCAGGTCGTTGCGGCCAAATTCAAAAATCGGGCCATAAGCATTTGCAGCAAAGCCTAAGATTGTAGCAGTTTCAGAGTCACGTTTGAGGGTTGGTGCGCTGAAAATCGCCTGCGTAGACAGACCTTGCGCTGGTTTGATGACCAAAAAATCAGCAGCGGGCAGAGTCATGGGTGTGATGCGTTCGCCCACCCCTTCAACCCAGGCATGCCCACCAGACAGAAAAAACGGCACGTCAGCGCCCAGGCGCAAGGCAATAGCCAGCAGCTCGCTGTGCGGCAGCTTGACGCCCCACAGGCGTTGCAATGCCAGCAGGCAACTGGCTGCGTCTGATGATCCACCGCCCATACCAGCCTGCGAAGGAATGCGTTTTTCAAGGCTGATGTGCACGCCCAGCGACGTACCGCAAGCCTGCTGCAAAGCCCGCGCGGCGCGCAGGGTGAGGTCTTCAAGCGGCAGAGGCTCGGCTATGTCGCCAGGCACGTCGCTGCGGCTGATTTGCCCGTCTTGGCGCAGCTCAAAATGCAGGGTGTCACACCAGTCAATCAGCATGAAAACGGACTGGATCAGGTGGTAGCCGTCAGGCCTTTGCCCAGTGATATGCAAAAACAAATTCAGCTTGGCTGGGGCGGGAACGTCATAAATCGCCTTCATTTGTTGGCTTTCATGGCTACTTGTCCAGCACGATGCGCAAGTCAGCTTGTGGGGCGGGGTCGCTTCTTTTGGCGCTGATGCGTCCGCCCGCGTGCTGTGACAGGTCTGCCGTCCAGCCGGGGGCGCTGGTGTTGACACCTGCCAGCCAGTCAAACAGCGCTGAAACCGGGACTGCCGCGCCTGTGGTCTGCGCCAGCAACTCATCTTTTGAGGCAAAGCGTTTGATACTGCCGCCTTGCTCCAGTACCGTCTCGCCTGGGGACCAGCGCATCACCGCCAAAATGCTTCCCAAGGGGCTGATTAGCGTCAGCTTGCCACTTTCTGCCTGCCCTTTAAGCTCAAAACCCGCGAAAAAAGCCTGCACAGGCTCACTTTGCACCTGCAAGCTGATACGGCCTGCCCAAAAGCTGTTTTTCGTCTCATTTTGGGTATCATTTATGCCTGTATACCCCTGTTTATGGGCGCAAGCAGCTATTAAAAGAGTAGCAATCAGCGTGCTGAATCGCAACCAACGATGTCGCATGGTGCGGCTCAGGGCTTGACCTTGAAGCGCTTGAGGGTTTCTATCAGCGTTTCATTTTCAGGGTTCAGCAATTGGCCCTCTCGCCAAATGGCTATCGCCCTGTCGCGCTGGCCCATGCTCCAGAGCACTTCGCCATAGTGGGCTGCAATTTCGGCATCGGGTTTGGCCTTGAAGGCGAGCGCAAAAATTTTGACCGCCTCAGTCTGGTTGCCCAGGCGAAATTCCACCCAACCCAAGCTGTCTTGAATGAACGGGTCAGCGGGCACGTATTCAAGCGCTTTTTTGATGAGCTCTCTGGCCTCTGGCAGGCGCACATTGCGGTCCGCAAACGAGTAACCCAGAGCGTTGTAGGCGTTGTGGTAATCCGGCTTGATCTCAATCACACGCCTGATCAGGCGCTCCATGTCGGCCAGTCGCCCAAGTTTCTCGGCCATCATGGCCTGGTCATAAACCAGGTCAGTCTCATTGGGGAATCTTGCAATCGTTTCGCCCAGCAGGTCGTAGGCCATCTGGTATTGCTTGAGGTCGCGCAGCAGCCCGATTTCAGCCACCAGTTTCAGGCGCGCATCTCCTGGATTGCGCTCTGGCAGGCTGCGAATAAGCTGGCGCCCTTCAGCTAATTTGCCTTGGCTGGCCAGGATGGATGCGCGGCGGGTTTGCGCCTGCATCAGGTCTTCGGCGTTTTCAATTTTGTTGATCCAAGCCTCGGCTGCTGCAAAGTCTTTGCGTTTTTCGGCAATTTGCGCCAGCGACAGGTAAGCCTGCGCCAGGCCACGGTCCAACTCGGCGTCTTCAGCTTTTTCAGATTTTTGTTGCGCCATCTGGTTCAAGCTCACATAGCGTTCAAATGAGGTTTGCGCCAGCGCCAACTGGTTGTCCTGCAATTGCAGGGCACCTAGCACCAGCCAGGCCTGTGCAAAGTCGGGTTTATCACGGACTGCGATTTGCAGTTGCGCCGCTGCTTCTCCATAGCGTTGCGCGTCCAGCATGGCGCGCGCGTAACCCAGTCGAATTTCGGGAATGGCTTTGCCGTTGTTTGCCAGGTATTGCTTGACCAAAACCTCGGCATCAGGCAGCTTGGTATCCATCAGTTCCAGCGCAACCAGCACGGGCCCTTCGTATTGCGGGTCAAGGGCGTGCCCCTTTTTTGCGGCATCCAGCGCGCCGGCGGTATCGCCAGCCGCCAGCCGCATGCGCCCCACCGTGGTCCAGGCAGCGCCCGCCGTGGTGGGGTTGGCCAGATAGGCGGCCAGCGCTTCCTCGACCACGCTGCTGGCCAGCTTTTTATCGCTGACGCGCGCGTAGGCCCTGGGAATGGCGGAAATGGCCAATGAACGCTCTGCCAGCGGGGCCAGCGCAACCCCGGTTTTAAGAGACGTTACCGTTTCTGCGACGCGGTTCAATGCAATCAATATTTGCAGAACATAGCGGTTCGGGTCACGCGTCGTGGGCTGGGCTTGCTGCCATGCCTGCGCCGCTTGCAAGGCGGCATCCCCGGAGCGGGACTGAAGCGCGATTTCAGTGGCGCGCTGGTACAGCTGGGCATCGTTGGTTTTGCGTGCAGCGTCCAGAATCAGTGCATAACCAGCGCCGGGTTCGCCCTCTTGTGCCGTGATTTCACCGACCAGGAGTTGGTAAAACAGCGCGCCAGTCAAGGCGGAAACATCGGGCGGCTCAGGGACTGCTGGGGCCGGTGTTTGGGCCACAAGCAGCGGGGCTGTAACGCACAAACCAAAAAAAGCCCAGATAAGTTTTTTCTTCATTCAAACATGATAATTGAAGCCACTATGCCGCGTACAAATGCCTGGTAAGTGCCAGGTATTTGCCAGGTGCATGAATTTATCGAGATACCTATGCCCGAACTCCCTGAAGTTGAAGTCACCCGCCTGAGCTTTGCTGACCGAATTACGACCGCCCGCATTGAAGCAGTACACATGGGCAAGCCGCTGAGGTGGCCGCTGGGCTGTGATGCCGATTTTTTGCATGGCCAGCAGGTACTTGGCGTTCGAAGGCGGGGCAAATACCTGTTGATCGATTTGAGTTCGGGTTTGCTGCTGGTCCATTTGGGCATGTCGGGCAGCATCAGCTTTGGCCGTGGGCTGCCAGCGCCGGGCAAGCATGACCACTTTGAGATGGTGACCAGCCTCGGCACCCTGCGCCTGCATGACCCGCGCCGCTTTGGCGCCGTGGTTTACGCCCCCAACGAGGCGCATGCCGCCGCACGCAAGCTTTTGGGCCGCTTGGGGGTAGAGCCTTTGAGCGATGCGTTTGATGCATTGGCCTTTTACAAAGCACTAAAGCTTAAAAAAGCAGCCATAAAACAGCTGCTTCTGGCAGGAGAAATTGTGGTGGGTGTCGGGAATATTTATGCATCCGAGACCCTGTTTCTTGCAGGTATCAGGCCCACCACGCGGGCTGGCCGCTTGAGTAAAGCCAGAGCTTTTTTACTCCACCAGGCGATTCGGCAGGTATTGACGCAAGCGGTGATCAAGGGCGGCAGCACGTTGAAAGACTTTTCCAATGCTAACGGTGACTCGGGCTACTTTCAGCTGGAGGCCATGGTTTATGACCGCGCGGGCATGCCGTGCCGGGTTTGCGCAACACCTGTCAAAAGTTTGCGTCAAGGGCAAAGATCGACTTTTTATTGTGCTAATTGCCAGAAGCCTTGACGATGCTTGCGCGTTTAATAGCTCTTTGCGCACAGCGATGCTATATTGATCAACCCTAACGACCAAGAACCATGTCTTTTAACGAACAATTCGATCAGCACGGCGCATGGCGGCGCGAGTTCGCGCTGCGGCTCAAGCTGCTTTCTGAATGGATGAAAGACCATGATCTGCTGGACGCAGCCGTCGAGGAGCGCCTGCGCAGGCTTGAATCACAAGTCCGCTCTGACAAGGTCATGGTGGCGTTTGTGGCCGAGTTCTCGCGCGGCAAGTCCGAGCTGATCAATGCCATCTTTTTTGCGGGCTATGGCAGGCGCATCATGCCAGCGAGCGCTGGGCGCACCACCATGTGCCCGACAGAGCTTGGCTATGACGCCGACGTACCGCCATGCCTTCGCTTGCTGCCAATTGAGACCCGCTTGCAGCCGCAGGCGCTGATGGAGTGGCGTGCGGTGCCCGAGAAATGGACGCGCGTTGACCTGGACGTCAATGACCCGGCGCAACTGGCGCAGGCACTCGGAAAAGTCGCCGAAGTCCGTCATGTGACCAAGGACGATGCGCGGGCTCTGGGCTTTTGGCATGACGAGAACATTGACGATAACCCGCTGGTGGGACCGGACGGGTTGATCGAGGTGCCTAAGTGGCGCCACGCGCTGATCAACATCGCGCATCCCTTGTTGCGGCAAGGGCTGGTCATCCTCGACACGCCAGGCCTGAACGCCATCGGTGCCGAGCCCGAACTGACAGTCAGTCTGATTCCCCAGGCGCATGCCGTGGTTTTCATTCTGGCCGCCGATACAGGCGTGACCAAATCAGACCTGGCCATCTGGCGCGAGCACCTCATTACCGGGGACGAAAACGTCGTTTCACGTCTGGTGGTGCTTAATAAAATTGACACACTGTGGGATGCGCTAAGTTCACCTGAGCAGGTGCAAAGCCAGATCGAACGTCAGCGTACCAGCTCTGCGGAAATACTGGGCTTGCCGGTAGCGCAGGTAATACCCGTGTCGGCGCAAAAAGGACTGGTTGCAAAAGTTACCCGCGATGACGCGTTGCTACGCGCCAGTTGCTTGCCAAATCTGGAGCTTGCTCTGGCTGAGGGCGTGATGGGCCAGCGGCAAAAAATACTGCGCGCCGCAGTTTCTGGCGGGATCGGCGAGCTCCGTACCGAGGCGGGTCGGGCGATTCATATTCGTCGCCGGGACCTGGCAGAGCAGATGGACGAGTTGCGTGGCCTGAGGGGTAAAAATGCCTCCGTCATCAAGCACATGCGCTCGCGCATTGAGCAGGAGCAGACGGAGTTTGATACCAGTGGCGCCAAAATACATGCCGTACGCTCGGTGCATCTCAAGCTGTTGCGCGAAGTCTTCAACCTGCTCGGCACGCCGACCCTGAAGGGTGAGCTGGCCGAGCTGACCGCAGCGCTCAAGCAGCCTGGAATCAAGTTTGGTGTCAAGAAAGCCTATGGACAAACTTTTTCACGGCTGCGCGATGCGCTGCAAAAGTCGCAGGTCACCAGCGGCGAAATTCACACCATGCTGATGTCATCGTTCAAGCAGCTAAACGCGGAGTTTGGTTTCTCGCTTCAGGCACCCAAAGCGCCTGAGCTAATACGCTTTGAAAACGATCTCGATCTGATTGAGCGCAGCCATCTGCAATACCTGGGTGTCAGCAATGTTCTCAAGCTGACCCGGCCTGATTTTTCGGAGCGGCTGGTGCGTGCGCTGTCAACGCGTTTGCGTGTGGTGTACGAGTCAGCCCTTGGCGAGGTTGAACTCTGGAACAAATCAGCAGCATCGCAGCTGGATGCGCAGTTGCGCGAGCGGCGTCGCAACTTTGGTCGCCGAATTGAAGCCATTGAGCGCATCCAGAGCGCAGCCTCTGGCCTGGATGAGCGCATTGGCGAGATTAATGTGCAGGAAGTAGCCCTTAACGCGCTGGACAACAAGCTGACGGAGCTGACATCGCATTTGGCGCATACCCCCGCAACGGCAGTGCAACAGGATGCGCCGGACACCGTGCTGGACGTTTTGATAGGCGAGGCGGCTTAGTTTTTTTTGATTTTTGACTTGTGACTTTGTTGCTTTGACTTCCGAGCGTTCAGGCCAGTTTGCCAAAGCGATTGTGCGGTGGCAAAAAGTACACGGGCGCAACAGCTTGCCGTGGCAAAACACGCGCGACCCTTACCTTGTGTGGTTGTCTGAAATCATGCTGCAGCAGACGCAGGTGAGCACAGTCCTTGACTACTTTGCCCGGTTTTTGCAGCGCTTTCCTACCGTAGCCGATCTTGCAGCTGCCAAGCAAGATGACGTGCTGGCGCTATGGAGTGGCTTGGGCTACTACAGCCGCGCACGCAACCTGCATCGCTGTGCCCAGGCCGTGGTGGAACTGCATGGTGGGCAGTTTCCGCGCTCCGCTGAGCTGCTGCAAACCTTGCCCGGTATTGGGCCGTCTACAGCTGCTGCGATCGCTTCGTTTTGCTTTTCAGAGCGCGTGGCAATTCTCGATGGCAATGTCAAGCGTGTGCTCACCCGTGTGCTGGCTTTTTCTGGGGATCTTGCTTCCAGTAAAAACGAACGACAGCTCTGGACAATTGCCAACGACCTTCTACCCAGCAAAGACTTGACCAACACCATGCCGCGCTATACCCAGGGCGTGATGGATTTGGGGGCAACACTTTGCACCACACGCAAGCCGCAATGCTTGATTTGCCCGGTTCAAGAAATTTGTCAAGGTTTTGCTGAAGGTGAGTCTGAAAAGTACCCCGTTAAAACTAAAAAATTAAAGCGCAGCTTAGAGTCATTGCATTTGTTGTGGGCGCAAAGACCCGATGGTTCCATCTGGCTTGAACGCAGACCGGAGTCGGGGATTTGGGGCGGGCTTTACTGCTTGCCAGTTTTTGACAGTGAAGAGGCATTGCTGGCATTTTTGCCTGGGCACAATCGGTCGCGGATACAGCATCTGCTGTCCTTCAAGCATGTGCTGACTCACAAGGACATGTATTTAAGCCCGGTTATTGCAGGCTTTTCTGCCTATCAAAAAATACCTTCAACCCATGGGGGCGTATCTGTATCTGGCAACTGGTTTTTGCCAGACGCGTGGCAAGCGTTGGGTTTACCTGCGCCCATCCGCAAGCTGCTGGAAAACGAGCCTGTGGGCGATGTTGTCAGCGGGAAGCGTCAAGCTCGCGGTGGCGCTTGAGCGTTTGCCAGCGTTGCCCGAAGGCCAGTGCCAGTGCTTCCACCAGATACACAGAGCGGTGCTGACCGCCGGTACAGCCAATAGCCACCGTGACATAGCTGCGATGGTCCCTGATCAGGGCCTGAAGCCAGTGGCCGATGAATTTTTCAATATCCTTGAACATGTCATCGACTTCAGAGTGCGTACGCAGGTAGGTGGCAACAGCCTCATCCTTGCCCGTCAGGTCCCGCAGGCCCGATTCATAATGCGGGTTGGGCAGCATGCGCACGTCAAAAACATAGTCTGCGTCCAGCGGCACACCACGTTTGAATGCAAACGACTCAAAAACCAGTGTCAACTGCGTGGTGGGTGCCGAAATCAGCGACTTCACATAGCCCTGTAGCTGTGATGAACGAATCATGCTGGTGTCCAGCACGTGGGCTTGTTCGCGCATGTCCCCCAGCAGCTCGCGTTCAAGTTCTATGGCATCGACCAGTGCGCGATGTTGGTCTGACGCATCCATCCGCGACAACGGGTGCAAGCGGCGCGTTTCTGAAAACCGCCTGAGCAGTGTTTCGGTGCTGGCATCCAGAAACAGCGATTGCATGGCCACGCCTTGCTTGCGCAACTGCGCCAGTTGTTTAGGCACCAGAGGCAGTGAAGTCGCGCTGCGCACATCCATGGCGATAGCTACTTTGCGCGCTCCGTGCTGGCGCTCAAGGGCCACAAAAGAGATCAGGAGTTCAGGCGGCAGGTTATCAACGCAGTAATAACCAGCGTCTTCAAGCGCGTGCAGGGCCACTGACTTGCCCGAGCCCGACATGCCAGTGATCAGCACCATTTCAAGGGGCATTTCTGGCTGCGTGTTCATTGGCCCAGCATTTCCTTGGCATGCGCAAGTGTTGTACTGGACAGCTTCTCCCCGCCTAGCATGCGGGCAATCTCGGCGACGCGTGCTTCGCCAGCGACGGCGTCCACGGTGCTGAACGTCTTGCCTTTTTCAGTCTGCTTCGCAACAACCAGATGCTGGTCAGAACACGCCGCCACCTGCGGCAGATGTGTCACCGCCAACACCTGGCGATCTTTGCCAAGCTGCTTCATGAGCCTGCCTACCGTCTCTGCTACGGCCCCGCCCACGCCAGAATCAACCTCGTCAAATATCAATGTTTGCGCCTCACCCAACTGGCTGGTAGTGACCGCTATGGCCAGGGCAATACGCGACAGCTCACCACCTGAAGCCACCTTACCCACCGGGCGCGGTGTGGTGCCGCTGTGACCAGCGACTAAAAACTCGGCTTGCTCCAGCCCGTACTGCGCAGGCTGCTCCAGTGTGGTGAGGGTTACGTCAAATTTACCGCCTTGCATGCCCAGGCCTTGCATCGCTTGCGTGATGGCTTTTGCCAGAGCCGGGGCTGCCTTGACCCTGAGTCGGGAAACAGCTTTTGCCTCCTGAAGATATGTGGCCTGAGCGTGCTTTTCGACCTGCTCGAGCGCGGCCAGGTCAGCGGCCTCGTCAAGCCTTTGCAGTTCAGTCCGCCACGCAGCCAGCAGGTCGGGCAGATCGGCAGGCTGGCGCTTGTAGCGCCGTGCGAGGCTGACCCAAAGCGCCAGGCGTTCGTCAAGCTCGTTTAAGCGCTGCGGCTCAAGCTCCGCGTGCCGCGCGTAGGTATTCAGAGAATGCA
>JAYWBS010000229.1:0-3426 GCA_043781295.1 Polaromonas sp.
GGTCAGGATAGTGCTGCCTAGTTTGATCTGGCCGCTGCCGTCAGCGTCCAGGAGGGTGTCGTTGCCGAACGCGCCGTCGAACTGGTAGGTGTCGAAGCCAGTGCCGCCATACAGAAGGTCGAACCCGGCACCGCTGTTCAGGGTGTCGGCTCCGTCACCGCCCAGAATGACGTCGCCAGCGTTGCCCGCAGTGAACGTGTCTGCTCCCGTCCCGCCTATGAAAATCTGGTTCTTGTTGGCATCACGTGCGGTGGCGGTGACGCCTGTGGCACTGGTGGCGACGTTCCATTGGTCGTGCAGGGTGCCGAACGGCGGGAAGGTAGTGCCCACAGTGCCGCCATTGGCAGTGTAGACATCGCTGAGCCATTGCTGGGCGTAGGTGGTGGCTTTGTTCAATGCGCCGGGCAGGGCTGCGCCAACTGCGGACGTGTATTGCAGCAGGCCCGCCTGGGCGTTGTTGATGAAGAAGTTCTGGCCTGCGTAGCCAGTGCCTTGCCAGTAGTACCACTCGATGCTTTGGGCGATGATGGCATCCTGGGCTTTCGTGGTCAGGCCTGTAATGTTGGTGCCCAGCTTTTGCAGGTCTTCCGAGAAGTGGGTGAGCATGCCGTTGGCGGCCAGCAGTACCGTGGTGCCAGTGTCATCACGGACGCCTACTTCGTTGCGAATCAGCTTGAGCATGATGTTTTGCTGATTGCTTGTGACTTTGTAGCCATATAGTTGGTCGTCATACAAGCGCTGCAAAGCTGTAGGCAGCTTGTTGGCTTGGGTTTCAAAGTTGGGCGTAATCAGTGCGGCAACGTGCAGGTCGATGCTGTGTTTGTCGCCTTTGTCCAATGCGTTAACGGGGTTGTTGTAAAGCGGGGTGCTGGAGCCTTCAATCCAGTTCAGGCCACCCAGAAGGGCTTCCAGCAGTTCGCCCTTGACCGCGTAGGCCTTCACATTGGCCTCGCGCGAGGCGAAGTCGGTTGCCGGGTTGTAGTTGAGCAGGGCTAGGTCAGCCATGCTGCCTAGCTGAAAACGCACATTGGGCAACGCGCGGTTAAGGGACAAAATGTCTGGCAACGTGGTGGCTTGCGTGGCATCCGCCGAGTTTTGAAACGGTGCCGGAGCAAACACATAAGCAGGCCGATTGAACCAAACTGCCATCACGCTGGCCAAGCCACCGCCCAAGCTGTGACCAGTGAAAGTGATGTTGCCGCTTTGTTCTGCTTTGACTTGTTGGTAGAGTTGGGCAGCGGCCAGGGCTTGGCTGCTTGCTGAGCCAGCGGCCAATGGAATGTTGCCGCTCAAGAAATCAGCAGCGGTGCCAAGCGCAGAGGAGCCAATTTCCGTGCCCGCGTAGGAAATGACGATCTGACCACCTGGACCTTTGTAGACGCGGGCGCTGAAACCACTGAGTAAATTGGCGTTTGGGCCGGAGCCGGAGGTGTCGTATTGGGTTAGGACTTGCCAGCCTTGGGGGAGGGGCGCGCGGTTGGATTTGTTTGGATCTGCTGCGTTCGCGTCGCGGATGTCCCAGTAAGAACCAGCAGCCATCAGAGCCATTTCAGATTGGATTGTCACTTCGTTTTTCCTTGATTGATAAGTTGAGGTGTGATGCGTTGAATAGTATGTTCGCCGGCCCCCGTGGGATATGCCGTCCAATGTTGCTGCTTTGTTTGCAATGTCAACCTTGTCCCGTTGAACTTCGATATAGCCGCCTCATCAGGAGTTGACGGCATGATGTTTACTTCATTTATTTCGCGTGGTACCTCATTCCAAGCCTTGGGCTTCAAAACCGTACCGTCGGGTTTTAGTATTGCCACATGAGGATAAAGTTCGCGTGAACCCAATTCAGTGGAAGCATCGCCGATATCAGCGTAGTAGCCGATGTACCAATTCCCATCTTTTTGATCTAAAAAATTCAAATTGCCTCGTTTGAAATGGTGTGTAAAGCGTTTTCCCGACAAGCCAGTGTCGAAACTGAACTCCATTCCCAAGCGATATGGGTCCTTGGGATAGCGCTCCAGCATTAGCCCCTTGCGTTGATAAAAGCGCTTTACATGCACCACTATCATCCGCCCATCGTGCAGTTGCACCTCCTCATCCCATGCAATGTCGAAGTAACGCGGGTAGAGGCCAAACTTCATTACGTAGCCTGTGGCGAGCACCAGAATAATTGCTATCGCGCCAAGCACATGTCTGCTTCTACGGCTCATCGCAGCGCCTCATTTCCTACACCACCTCCCACGGATTTTGATACACCAGCTGCCACCCGGTCGCTGCAACACCATATAGACCATGCAGCATTCATGCGCCTTCCCAGCCCTTTTTGCCCTGCAAGCCGCATGGCGCGTTCATGTGAGGTTTCGACACTTGAACGCATTAGGCTGCCTTGTGCCCGTCGCTTTCGTTTCTTGTGATGCCTTTTTTCACAATCAAATCGAGCTGTAGCCCTTGAATGGATTGCATAGTAAGCTATTAAGTTAAAAGTATTTTCACCAACATCATTGCCATTAAGTTCTGGCGCCAGCCCGTTGGCGGCAACGTCGTCGCCTGAAATGCAGTCGGCCGCACCACCGCCAAAAATCTGGTCATCACCGGCGCCGCCATCAATGTAGTCTTTTCCGTGTTGGGTGGTATCCAGCGAATAGCCGTGGACCAAAATCTGGGCTGAGTAAAGATTGATGTTGGGGGTGGATGAATAGCCGGCACCAGGGCCGAAACCGAAGGAATCTCCCGCCAGCACGTCACTGCCGTTGCCGCCCTCAATAAGGTCATCACCCTCGTAGCCGGCCACCATGTCGTTGCCATCGCCCGCCAGCACAATGTCGTTGCCGGCGCCGGCATTCACCACATCATCCCCGGCCCCGGCATAGATCACATCATTGCCCTCATCCTTGTTGGTCGTCATCGCGCCCACAATGCTTGAACCCAGGTAGCTGGTGTGTTGCCCCAGGCTTTGGTCAGGCGTCAGCGCCGTACCCTCGTAGCTGTAGCCCTGGCCCCGGATGTCGGTGTCGTTGAGGTTCTGCAAGGCGCTGAAGTCTGCGCTGTACAGCGGGTTGAGGTATTGCGTGCCCGGGCTGGCCAGGTAATCCACGCGCCGCCCGGTGGAGTCTGTGGTGCTGTGGCCCAGTTCGATGCCGGTGTGCTCGGTGCGCAGCGTTGCGGTGTTGCCAATGATCGTGGCAGGCCCATCCACAATGAAGCCCTGGGTCAGCGGTGCAAGCTGGCTGCCCACTTTGAGGCCCGCGCCCACGTTGCCATCAGCGATGATGATGTCGCCCCCGGCGCCGCCCACAATCGTGTCATCCCCGGCCCCGCCAAAGATCACATCGCGCGCATCGCTGCCAATGATCTGGTCGGCACCCGCGCCCCCGTCCAGCGCGTAGCGGCTGCTGTCCAGCGCCACGGTGGCGGGGTTGTCGCCCCGCGCGATGG
>JAYWBS010000230.1:0-10314 GCA_043781295.1 Polaromonas sp.
GCGACGGCCGACGCCGCCATGGCCAAATGGTTCGGCATCTCCACGGGCGTCTCAGTCATCCAGGATTGCCTGCAAATGTTCGGCGCCAACGGTTACCTGCGCGACAACGGCATCGAGCAGCGCCTGCGCGATGTCTATTCATTCCTTTTCACGGGTGGAACCCTCAACATCATGAAGCTGATCCTGGTGCGCCAACTGCTGGGCGCTGAATATGCGGGGCTTCGTCAATGAGCGGCCCATTGAACGGTTATCGCGTGCTGGAACTCGGCTCCACGGTGGCCGGGCCATTTTGCGGCAGGCTGCTTGCCGATTTTGGCGCGGAGGTGATCAAGGTCGAACCGCCCGAGGGTGACCCGGTGCGCACCATGGGCAAGCATGTCGATGGCAAGTCGCTCTACGCCGCGAGCATTCTGCGCAACAAGCAGCTGGTCGCGCTGGACCTGCGCAAGCCAGCCGCCCGCAACGTGGTGCGCCGGCTGGCCGCCCAGTGCGACGTGGTGGTGGAGAACTTTCGCCCTGGCACGCTGGAGAAGTGGGGCATCGGGTACGAGCAGCTGCACCAGGACAACCCGGGCCTGGTGATGGTCCGCATCAGCGGCTTTGGCCAGAGCGGCCCCTACAGTGAGCGGCCCGGCTACGGATTCTTGGGGGACGCCGTCGGCGGCATGCTGCACATCAACGGCTATCCCGACCGACCGCCGGTGCGGGCGGCGGTGCCCGTGACCGACATGGTGACGGCGCTCTACGGCGCATTCGGCGCAGTCATGGCCCTGCTGTCGCGCGGCAAGACAGGCCAGGGCCAGATCGTAGATGCCGCGCTCTATGAAAGCTCGTTCAGCCTGATGGAGTCCCATGTACCGGCGTACGAGAAACTCGGGCACGTCGCCATGCGCGCAGGCTCCAGCCTGCCGGGCAGCACACCCAACAATCTTTTTCCAACAGCAGACGGTGGATACATTGCGATGGCCGCGTCCAGCGATGCGGTGTTCAAGCGTCTGGCTGTGGTCATGGGTCAACCCGAGCTGGCAGCCGACCCGCGCTTTGTCGGGGCGATGGACCGCGTACACCACCAAGAGGCGCTGGACGCGATCATCGGCGAATGGACCAGCGGCTTCGTGCTGGATGAGCTGGAGCCGTTGCTGCAGGCGCGCGATGTTCCCGCATCGCGCGTGTTCACCATGGCCGATATCTTTCGTGATCCGCATTTTGCGGCGCGTGGCACGATCACGCACGCGCCGGACCCGGTGCTGGGCAGCATCGCCATGCCGGCACCCGCACCGCGCCTTTCGGGCACGCCGGGCGAGGTGAGGCATGCGGGTGGCGACGTGGGTGCAGACACAGTTGAAGTCCTGCGTACCATTGGGAAAATGAGCGAAAGCGAAATCAAGGCGCTGTTGGACAGTGGTGCCGCCTTTGACCTGACCCACGCGCGTGGCCTGGTGCCGCGCCTCATGGAGAACCCTGAATGAAGCCCAGCAACGTCCTCTTTATCTTTTCCGATGAGCATGACCCGCGTTACATGGGCAGCTCTGGCCATCCCTTCGTCAAAACGCCCAACCTGGACAAGCTTGCCGCGCGCGGCACACGGTTCACCAACGCCTGGACGCCGTGCCCCGTCTGCGTGCCGGCGCGCGCCAGCCTGGCCACGGGCCGTTATGTGCACGATATCGGCTACTGGGACAACGCCATTGCCTACGAGGGCCGCGTGCCTAGCTGGGGCCATCGCATGCAGCAGACGGGTCACCGCGTCGAGGCGATTGGCAAGCTGCACTACCAGGACGAAAAATCCCCGACCGGCTTTGACCGGCAGCACGAGCCCATGCACATCCTCAACGGTGTCGGCCAGTTGTGGGGCTCCGTGCGGGACCCGATGCCAGAGACGGCAGGGCGCTCCGCCCTCTACGACAAGGTCGGACCCGGCACCTCCAACTACAACCGCTACGACATGCGCATTGGCGAGCTCACCGCCGAGTGGCTGGAGGCGCGTGCGCGCACGCCGGACGACAAACCCTGGATGCTGTTCGCCGGTTTTGTGGCACCGCATATGCCGCTGGTGGTGCCGCAGGAATTTCTTGACCCTTACCTGCGCGAGGACGTGCGCCTGCCCAAACTGCTGCCGCGTGACGGGTATGTGCGACACCCTTGGGTGGAACGCATGACCAGTTTCTGGGACCACGACGCGACGCTGGGCTCCGACGAGCGCAGGCTGCTGGCCATTGCCTGCTACTTCGGCCTCATCAGCTATCTCGACCATCAGGTCGGCAAGGTGCTTGAGGTCCTGGAGCGCACCGGCCTGGCGCACAGCACGCGCGTCGTCTACAGCAGCGACCATGGCGACAACCTGGGCACGCGGGGCTTGTGGAACAAGGACGTGCTGTACCGGGAAGCCACAGGCATTCCGATGATCATCGCGGGCCCCGGCGTACCGCAGGGCGTCTGCAAGACCCATGTCGGGTTGACCGATCTCTACCCGACATTCCTCGAGGCTCTGGGCATCCCGCTGACGCAGGCGGAGCGGGGTCTGCCCGGCCGCTCGCTCTTTGACATAGCAGGTGAGCCGGACGATGCCAGCCGGATTGGCTTCAGCGAGTACCACGCCGTGGGCGCGCCTAGCGCGGGCTTCATGCTCACGCGCGGCCGCTTCAAGTACCACTATTACGTCGGCTATGCGCCGGAGCTGTTTGACCTGCAGGCTGATCCGCAAGAGACGCGCGATCTGGCTTCGGACCCGGCCTATCAGGCGACACTGGCGGAATTCGAAGCCACCTTGCGTTCCATGCTCAACCCGGAAGCCGTGGACCGTGAAGCCAAAGACGACCAGAACGCGCTGATTGAACGCTTTGGCGGACGCGAGGCGGCACTGCGCCTGGGTTACCCGGGCGAGACACCGACCGACAAGAGATTCAACTCAGCCACAGCCGGCTAGGCTCTGTTGACCTAAGGTCCGAGCCAGCCAAACAGACTTAAACAGGAGACAAACCATGAAAGTCATCGCCGCCATCTTGACGGGCATTGCCATTGCCGTCACCAGCCTGATCCCGGTCAGAGCGCAGCAGCCGTACCCCAACCGGCCCGTCACCATCGTGGTTCCATATCAGCCGGGCGGCGTGACAGACGTGGTGGCACGCCTGTACGCGCAGAAGCTCACCGCGCGCCTGGGCACGCCGTTCAACGTCGAAAATAAAGCGGGGGGCGGCGGCATGATCGGCACCGACTTCATCGGCCGTTCTGCGCCCAACGGCTACACGCTGGGCATTTTCCTGGACAGCAACACGATCGCGCCGGCGCTGATGGCGAAGATGGGCACAGACCCGATCAAGGACTTCACGTCGGTCACGATGCTGGCGGCCGGCGCGCATATCGTGGTGGCCCACCCCAGCTTCGCACCCAACACGATCAAGGAACTGATTGACTACGCCAAGGCCAAGCCGGGCGAACCGTATGCGTCGTCTGGCCAGGGCACGGCGCAGCACCTGGGCATGGAGATGATCAAGCTCAAGGCGGGCATCAACCTTTCTCATGTGCCGTACAAGGGCGGCGGCCAGGCCATCACCGATGTGGTGGGCGGCCAGGTGAAGGTTGCCGTGCTGGGCCTCGCGCCGGTGCTGCCCTTCCTGCGCAACGGCCAGCTCAAGGCACTGGCGGTAACGGGTGAAAAGCGCACGTCGCTACTGCCCAACGTGCCGACCGTGAGCGAGACACTGCCGGGCGTCACCACGCTCCAGTGGTTTGCAGTGGTCGGGCCAGCCGGTCTGCCGCAGGACATCGTGCAAAAACTTTACCGTGAGTTCATCGCCGTCTCCCAAGACCCTGAAGTCGAGCAGAAGCTCGCCAGTGTGGGGTTGGAAGTTCGCAACAGCGCACAGCCTTCCGATCTGACGAAGTTCATGGAGCAGGACTTGCTCAAGTGGCCACCGTTGGTGAAGGCTGCCGGCATGAAGAGTGAGTAAAAGGACACGGATATGCAACTCAATATAGAAGAACAGGCGATGCTGCGCGGCGAAAAGGGGCGCGCAGTCCAAGAGGCGCTGCAGTTCCAGATCGAAGTCGGGAACTTCTTTGAGGCCGAGCGCTTCGTGCGCATCAACCATGTGCACGTGATGGGCGACATTGAAGTCATGGGCGACGGCGGTCTGGGTCTGTTGCGGGATATGTCCATGCAGAAGGCGCAGTGTGTCGTGCCCACTTCCAGCAATGCACAGTGCATGCACTTCCACTCCGAGCCGAGGCTGCGGCAAGATGCGCAGGAGATCGGCAAGGAGCGCGAGATTTTGTCCCTGTACGACGGCATGCGTATCGTGGCCAGCGATACCTGCATTCCCTACCAGACCGTGTACCAGCCTAAGCTCGGTGAGCATGTGGCCTGGGGCGACACAGGCACGGTGATTTATGCCAACTCCGTGCTTGGCGCGCGCACCAATTTCGAAGCTGGCAAGGCCAGTTTTGCGGCAGCCATCACGGGCCGAACACCAGCCTATGGCTTCCACCTGGATGACAAGCGACGTGGCACCCTGCTGGTGGAGCTGAAGGCCGGCATGAACGACCTGGCCGATTGGGGCGCGTTAGGCAAAATCGTGGGTCACCCGCACCAGGACTACTTTGCCGTGCCGGTGTTCAACGGCTTCGCCCGCATGCCGCTGTCTGACGAACTGAAGCACCTGGGCGCATCACTCGCGAGCTACGGGTCGATGGCCATGTTCCACATGGTCGGCGTTACGCCCGAAGCGCCTACGTGTGAAGCCGCATTCGGCGGCAACCAACCGAGCCATACCCTGACGGTGACGGATGCCGATATCCAGGCCGTTTATGACGCCTACCACTATATCGAGGGCGGCGCGAACATCGTGGTGTTCTCCGGCCCGCAGCTGTCGCTCTTCGAGATGCAAGACATGGCAGCACGCTTTAAGGGCCGCAAAGTCGCGCCCGGCATGACCGCCGTCATCACCACCAACCACATGATCTACAGCGATGCCAAGCGGCTGGGTTATGTGGCTGTGCTCGAAGCTGCGGGCGTCATCCTGCTGCAGGGCGTCTGCTTCTACATCTTGCAGCGTCTGACGCAGATCCGCGAGGAGAACGGCTGGACGAACCTGGTCTCCAACTCCGGCAAGCTCGTCAACACGATCACGGCACACCGGTTCAACACGGTGCTGCGCCGAACGCAGGCTTGCGTGGACATTGCCTGTAGTGGAGAGCTGCGATGAGCAGCGTGCTGCACGTCCAACGCGCCTGGGGCCCCATGATCGAAGCGCCCGCGCTGGTGATGCGCGAGGGGTTCAGCCCCCGCTACGACCTGGACCGGCTGACCGGCATCATTTCCCGGATTGGCCACAGCGTGCAAGGTGAATCCATCAAGGGCCGCATCCTTGTTATTCCCACAACCAAAGGCGGTGTGGCCGGCGGATGGGCGTTCTTTGACCTGCTGCACAAGGGCATCGCGCCAGCCGGCCTGGTGTTTGGCAAATTGAACCCCGTCATGGTGCAAGGGGCCGTTCTAGCCGGCATGCCCGTGACAGAAGGGTGGGAGCCAAACGCGCTGGACCAAGTCGCAAGCGGCGACCTGATTCGGGTTGACCCTGAGCACCGTACGATCACAGTGCTGCGAAAAGCGGGCTAACTTGGGGTGAAGTCAGTCCACTTGGATTTTGAAAATAAAAAAGTGTTTATTTTCAATGACGGGATAGCTACTGGCTGGCAACTGCAATGGCACAAACTCTGCGCTGAATCTGACACGCAAGGCTGAAATTTCTTCAGCACCGAAAGTATCTGTTCGTTTATCCGTCCTTCCTTCGTCAGCGACGAACCCTGTAGATGTCCAATCCATGACATACAAGGGGCCAGAGTCGGGCTTAAGCGACAGGTTGGCAGTTTGACCTGGTGCGTCTACATCGGCCAGGCTTTCGGCTAGCCTGCCTACAGGGTGGGCGGTACACCACCAGGTCGCGCAACGCAGTCGCCAATTTGGTTTTTTCGCATCATCTTATACGCCAAACGCTATTGCGGCAGCCGCATGCCATCTTGCGCAAACAAGATCGGGCCAGAATAGTTTTGGCGTATGGAAAGGGTCACGGCTTCGCGTGCCTGATCCAGTGGAGGTGACAGGTGACTGAGTAGCAACTGGCCAGCACGCAGGCTTTTGGCAATCTGGCCAATATCTTTGGGTGTAGTGTGCAGGGTGTATAGCACCGGCGGTGAACCCGGCGGGTCCAGCACCACACTGTTGAAAACCAGCAACTGGGTGCCTGCGGCAATACGAAGGAGGTCAGCGTGCCCTTGCGGGTCTATGTCTCCACTGAAGGTAATGCTTTTGCCTTTATAGTCCACGCGGTAAATGACCGCTGGTGCGTCCCGGTGATGCCCGGCTATGGCACTGATGACGAGGCCATCTTCATTCACGATCATGCGCGGCATGGCACCTGCTTTGGGTGTGCTTTCAAGATCGGTGGTTTTGAAGCTGATGGGTGCTGAAAAATCTTTCAGATAGCCAAAAGCGCCACGCTCACCAAACAGCAGATCCATAAAACGCGTGGTTGAAGGAAAGGCCGCATCGTCGTCTTTCGCTTCGCTGCCGCCAGGGCCAAATACATTGAAAGTGATTTTGCCGCGCGTGCTGACCGCGCGCGCCTTGACCAGACCGGGCAGGCCGCCTGCGTGGTCTACATGAAGATGGGTCAGCAGCAAAATATCTGCTGCGGCAAGCGACAGTCTGGCCTCACCCACACGCGCAAAAGTCCCTGGCCCGGCATCGACCAGAATGCGCGGCTTGCCATCCAGCAGCAGTGCATAACCGGCACCGGCACGCCCGCTAGCGCCTGGCCCGCCGGAGCCCAGCACCACCATCTCCAGCGCTGGCGGCGGGCTTGGTGTCTGGGCGTTGGCGAAAGCGTTAAATGCCAATAAAAAGACCACCAGAACCAGCCGCAGTTGATAAAAAAGTTTCATTGATAGTTCTTATTTTGAAAGCAACCGCATAGCTTCTTCCAGCCCCTTGATTGTCAGCGGGTACATGCGCTGGTTGACGAGCTGCTGCATGACGCTGATGGACTGGCGGTATTGCCACACGCCTTGCGGCTCAGGGTTGATCCACGCGAATTTGGGGAAGGCGTTGGTCAGCCGCTGCATCCATTCAGCGCCGGCTTCTTCGTTGTTGTATTCCACGCTGCCGCCGGGCTGCAAAATTTCATACGGGCTCATGGTGGCGTCGCCAACAAAGATCAGTTTGTAGTCTTTGTTGTACTTGCGAATGATGTCCCAGGTGGCAAACTTTTCACTGAAGCGGCGACGGTTGTTTTTCCACATGAAGTCGTACACGCAGTTGTGAAAGTAATAGAACTCCAGGTGTTTGAACTCGGTCTTCACTGCTGAAAACATTTCCTCTACCCGGCCAATGTGCTCGTCCATGGTGCCACCCACGTCCATCAGCAGCAGCACCTTCACATTGTTGTGCCGCTCGGGGATCATCTTGATGTCCAGCCAACCCGCATTGGCGGCGGTGGAATGGATGGTGTCTGGTAAATCCAGCTCTTCCACATTGCCCAGCCGCGCAAACTTGCGCAGGCGGCGCAGTGCCACTTTGATATTGCGCGTGCCAAGTTCTTGCGTATCGTCGTAGTCTTTGTAGGCGCGCTGGTCCCAGACTTTCACCGCGCTGCGGTTGCGGCTTTTTTCCTGGCCTATGCGTATGCCCTGGGGGTTAAAGCCATTCGCACCGAAGGGTGAGGTACCGCCGGTGCCAATCATTTTGCTGCCGCCCTCATGGCGTTCTTTTTGTTCTTCAAAACGCTTCTTTAAAGTTTCCATGAGCTCGTCCCAGCCCATCTTTTCAATCTTGGCTTTGTCTTCAGGGCTCAGCTCCAGCTCCAGGTTTTTACGCAACCATTCAAGCGGAATCTCTTTGGTGAAGTCAGCCACCATCTCCACGCCCTTGAAGTAGCTGGCAAAGGCGCGGTCAAACTTGTCGTAGTGTTTCTCGTCTTTCACCAGCACGGTGCGGCTGAGGTAGTAAAAGTCATCAATCTTGTACGCACTCTCATCTGCATCGTCGTTATGGTCCGAGCCGCTTTTAGGGCCGACCACGCCCGCCTGCAATGCTTCAAGCAGCATCAGGTATTCCTTGACGGACACCGGCAGCTTGGCCGAACGCAGTGTGTAGAAAAAGTCAATCAGCATGTGTTTAGCCTCTAGGCTTGTTCAGTTGGTGCCGCAAATGCGCTTTGACTGCTGGCCATTCACTTTGGATGATGCTGAACACCACCGTGTCGCGCAGCGTGCCATTGTTGGTCAGTGTGTGGTTTCGCAAAATACCGTCTTGTTTGGCGCCCAGCCGCGCAATTGCTTCGCGGCTTTGAAAGTTGAAGTAGTGGGTTCTGAACTCGACCGCGATGCAGTGCAGCTTTTCAAATGCGTGCTTCAACAGAATGAACTTGCATTCAGTATTCAAGCCACTGCGCTGCACGCTTTTACTGTACCAGGTGTGGCCAATCTCCAGGCGTTTGTTTTTTTCATCGACGTTGAAATAGCGGGTGGCGCCGACAACTTTCCCGTCGGTTTTTCGGCGCACGATAAACGGCATGGCACCTTGTTCTTCACGCATTTTCATGGCGGCGTCCATGTAGCCGAGAACAGCGTCTGAGCTAGCGACTGATGTGTACCAGAGGTTCCATAGCTCACCATCTTTGGCGGCTTCCAGCAACTCGGCTTCATGGTGTGGCTGCATCGGCTCCAGCAGGCACCAGTTGCGGCCCGTGAGCGTCACCGACTCAAGCAGCTTTGAACTCATTTTTCAATGTCCTGGCTGTTTTGTGTGCGGGCTCTCCAGCGGCGCGCAACTTGCAGGCCCAGCCCGCCGCCCAGCCCGACCAGCACAATGCCTACAATGCTGCTGTTGCTGTAGCCTGTATCGAAAATATTCAGCCCGAAAAGTAGACCAACCCAGAAGCCAAGCAATGCGCCACCGACAAAGCCGATAGCGTCTGACAGCCCTTCAACAAGCATTAATTTCTGGCTCATGGTGGATTGACCTTTTAGCGGTTGTTACGTTGCATGAACACCAGCTTTTCAAACAGCGTCACGTCCTGCTCGTTTTTTAGCAGCGCACCTACCAGAGGTGGCACAGCTACTTTGTCGTCTTTGCTTTGTAGGGCTTCGAGTGGAATGTCTTCAGCCACCAGCAGCTTGAGCCAGTCGAGTAGCTCACTGGTGGAGGGCTTTTTCTTCAAGCCTGGCAAATTGCGCACGTCGTAAAAGGTTTTCATGGCGGCAGCCAGCAGCTCTTTTTTCAAACCCGGGAAATGCACATCCACAATCAGCCGCATCGTGTCCGCGTCCGGGAACTTAATGTAATGAAAAAAGCAGCGGCGCAAAAAGGCATCGGGTAGCTCTTTTTCATTGTTGGAGGTGATGAACACCAGTGGGCGGTGCTTGGCCTTGATGAGTTCCCGCGTTTCGTACACATAAAACTCCATGCGGTCAATTTCGCGCAGCAGGTCGTTCGGAAATTCAATGTCGGCCTTGTCAATTTCATCAATCAGCAGCGCCACGGGTGCATCTGATGTAAAGGCCTGCCACAGCACACCCTTGACGATGTAGTTGTGAATGTCCTTGACCTTTTCACCCCCGTCCAGGGTTGACAGCTGCGAATCCCGCAGGCGCGACACCGCATCGTATTCATACAAGCCCTGCTGCGCTTTGGTGGTGGACTTGATGTGCCATTGCAGCAGCGGCATGCTCAGGGCCTCAGCCACTTCTTCTGCCAGCATGGTTTTGCCGGTACCGGGCTCGCCCTTGACCAGCAGGGGCTTTTTGAGGGTGGCGGAGGCATTGACGGCGAGCATCAAGTCTTGTGTTGCGACGTAATTTTTAGAGCCTTGAAATTTCATGAGCAGCGTTTAGTTTTTGTGAAAAAGGGATGTAATTTATACAGATTTAGTGGTGTTTGCATGTGCCAGGCACTTCATCTGGCAGGCCCAGATATAATCAACGGCTGGTAGCAATACAAAATTTTCCACCTGAATTCTCTTCTAATTGTGCGCGCAAAATGAATAAGCTGTTAACTGCGATCTTCTCTGTGGCTGTCTCATGTGTGACGGTAGCGGCTCTGGCCCAGGATATCAAGGGCGATGCCAAAGCAGGCGGGTCCAAAAATGCCATGTGCATTGGTTGCCATGGCATCAAGGGTTACCAGGCCAGCTTTCCTGAGGTTTACAAAGTCCCCATGATTTCAGGCCAGGGCGAAAAATACATCGTCTCAGCCTTGAATGCCTATAAAAAAGGCGAGCGCAAACACCCCACCATGCGCGGCGTGGCCGAGGCTTT
>JAYWBS010000231.1:0-10291 GCA_043781295.1 Polaromonas sp.
AACAATCTTTTGGCCAATTTGGCGCTGTTACCAGCGCTAAAGTCATGATGGAACGCGACACCGGTCGCTCCAAAGGCTTTGGCTTTGTGGAAATGGGCAGCGATGCCGAAGCGCAAGCGGCCATCGCCGGCATGAACGGCCAGCCTTTGGGTGGCCGTAGCGTTGTCGTGAACGAAGCGCGTCCGATGGAGGCACGTCCACCTCGCACTGGTGGCGGCGGCTTCGGCGGCGGCGGCAGTGGTGGTGGTGGTGGTGGCTACGGTGGTGGCGGCGGCGGCGGTGGTGGTTACGGCGGCGGTGGTGGTGGTCGCTCCGGCGGCGGCAGCGACGGTGGCTTCCGTAGCCCGTACGGCGGCGGCGGTGCTGGTGGCGGCCGTTCAGGTGGTGGTGGTGGACGCGGCGGCTATTAATTTAGCCCCGGCCTATGCCAAAGCAACACTTTTAGTTTCGACTAAAAGTCGCTAAAAAAGGCTTCGAAACTTCGGTTTTGGAGCCTTTTTGCATGACGGCCCAACAAACACGGGCGCAAGCAGCTACTATTTTTATAGCGCTTTATTCTGAGTCACTCTTCAGGCTTCGGGCGTTTTGCGCTTCTTGCGCGCTCGCCCAGCCAGCAGTTTGTCAAACAGCGGGTTGGGCAACAGACGCAGCAGCTTGGCAACCACGCCCATCTGCCACGGAATCACGCGGTAGCTGTTGCCCGCCTCAATCGTTGCCAAGGCAATGTCCGCAAAGGCTTCTGGCTGCATTAAAAACGGCATGGCGTAGCGGTTTTGCTGCGTCAGCGGCGTGTCGATGTAGCCAGGGCAAATTGTCACCACCTGGATACCGGCGGGTTTGAGCTCTCCGCGCAGGCTTTCGCAGTAGGCGATCAGCGCTGACTTGCTGGCGCAATACGCGCCATGCCCCGGCAAGCCGCGAATCCCGGCCACGCTGCCAATGCCCACCAGCGCGCCCGAGCCACGTTCGGTCATGGCATCCACAAACGGATGAAAAGTTGCGGCCACGCCGATGTTGTTGGTGGCAAAGGTTAGCCGCATCACGTCCAGGTCTTCCCGCATGGCCGTGTCCATGCCCATGCTGATACCCGCGTTGGCAATCACCACATCGGGCACACCTTGCGCGGCCACACAGGCCTGGCCTGCGGCCACGATGCTGTTTGTGTCTGACACGTCAGCGCTATATATTTCATAGCTGCTGGCACTTAAATTTTGGGCATCTGCCCATGCTTTAAGCTCTTGCGTGCGGCGGGCCACCAGCCCCAGGCGGTAGCCGGCCCGGGAAAACCGCAGCGCCAGCGCCTGGCCAATGCCGCTGGATGCGCCGGTGATAAAAACAAGTTTGGCCATGGGGCTTACCGAACCACCGGAACAATCACTCTGGGCACCAGCAAGCCTTTAACGCGGCCTTTCAGGTCGGCCACGCCGCTCATGTTGTCATAAGCAAACGTGTCGCCGGTAAACTGGTCGCCGCCCCGCGTCAACACCACCGGTTTGTGCGATTTGACCCGCTCCTCATTCACATAGGCATGTAAAAATTCGCCCTGAAACTCCATGCGCGGCAACGTGTTGCCGCTGGCATCCAACGCCGCTTCGCGCACCACACGGGCATTGCCCATCAGCTGCACTTCCGAGGCATCACCATTGGTCAGTGCCCGGTCGCCGGTCGACGTCACCAGGCGACCTTCGAGGCTGATGCTGCGAACGCGGGGCTGGTCAATTTCAAGCGTGTCTGTGTCAGCGTAGTGGCGGCCCTCAACACCGTAAATTTCGCTCTTGAGCTGCCCACTTTCACCAAACGATTTGATGGTGAACTTGCGCATGAAATAGTCCACATCATGGCGGACCGATTTGGCCGCCTCAGGTGCGCCATAAATGGGCGAGTTGCGGACCAGCCAGTAGGTGCCAAGGGCCAGTACGCCCATCAGCACCACTGGCAGGTAAATCGAGATGCGGTCCCACACGCGCAGCGCACGCAGCCACGGCTGATAGAGCGTGCGCAGCATGGCGTTCATGCGCTAAAGACCGCTAATAGCGGCGCATAGCGTCCACTGGCCACCAGCAACAGGTCACAAAGCTCTCGCACCGCACCGTGGCCACCTTCGGCTGCCGTGACGTGGTGCGCAATGGCTTTGACCTCCAGGTGCGCGTTGACAGGGGCACAACAAAAAGCTGCGCGGTGCATCACCGGCAAGTCCGGCCAGTCGTCGCCCATGGCGGCAGCCTGCGCCCAATCCAGCCCAAGTGCTTTCAAAGTGGCTTCTGCGGCGGGTCGTTTGTCCTCGCACCCAAAATGTGCGTGCGTGATGCCCAGCGCATCCAGCCTGCTGCGCAAGGGCAGGCTGTCGCGGCCGGTGATCACGGCGGGCGTGATGCCAGCTTTTTGCAGCAGCTTCAGGCCATGGCCATCGAGGGTGTTGAAACGCTTGAGGGTTTCGCCCTGCTCAGACAGGTACAGGCCGCCATCGGTGAGCACACCATCGACATCAAAAAATACGACCTGGATGCCTTGTGCCTTCAGCAGCAACTCGGGCGGGAAATTTAAAGTGGGTGCCATCGGTTTAAATCACCTTCGCCCGCAGCAGGTCGTTGCTGTTGAGCGCGCCACGCAGTTTGCCAGACGCATCCACCACCAGCACGCTGGTAATGCTGTACTGCTCCATCAGCGCCACAGCCTCCACCGCCAAGGCATCGGCAAGCACGGTGCGGGGACCAGGATGCATCACATCACCAGCTTTCAGGCTGCGCAGGTCCGCGCCTTTTTCAACCAGGCGGCGCAAATCCCCGTCGGTAAAAATGCCCAGCACCCGGCTCTCTGCGTCCACTACTGCAGATGCGCCCAAGCCCTTGACACTCATCTCGCGCATCAGATCACTAAAGCTGGCGTGTGCCCCCACCTGCGGCACATCGTCACCACTGCGCATCACATCACTGACGTGCGTGAGCAACTTGCGGCCCAACGCACCACCTGGGTGCGAGCGGGCAAAATCTTCCGGCTTGAAGCCGCGCGCATCGAGCAGCGCCACCGCCAGCGCATCGCCCATGGCCAACTGCGCTGTGGTGCTGGCCGTTGGTGCCAGATTCAGCGGGCAGGCCTCAACGGCTACGCTGCTGTCTAGCGTCACGCGCGCGTGTTTGGCCAATGTGGATTGCGCACCACCGGTGATAGCCACCAACGGCACACCCTGACGGCCAAGCATCGGCAAGATGGCCGTGAACTCGGCGCTCTCGCCGCTGTTGGAAATCGCCAGCACCACATCCACGGCTTTGATCATGCCCAGATCACCATGGCTGGCCTCACCAGGGTGCACAAACATGGCGGGCGTGCCGGTTGACGCCAACGTGGCCGCTATCTTGCGCCCGATGTGACCGCTTTTACCCATGCCCATCACCACCACACGGCCCTGGCAGGTCAGCATGGTTTGCACAGCTTGCGCAAACTCGGGGCCGACCCGGCTTGCCAGACTCAGTACAGCAGCGGCCTCAATCTCAAAAGTCTTGCGCGCCAGCGCCTGGGCCTGTTGGGGATTAAAAAGGGTCGCATCAAAACTCATGCCTGCATTCTATCGAGGAGCAATTTTGCATATGCATCCGCTACCATTGACGCATGAACGCCCTTGAACTCACCCTGCTGTACCTGCTGGCCGCAGTGCTCGGGGTAGTCGCCTGCCGATCCCTTAAATTGCCGCCCATGCTGGGCTATCTGGCAGTGGGCGTGGTGATTGGTCCAAACGCGCTCGCGTTGTCGCAAAACTCGGACGGCGTACGCCATCTGGGCGAGTTTGGCGTGGTTTTTTTGATGTTTGTGATTGGGCTGGAATTCAACCTGCCCAAGCTGCGGTCCATGCGCCGCCACGTGTTTGGGCTGGGCCTGCTGCAGGTAGCGCTGACGATTGTGCTGGCGACGTTTGGCTCACTGTTTTTAGCCAGCATGGCACCCGCCTTGTGGAAGATGGAATGGCAAACGGCGTTGGCCTTGTCAGGGGCCATTGCCATGAGCAGTACGGCCATCGTGGTCAAGCTGCTGTCAGAGCGGCTGGAGCTGGAGTCCGAGCACGGCAAGCGCGTGATGGGCGTGCTGCTGTTTCAAGATCTGGCCGTGGTGCCGCTGCTGGTGTTGATCCCCGCCCTTGGCGCATCGCCAGACAAGCTCTTGATGGCGCTGGCTATTGCCGCGCTCAAGGCGGCTGTGCTGGTGGGCTTGCTGCTGACCGGCGGGCAGCGTGTGATGCGCTGGTGGCTCACCCTGGTGGCCCGGCGCAAAAGTGAAGAGCTGTTTGTGCTTAATTTGCTGCTGGTCACGCTGAGTCTGGCCTGGTTAACCGAGCTGGCAGGCCTGAGCCTGGCGCTGGGCGCTTTCATTGCCGGCATGCTGATTTCAGAAACTGAATTCAAGCACCAGGTCGAGACCGACATCCGGCCTTTTCACGACGTGCTGCTAGGCCTGTTTTTCATCAGCATTGGCATGCTGCTGGACTGGCACATCGTGCTGGAACGCTGGCCTCTGGTGTTGCTGCTGGCAACGCTGCCGGTTGTTTTCAAGCTGGTCATGATCACCGCTTTGGCGCGCGGTCTGGGCGCGACGGCGGGGGTGTCGCTGCGCACTGGCCTGTACCTGGCGCAAGCGGGCGAGTTTGGTTTTGTGCTGCTCACGCTGGCCAATGAAAGTCGCCTGATACCGCCTCATTTGTTGAATCCGATTTTGGCCAGCATGGTGCTGTCGATGCTGGCCACGCCCTTCATCATCATGCACAGCAACCGGATTGTGATGAAGCTGGTCGCCAGTGAATGGCTACAGCAGTCACTGCAAATGACCAGCATCGCGCGCAAGTCCATCAACGCCAACAAGCATGTGATTATTTGTGGCTATGGCCGCTGCGGGCAAAACCTGGGCCACATCCTGGAGCAGGAAGGCATTCAGTACATGGCGCTTGACCTCGACCCTGACCGCGTGCGGCAAGCCGCCGCAGCAGGCGACTCGGTGGTGTTTGGCGATGCTTCCCGCCTGCAATCGCTGATGGCCGCAGGCCTGGCGCGCGCCAGCGCCGTGGTGGTGACGTATCTTGACACCGCCAGTGCCCTCAAGGTGCTGGCCAACGTGCGTGCGCACGCCCCCAGCGTGCCGGTGATTGTGCGCACCGTTGATGACCATGACCTGGAAAGGCTGCAAACCGCGGGGGCCACTGAAGTGGTGCCCGAAGCCATTGAGGGCAGCCTGATGCTGGCCAGCCATGCGCTGGCTTTGGTGGGTGTGCCCATGCGCCGCGTGATTCGGGTCGTGCAAGACCAGCGGGACGCACGCTACAAGCTGCTGCGCGGCTACTTTCGCGGCGCCGATGACGACACCGCCAGCGAGCATGACCAGGAGCGCTTGGCCACCGTCACCCTGCCGGTCGGCACCACATCTGACGGCATGCTGCTGGGCGATGTGGCGTTGTCTATTCCTGGCGTGCGCGTCGTCAGCTTGCGACGCGCCAATGGCAAAACCCTGCTAGCCAAAGACGACTCCCTGCTGGTGGGCGGCGACACCCTGGTGCTGTCCGGCAAGCCCGAGGCACTGGCCATGGCCGAAGAAAAATTGCTGCGCGGGCGCATTGCTTTTGGGTAACGCAAGAATCAACACGTCGTCAGCGACTGCTTCCAGATTTTTCGCATCTTGGTTGGCGCTACTTAATTAGTAGCTGCTTGCGCCCGAATTCATTGAGCCACAGCCATTTTTAACCGTCAAGCTCGATGTTTTTAGGTCTTTTAGATGGGAAATCAGCGCAGCTCGCCGTACTGCGTTGCACTGAGCGCTGGTGCGGCGGCGGACTCGGGCATTTCGGTGTCTTCAAAACCCGTGATCAGCGTGTATGACCGCAGCCCACTGCGGCTCTTGCCCGATGCGTCCACCGCCGCAGGTGCTTGCGCCGACGCCGTGACCAGCGCCTGCTTGAAAGCTGCCACCTCGTGATGCTGAATCGGCTCATAGCGCGGCAACGCAGGCTTTTTGGGTGCATGGTTTGCGCCATCCGTTGGGGGTGAATGGCGCACTTCGAAGCCCGCATGCTTGAGCCCGCCCTGATCAGCCTTGATGTCGAGGCGCCAGTAAACCGACGTGACCAAAATACCAAACAGCGTTTTGGCGGTCTGCACAATCAGCGCTTCGCCTTCAGATAACTTTTCAGCTTGATGGCCAAGGCTGGGATGGACATCCATCATGACCAAAAACTGATCGCCACGCTGGTCCAGTGACAGCACTTTGAACTTGTAGCTGGCAGACAGCACGCCCGCTCGCGTCATCGACTCCCGCACCGCCACATACAGCTGCTCACGACGCGCATGACGTTTGGCCTTGCGCTCTTCGCTGCGGTTGGTCGGGTCTGGCGGAGGCCGGGTGCTCACCGGCATCTGCACATGACCCCGCGCTGCCGATGGATGGCTGTGACTGGCCACGCCACCACTGTCAAAAGTAGCTGGCGTTTTGGTGGGGTCAGATTTGCCCGATAACCAGTTAAACAGAGCCATGGTTTATTTTCGTAAGGTGACGCCGTGGCGGCAAGGACACGTGCACTGTGACACTATGCCATCAAACCGCCAATGGCTCAAGTCGGTAGTGTATGGCAATACATGACCAAAGAACTTGGCGTGTAAGACCAATGCAAGAATTTAGAAAACCGTCTCAGGGCGAGGGGGCGGTGTTTTGACGGGCTCACGTGACCGCTACGCGCTTGGGCCTGTTGTACAGGCGTTTGGCCATCACGCCGCCCATGGCCAGGGTCAGTTCAAGCGCAATCGGGCTATGCTGATTAGCCAACTCCAGAAAGCGCATGGGCGCCAAACACCAGAGCTTGCAGGCGCTCGATGCCTGCACCGTGGCACTGCGCGCCTGGTGTGAGAAAAACGCGCCTTCGCCGAGCACCGTGCCGGGCCCCACCAGCGCCATGCGCACGCGCGCTTTTTCGTCTTCATAGTGCACGCTGAGGGTGCCACTTTCGATGAAGTAGAGTGAGCGGTCCAGCGCGCCTTGCTCCATCAGCACCTGGCCGCTGGTTAAGGCAAAGGGCTGCATGTAGCTGGCCAAAATATCCCAATTTGGCTTGCTGAACTGGCAGCGCAACGCGTCACTGGCATTGCATTGGGCAATGGCTTGCGTCAGGCCGTGAATGTCAAAACGCAGATTGGAGGGCAAGGGTGCATTCATAGTGACGCAAAGATAACCCTTTGTACACACGTGAGGCAAGGGATGTTAACGCTCGCTTACACCTGATACACCATGGCTAGAGTTGTAAGGGCAGCGGCTTGGCGGCTGGTGTTGCCATGCGCAGGGGGGCTATTTCCCAATGCAAAACTTCGAGAATATCTCGCCCAGCAAATCATCCGGGGTGAACTGGCCAGTGATCTCGCTCAAGGCCAGCTGCGCCTGCCGCAGATCTTCGGCCAGCAAGTCCAGCGCCGGGCTGGTGGCACCGAGTTGCAGCGATGCCTTCGCTAACTGCACTTCAACGCTTGCCAGCGCCCGCACATGCCGCTCCCTGGCCATGAACACACCCTCGGGTGCCGACTGCCAGCCCGCCACGCGCAGCAGTTGCTGACGCAAAAGCGCCAATCCCGCACCCGTTTTGGCCGACAACGTGATGCCCGCCGAGGCCTTCGCAAGCGCGGCAGTGCTGGCCATGTCAGATTTGTTCCAGACATCAATAATGGGCGTATTTTTTGCCAGTTTTTGCTCTAAAACCGCCTGAATTCGGGCGTCAGCAGCTACGTAATCAATAGCGCTTTGTTGCGTGAGATCGTGTAAAAACAAGACTGCATCGGCGCTTTCAATTTCATTCCAGGCACGTGCAACGCCGATTTTTTCAACCTCATCAAGCGCCTCGCGCAGGCCTGCGGTGTCCACCACATGCAGCGGCACGCCTTCCAGCTGAATCAGCTGCGACACCTTGTCGCGTGTGGTACCGGCAATCGGCGTGACGATGGCCAGCTCGGCCCCGGCAAGCGCGTTGAGGAGCGAGCTTTTGCCGGCATTGGGTTGCCCAGCAATCACCAACTTGATGCCTTCGCGAAGAAGGCTGCCCTGGGTTGCGCTTTGCGTGATCCGGCCCAGCGTCAAGTGCAATCGTGCGAGTTGGCCTTGCGCATCTGCTTTCTGCAAAAAATCAATGTCTTCTTCAGGGAAGTCCAGCGTCGCCTCGACCAGCATGCGCAGGTGAACCAGCTGCGCCAACAGCGCATTGACCGCCACCGAGAACTCGCCCGACATGGAGCGCGCGGCCGAGCGGGCCGCTGTCTCGGTGCTCGCATCAATCAAATCGGCAATCGCTTCGGCTTGCGCCAGATCGATCTTGTCATTCAAAAAGGCGCGCTCTGTGAACTCCCCCGGCTGTGCCACGCGAAGCTGGGGCTGGGCCTGCAGGCAGCGGGCCAGCAACAACTGCAACACCACCGTCCCGCCATGGGCCTGTAGCTCCAGCACGTCCTCACCGGTGTACGAATGCGGTGCCGGGAAATAAATCGCCAGACCCTTGTCGATGATGCCGCCCACAGCATCACGAAACGGCAAGTAAGTGGCTTGGCGTGGCTGTAGTGCTTTGCCACACACGGCGGCCATCACCGGTGCCAGGTCTTTGCCTGAAACCCGCACCATGCCCACCGCGCCGCGGCCGGGTGCGGTGGCAATGGCAGCAATAGGGTCGTGGTGGCGTGCGAGCATGGGGGCAATAGTACGTGGCCGCCATAAAAAAGGGCCGCTAAGCGACCCTTTTTTACAGCTTATTTAAAGCTTGGAAGGTTGAACTGCGGCGGCACGCCCATCCTTGTATTAATCACCCACTGCTGCGCGATTGACAGGATGTTGTTGGTAATCCAGTACAGCACCAGGCCTGCCGGGAAAAAGAAGAACATCACACTGAAAACCAGCGGCATAAACCACATCAGCTTGGCCTGCATCGGGTCTGGCGGCGCAGGGTTCAGCGCGGTTTGCAGCATGGTCGTGAGCGTCATGACCACCGGCAAAATAAAGAACGGGTCAGGTGCCGACAAGTCCTTGATCCACAAAATCCACGGTGCGCCGCGCATTTCAACGCTCGACAACAGCACCCAGTACAGCGCAATAAACACCGGAATCTGAATCATGATCGGGAAGCAGCCACCCATTGGGTTGACCTTTTCTTCCTTATAAATCTTCATCATCTGCTGTTGCATTTCCTGCGGCTTGTCTTTCAGCCGCTCGCGCATCTCAGTGATCTTCGGATTGATGGCCTTCATCTTGGCCATGCTGGAGTAAGCCTTCGCATTGAGCCAGTAAAAAGCCATCTTCAGCAAAAGCACCAAAGCCACAATCGACCAACCCCAGTTTTGAATAAAACCGTGCAGTTTGTCCAGCAACCAGTAAAGCGGTTTGGCCAAAATTGTCAGCCAACCGTAGTCCTTGACCAGCTCCAGGCCAGGGGCCAGGGCTTCGAGGGTCTTCTCCATCTGCGGGCCGACAAAAAACTTCGAGTCAATCGACTTGGAGGTACCTGCAGCAATCGTGTCCAGCGATGTGATCATGCCGACGGCGTAAAGATTGGTGTCAACCTTGCGCTCGAACAGGTCCCGCTTGATGCCATCGCCCAAAAGCCAGGCTGAAGCAAAATAGTGCTGGACCATGGCAACATAGCCATTGGACGCAGATTTTTCGACGTCTACTTTGCCGCTTTCGATGTCCTTGAATTCAACCTTCTGGTATTTTTTGGCGTCGGTGTAAATCGCCGGACCCGTAAAAGTTGAATAAAACGATGATTCGCCGGGCGGTTTATTGCCATCACGGACAAGCTGCATATACAACTGCGGCGATACCGCCGTGCTACCGGTGTTGACCACTTCGTGCCTTACCGCAATATCGTAGGCACCACGGCGCAGCGTGTAGGTTTTTACGAGCTTGACGCCGCCTACATCAGGCGATTCAAACTTGACCTGTAATTCGTTCTGGCCGTCCTTCAGGCTGCGTTCGCCTGGCACCAGAGTCATCAACGTTTTGTGCGTCGGCAAAGCGGCACCACCGCTGCCTGCAATCAGTCCAGTTTGCGCAACGTAAACACGATTGACACTTTCGTCGAGCAAAACAAAACCGCTGTTTTTGTCGGCGGTGTCTTTGAATTTGTTGAACACCGAGCGAACCAGCGTTCCACCTTCGGTGTCAAACGTCAATGTAAACACATCGGTGCTGACAACCACACGTTCTTTGATTGCTGCGCCAGCTACAGCGGCAGGTGCGCCGACTGGAACAGCCGAAGCACCGGCGGCGCCGGCCGAAGTTGCTGTTGGTACAG
>JAYWBS010000232.1:0-3400 GCA_043781295.1 Polaromonas sp.
CGGGGTTCAATTAGCGGAATTGCTAAAAGTTTTAAGGTCTGCTTGTGGCTTGTTTGACGGTCAATAAAGACCGAGGGTTACGTTAATATTTCCTGCTGATCAATGCGCCACGAGGTTGTCATGGGCATGTAGGCGATCAGAAGGGCCGGGTGGCTTGATACCAGTCAATGACCTGAATCACCGATTCTTCAATCGACAAATCAGAGTTGTCCAATAACAAAGCTTTATCAGCAGGCTTTAGAGGGGCAGCTGTTCGCGACATATCGCGTGCATCACGTGCCTCTAAATCTTGCTGAATACTTGCCAGTGTAGCCGAATTCCCCTTTGAAATCAACTGCTTATAGCGTCTTTCGGCTCGATGCGCTGCGCTGGCTGTCAAGTAGATTTTAAGTGGCGCGTCGGGGAAAACGACGGTCCCCATGTCGCGCCCATCAGCGACCAGGCCAGGAAGTGTGCGAAAACTGTGCTGTAGCGCCAGCAATGCCGCACGAACCTCGGGGTGCACGGATACTTTGGATGCAGCCATACCCGCTTCTTCAGTGCGGATGTCGTCAGACACATCAACATCTGCCAAAAAGATGTGGTCGCCTCTGAAGTGAACCGGCAAGGTACGGGCAATTTGCGCAACACCCGCGCTGTCGTTCAAGTTTATGCCTGAGCGGACGGCTGCAAATGCACTCAGGCGGTAAAGCGCGCCTGAGTCAAGGTAGTGGTAGCCCAGACGGTGCGCGATAGCTGATGCCAGCGTTCCCTTGCCAGACGCGGTCGGGCCGTCGATGCAGATGACTGGAATATCGGCTGTGCTGGCCTTGGCGACAGAAAACAGCGCTTCAAAATAGTCTGGAAAAGTTTTGGCAACGCACTTGGGATCAAGAATCCGGATGGGAAGTCCCGCTGGATTAAAAGCAGCAAGTGAAAAACACATCGCAACGCGGTGATCGTCATAGGTGTGAATGGGTGCAGTTTTCCAGTCAGACGGAGTCACAGGCGGCGTAATGCTCAGGTAATCTTCACCTTCTTCAACGGTGGCTCCGAGCTTTCGCAACTCGCAAGCCATGGCCGCTATTCGGTCGGTTTCCTTGACGCGCCAACTTGCGATATTACGCAACGTTGTTGTGCCATCGGCATACAAGGCCATAACGGCCAGTGTCATCGCGGCATCTGGGATATGGTTGCAGTCGAGGTCAATGGCTTTGAGCGGCCAGCCTTGACCGGGCTTGCCACGCGAGATACGCAGCGAATTTGCTGTATTTTCTATTTGCGCACCCATCATGCGGGCGGCCTCGATAAAGCGAATATCGCCCTGAATTGAATCAGCGCCTACGCCCAGTATTTCGATATTTTTTTGACGGGTGCCCGCCGCCGCTATGGCACCAAGCGCTACAAAATAGCTAGCGGATGAGGCGTCACCTTCAACATGTATTTCGCCTGGTGACTGGTATTGGCTGCCTGCGGGTATGGTGAAATTTTGCCAGCCATCACGTTTGATGTGAATACCGAATCGTGCCAGAAGATTGAGCGTAATTTCAATGTATGGCCTGGAAATTAATTCACCCACCACTTCAATACGGATGTTTTGTTGAGCGGCCAACGGTAGCGCCATCAACAGGGCCGTTAAAAACTGGCTTGAGACATCACCACGGACACGAATCGGTTGATCCAGCCTAAGCGCGCCGGGCGAGCGGGCAAGCAGCCGTAGGGGCGGAAAACCTTCATTTGCGAGGTAGTCAATACCGCAGCCCAACTGCCTGAGTGCGTCGACCAAATCACCAATCGGACGCTCGTGCATGCGCGTCACGCCTGACAACTCAAACTCGCCGCCCAGCATGGCCAGCGCTGCCGTCAAGGGCCGCATGGCCGTGCCTGCGTTGCCCATAAAAAGGTGGGCCTTGTGGTTGACGAGCTTGCCGCCCAGCCCCTCAATGGTAACCGTGCCCCCACTTTGTTCAATCCTGCAGCCCAGTTGTTTGAGCGCTGCCAGCATGACGGCTGTGTCATCCGACACCAGCACGTCACGCACGACCGTTTTGCCTTTGCTCAGCGCAGCCAGAAGCAGCACGCGGTTAGAAATGCTTTTAGACCCTGGCAGCCGCACCGCGCCGTCTGCCCCGACCAGTGGTGGGATGTCCAGATATTCAATATCGAACATGAGGTCGACTTATTTGGGTGGTTTTTGTGAGCTGATGCGCCAGTTTGCACGCGTGTCGCTGGCCTGCTCAATCAGGCGCTCGAGGGTGTCACCATCGCTGCTTGCAATCAGTTTTTCAAATGCCTGTAGGTTTTGCTGGAAAAGTTTTGACTGCGCAAGCAACTCTTCGCGATTGGCTACCAGAATGTCGCGCCACATTTTTGGATCGCTCGCAGCAATGCGCGTGAAGTCCCGAAAGCCCGGCCCCGCCAGCGACAGAAAGTCTGCGCCTTGCGCTTGACCAGAAATGCTGTTCATCAATGTAAAAGCAATCAGGTGGGGGAGGTGGCTCACTGCTGCATAGGCTGCATCGTGTGCCTGGGGCGACATCTGTATGACATTACAGCCCAGGGCCGTCCAGACGCTGGCCGCCTTGCTCAACTGCGCGGTGAAGGTGCGTTCAATCGGTGTCAGGATCACCTGCTTGCCTGTGTATAAATTGGCATCTGCGTGTTCAACGCCGGATACTTCCTTGCCTGTGATGGGATGGGCTGGCACGAAGCAGCCCACATGATCACGCAACACTCGGCGAGCCGCATCTACCACGTCGCGTTTGGTAGAACCCACGTCCATGATCAACGTGTTGGGCGTGATCAGGTGGCGTATGGCTTTGAAGGTGGCTTCGGTAGCGGACACGGGCACGGCTAGCAGCACAATGTCGGCACCCGACACGGCAAGCAGGGCTGATGGTGCCTCTACATCAATCACACCCATCTGACGCGCACGTTCTGTGGTGGAGGGTGACTTGCTGTAGCCGACCACGCGCTTGACAAGGCCGGCGCGTTTCAGCGCAAGCGCAAAGGAGCCACCCATCAGCCCGCAACCAATAAGACCCAATTGTTCAAACATCGAATAAGACCGGTTTTTTATTGTTCATGTAGTAGCAGCTGTTCGTCATTCATTGACAGGGTAGGTTCCGAGCACTTTGTAAAACGCACACAACCGCTGTAGTTCAGCTAGAGCTGCTTTGACGTGCGGTTGTGAGGGGTGCCCTTGCAGGTCAATGTAAAAATAATATTCCCATTGGCCGGAACGGGCAGGACGTGACTCAAAACGCGTCATGGACACGCCGTGATCTTTGAGCGGAACCAAAATATCATGCACAGCACCCGGGCGATTGGTAACGGATACCACCAGACTGATGCAATCTTTGCCAGAAGCTAGCGGTGCTGGCAGCGTTTGTGGCAAACATACGACTGCGAAGCGGGTGCG
>JAYWBS010000233.1:0-10102 GCA_043781295.1 Polaromonas sp.
CGCGCAGGAACTGCCGCTTGAGCGCTGGTACCGTGAGTTGCGCATCAAGCGCATCGGTGAAGGCCCGTCCGAAGTGCACCGGATGGTGATTGCACGTGACCTGCTCGGCGCCAAACGCGCGGCTTCCTAATCATGTCAATCGACCTCAACATCTCCGATGAAGGCATCGCTGTCATCACCATCAACCGTCCCGAGCGGCTCAATGCCATGGACGCCGAGCATTACCAAGCGCTGTCGCGCGCCTGGAGCACGGTACGCGACGATCCAGCAGTGCGGGTCGCGATCGTTACTGGTGCCGGAGAGCGCTCCTTCACGACGGGTGCCGATATCAAGAGCTTCCTCACCGCGCCAACTGGGTTGTCGGAAATGTGGCTGACACAGCGCGACCAATTGCTCAATCGTGGGCTGGAAGTCTGGAAACCAGTGATTGCTGCTGTCAACGGCTATTGCCTAGGCGGTGGCGTCACGCTGATGCTGGCGACCGACATCCGCATCGCCGCCACACATGCAACCTTCAGCCTGGCCGAAGTCAAGCGCGGCGTGATTCCCGCCAACGGTGGCACGCAGCGGGTGCTCGACCAGCTGCCGCATGCGATCGCTATGGAAATGCTGCTGACTGGAGACGGCATTGACGCTGTTGCTGCAGAGCGCTGGGGCCTGGTGAACAAAGTAGTGCCCCAGGAACAGTTGATGGACACTGCCCTCGCATACGCGCGCCGCATTGCCGTCAACGCGCCGCTGGCGGTACAGGCTGCCAAGGAACTTGCGCTCAGAAGCCGGGACATGGATCTGACGTCCGGCTTGCGTCTGGAGGCGGTCATCAACCGGATGCTACAGCTCACCGAGGATTCGAAAGAAGGCTCAGCAGCCTTCGCCGCCAAACGCGCCCCCAACTTCAAGGGGCAGTGACGATGAGCGCGCGTTATCCACTGGAGGGCGTCACGGTTGTTGACCTGGGGCAGATCTACAACGGCCCCTACTGTACTTTCATGATGGCCATGGCCGGGGCCAAAATCATCAAGATTGAGGCCAGAGGTGGTGAACACCTGCGCCGGCGTGCCGTGGTGGGTGGCGCAGCGCTCCCTTTTGCGATGCTCAACTCGAACAAGACATTTGCCACGCTCAATCTCAAGACCGAGCGTGGGATTGATCTGCTAGAGCAGATGGTTCGCCGCGCCGATGTACTGGTGGAGAACTTTGCACCCGGCGTGATGGATCGGCTGGGTGTAGGTTACGAAGCCTTGCGCGGCATCAATCCACGCCTGATTTATGGCGCGGGATCTGGTTATGGCCGCAGTGGGCCGAACAAAGATTACCCGGCGATGGACCTCACGGTGCAGGCGATGGCCGGCATCATGAGCGTGACCGGATTTCCGGATCGGCCGCCAGTCAAGGCTGGTCCCGCACTGTGTGATTTTTTTGGCGGTGTGCATTTGTACGGCGCGATCATGACCGCACTTTATGAACGCGAAAAAACAGGTGTCGGGCGCTTGGTCGAGGTCTCCATGCAGGAGGCCGTGTACGCGTCGCTGAGCTCGAATCTCGGCCTGCATTACAGCGCCGGCAGTTCAGTGCCGCCGCGTACTGGTAATCGTCACGGCGGACTGGCCGAAGCACCCTACAACGTGTACCCGACAAGCGATGGTCACATCGCCATTATCTGTGTGGGAGAAACCCACTGGAAGTCGTTGTTGCTGGCAATGCAGCGCCAGGACCTGCTACGGGATCCGCGTTTCGCAGACCTCAAAGGCCGTGTGGAACATATGGACGAGATTGACGAACTGGTGGGCGACTTCACTGCCACCCTGGCTAAAAAGCCGTTGTTTGATCTCTTGATGCACCACCGAGTGCCCTGCGCGCCAGTGCGGGGTCTTGATGAAGTTGTCAACGATGAACACATGCATGCGCGCCGCGCACTTGAGTGGGTCGAGCACCCAATCTACGGACGGGTCTGTCTGCCGAATTCTCCGCTGCGCTTTGACGGCGTTGAACCCATGGCCATCAAACCGAGTGGTGAGTTGGGTCGCGACAACCAAACCGTCTACGGTGACTGGCTCGGACTAAGCCAGACCGAGATAACCCAACTCTCAGCGGAAGAGGTGATCTGATGCACGGAAAAATTGTTATTGCTGGCGTTGGCAACACTGCTTTCGGCAAGTTGCCTGACCGCAGCACACTGTCCATGAACGTTGAGGCGATCCGTAAGGCGCTTGCGGACGCGGGCATCGAAAAAAGCATGGTCGACGGCCTGTTTGTCAAATTTCCTACGTCGCGATTCGAGATGATGTACGGCCAAAAGCTGGCTGAAACCCTTGGCATCGTGCCGCGCATAGGCGGCGTCTGGGACCAGGGTGGTGCCAGCAACATCAGCATGATTGGCTACGCGGCCATGGCCATAGAGGCCGGCCAATGTGATGTTGCCGTCGTGTGCCTGGCCGACAATCCGGCCACTGGCTCGCGTCAGGCCTACGAAAAAGCCTGGGGGGACGACAGCGTCTACGGTTGGTTCGGTACACCGGCCGGATACGCCATGATCGCACGCCGGCATATGGGCGAGTTCGGTACCACCAGCGACCAGCTAGGTGCGATTGCCGTAGCCTGCCGCAAGCACGGTGCGGCCAATCCGAATGCCCAGTTACGCAAACCGCTCACCCTAGATCAGTACCGTGAATCACGCCTGATCGTCGCACCACTTCGCCGGGACGATTGCTGTCTGGTGTCCGATGGCGCGGCGGCGGTGGTGGTCATGAGTGCGCGGCGCGCGAAAGAACTTGGTGTCGCCAAGCCAGTGCCTGTGCTTGGTTTTGGTCAGGGCCAGACGTCGTGGGAGGTGGCGCAGCGGGTGGATCTGACATCGACAGCCGCGTCTATTTCAGCGCAGACCGCTTTCAAGATGGCCGGGCTCACGCCCAAGGATATCGACGTGGCGCAGATTTACGACTGTTTCACCATTGCCGCGCTGATGACGCTGGAGGCTTATGGCTTTTGCGCCAAAGGCCAGGGTGGGCATTTTGTCGAAGATGGCCGCATCGAGATTGGCGGTGATCTGCCGATCAACACGGCGGGGGGGTTGTTGTCGGAGACTGGCATGCCAGGCCTGCAACTGGTGTTAGAGGGCGTACGCCAGATGCGCGGCGATGCAATCAATCAGGTCAAGGGTGCGCGTACCTGTGCTGTTAGCAACCAGGGTGGGATCATGCACACGCACGCCACGCTGCTGCTCGGAACCTAGGCAAAGGAACTCTACAAATGGAACAAGCTGCTATCCCCGCACCTGAACGCGATGCGCTCAACACACCCTACTGGGACAGTCTTGCGCAGGGCCAATTGTCTTACCAGCATTGCAATGCCTGTGGCCATGCGTGGCTGCCTGCGCGCAGCGAGTGCCCTGGCTGCCTTGCGGCTAACTGGCGCTGGCAGGCGGCAGCAGGTGGTGCCAAGCTGATCAGCTGGGTCGTGTACCACATGGCCTACCATCCGGCGTTTGCGAATCGTCTGCCCTACGCGGTGGCCGTCGTTGAGCTTGACGAGGGGCCACGTCTGATCAGCAATGTGATTGGAATAGACGATCTCGAGGCACTGACGATTGATCAACGCTTGCTCCTGGTGATCGAAGACGAGAGCGGGTGCGCGATACCTCGTTTCAAGCCAGCGTAGGCGTTTAAGCATCGACCCGAAACACCCTAGAACATAAAAATTTCAGGAGACATGCATGCGCAATACCAACCTTTTTAAGACCCTGCTAACAGGCCTTGTTGTGACTACTTCACTGGTTCAAGCGCAGGTTTCAGTTTTTCCGACAAAAGCGCTCAAGATCGTTGTGCCCACTTCAGCCGGAAGCGGCTCGGACATCACAGCACGTTTTTTTGGCGACCAACTCAGCGCCGCGCTGGGTCAAGCCGTGGTGATCGACAACAAGCCTGGTGGCAATGGCGTGATTGCTGCTATGGCGGTCAAGCAGGCGCCTGCCGACGGCTACACCATCTTCCTGGCTAGCAATACCCACATGGCGGTGAATCCGTCTGTGGTGAAAGATATTCCGTACGATGGTCTCAAGGACTTCAAGCCCGTCAGTGGACTGGCGCGCGGTATGATGCTTTTTGTCGCACCAGCAAGCTCAAAAATTGGTACGGTTGCTGAATTGGTCAGCACGGCCAAGAGCACGAAAGAAAATCTTAACGTCGGCACCTACACCGCTGGTTTCCAGCTGTCTGCGGAGTGGTTTGCGAGTACCGTGGGTACCAAGTTTGTGAACGTGCCGTACAGGGGCGCGCCCGAAGTGTTCAATGCGCTGATGGGAAACCAGCTTGATTGGGCCGTCAGTGACCTGATTGCCGCGATGCCGCAGGTCAAGGGTGGCAAGCTCCGAGCAGTCGCGGTGTCGGGCGCCGTAAGGCACCCTGACTATCCAGATATTCCGACCGTCAAGGAAAGTGGTTACCCCGACTATGTGAACTACACCTGGACGTCGTTGTACATCCGCTCCGAGACACCCGAGGCGGTCACGACCCGGCTGGTCGAGGCGATGCAGAAGATTTTGGCAACGCCTGTAGCACGTGAGTTCATCACCAAGATTGGTTCTGAACCGATGGCATTCGCGCCCGCCGAGATGCGCAGATTCCAGATGAGCGAGACCGAGCGGTTCCGTCGCGTCGCTGAGAGCGCTGGCATCAAGCCGCAATAGGTGCTATAGCCGACAACCATGCAGAACGTACAGAATTACTGGAGCGGAAAATCCGCCGTTGTGACTGGCGGTGCCCGGGGCCAAGGCGCGTCAGTTGCCCGCATGTTGCTTGAAGCAGGCTCACAAGTCCATGTTATGGATTTTCTGCCACCAACTGACAGTGCTTGGCAGGAACTACAGGCCTACGCCAGCACGCAGCCCGGCGTGTTGCACGTCCATCATTTCGACGTGGCGCAGGCCGATTCATGGGACGGTGTGGCCCAACAGCTGCGCGCCGGCGATTGTCCGCTGTACGCGCTGGTCAATAACGCGGGCATCACCGGGCCGAGGAGTACGGTGACCAAGGCCTCACTCGCTGAGTGGGAGCGTGTCATGGGTGTCAATCTGACCGGCGCGTTTCTCGGCATCAAGGCGCTGGCACCGCTGATGCCAGCCGGTGCTGCCATCGTCAACGTGTCGTCGACTGTCGGTATGACGGGTTATTACTCGGCTGCGTATTCGACCAGCAAATGGGCGCTGCGCGGATTAAGCAAAAGCGCGGCGCTTGAACTAGCAACAGCCGGTATCCGCGTCAATTGTGTGCTTCCCGGTGTCGTCGATACCGACATGATCCGCTCGCACACAGCGCTGGTAGCGGCATTACAGAACATCATTCCGATGCAGTACATGGCCGATCCCGATCAGATTGCAGCGGTGATGTTCTTCCTGCTGGGTCCACAGGCCTCTTACGTCACCGGTGCAGATATCGCGGTTGACGGCGGAATCACCAGTGGCGGTACCTATTGGCCTGTTGGCCGTTCCATCGGGGTTTTGTAAAGCAGGAGCCCCATGAAGCAGCCCTGTGCAAAGCAGTAAATTACAACGTGGTGCGGCGTTCGCACGTTGTGGTATTCGTTAGAAACGTTGAGCTTTTTTTACTTATACAAGGAGACCGACATGCGATTCACTAGAAAAATTTCCGGCACTGCCCTACTCGTTGGCGCTGCAGCGTTTGCTCAGTTGGCGCTAGCGCAGCAGACGATCAAAATCGGCGCGCTCAATCCTTACAGTGGTCCGCTGGCGCTTTATGGCACCGAAGTCACGCGTGGCTATGAGGTGGCCGTCGACAAGGTCAACGCCGCTGGTGGCGTGCTGGGACGCAAGATTGAGCTGATACGTGGTGATGTGAGCAATCCGCAACAGGGCATTGCCACGGTCGAGCAACTTGTCGCCAAGGACAAAGTCGACATGTTCGTCGGCACTTATATCAGCGCAATCTCGTTGACTGCAAGTGATACTGCCATGCGCTACAACAAGCTGTACTGGGAGACAAATGCCGTTGCCCAGGCGCTGACCGAGCGCGGATTGCCCAACTTTATCCGCAGCGGTCCCGACGGTGGCGCTTTCGCCAACACCTCAGTGGCCACCGTGCGTGATCTGATCGCTCCTGCGCTGAAGAAAAATGTAAAGGATCTGAAGGTCTGGATTGAGCACGAAGATTCGATCTATGGCACCTCGATTGCCCAGGGCCAGAAGCGCATCCTTGAAGCTTTTGGTGCCAAAGTTGTCGGCGTGGGCGCGCACTCTGCCCGTTCGATTGACCTGAACGACACGGTGCTGCGTGCCAAACAAGCCGCGCCCGACGTGTTGATACAGACCGGCTATGTGCCAGACGGCAACCTGCTGCTGCGCACCGCGCGCGACCAGGGCTTCAAGCCGGGGGCGATGCTGTTTGTGGGCACGGGAGATACTCCGGAGACGCTACAGGCGCTTGGCGCAGCCTCCATGGAGGGTGTGCTGGTGGTGGGTTACCCGCGCAACGACATCAGCGAAGCTTTCGGCCCAGGGAACAAGGCCTATTTAGAGGCCTATCGCGCCAAGTACAAGAGTGATCCGGTGGCCCCTCAGGGCATGGCCGCGTATTCCGGCTTCCTGATCCTGGTTGAGGCGCTCAAGGCGGCGGGCAGCGTAGACATGGGCAAGGTACAGGCGGCGGCGGCCAAGCTTGACAAACCCGAAAATACCTACCCGTCTGGCTTTGGCGCCAAATTCGACAAAAGCTTTCAGAACGTGCGTGCCTCGTTCACCACCTCGCAATGGCAGGATGGCAAGATGGTCACGGTTTTCCCAAAGACGGCGGTGCAGCCGGGCGTGGTGCTCAAGCCACTCGCGCGCCCTTGAGTCCGGACCCCCATGTTCGCTGCCCATGATGGCGCCCAATCTGGATCTGACCCATGACTGAACTGATCCTGCACCATTTCCCGGCGTCGCCGTTTTCGGAAAAGGTGCGTCTGGTGCTGGGCTACAAACGCCTGGCCTGGAAGTCGGTGACTGTACCTGCCATCATGCCCAAACCTGACGTCGTGGCGCTTACTGGGGGCTACCGCAGAACGCCGTTCCTCCAGATCGGTGCGGACATATATTGCGATACTGCCTTAATCTGCGATCTCCTGGAAAAGTTGCAACCAGCGCCCACCCTTTATCCAGAGCTGGCCCACCCGCTGGCCCGTATTCTGGCCCAGTGGGCTGACAGCACGCTGTTCTGGGCTGCCGTTACCTACAACCGTGGTGCCAAAGGCGCCGGTGACAAGTTTGGTGGCACATTGACTGATCTGCCTTCCGCCATCTTCGAAGACCGCAAAGCCATGGGCTTTGATGTCGAGTGGATGCAACCGGCTGATGCCGCATGCGCTTACCAGTCCTATGTCGGGCAACTGTCGGGACTACTGCAACGCCAGCCTTATCTCTTGGGCCAGAAGCCCTGTATTGCCGACTTCTCTGCCTACCATCCGCTCTGGCTGGTTCATGTCCGGGCGCCTGCGACGGTGGACATCTTGCAGCGCTACCCAGCCGTCAAGGGCTGGGTGGACCGGATACAGGCTATCGGCCATGCGAGCTGGGAAAAGCTTGAGGCAGCGCAGGCCATTGCCATCGCGGCAAATGCCGACCCCATGCCCATCGGTCAAGGGCATCTGCCTGACAGTGTTTTTCAGGATGAGCACGGCATCGAACTCGGAAGCCGAGTGACCATTACGGCTGAGAGCTTCGGGCGGGAGCCAACCGCTGGAGAACTGGTGGCCGCCACTCGTACGCACTACAGCTTGCGCCGAACCGATTCGCGCGCGGGCACGGTACATGTGCATTTTCCGCGCATAGGTTATGTGCTCAAACGGTTGGAGCATTAATGGGATTGAATGAACACAAATTGCAGGACAACCTTTCTCAAACCTCCAAGTTTTAGTTTTTGCTTGGTCAAATAGATAAAAGAATTACATCCGTCATTGGATTTTCAGGAGACATAGATGACAACCTTTAAACGCCTTTTCCGCATAACGCTGTTTGTGGGAGCCGCAGCGCTGGCACAAGTGGCATCAGCGCAGCAAGCTATCAAAATCGGTGTGATCAATCCGTTCAGCGGACCTTTGGCGCTTTACGGTGGTGAGATGACACGCGGCTTTGAACTCGCGGTAGACCAAGCCAACGCCGCTGGTGGTTTACTCGGACGCAAGATCGAACTGGTACGCGGCGACGCATCCAATCCGCAGCAAGGTATCGCTACTGTGGAGCAGCTGGTGACCCGGGATAAGGTCGATATTTTCACCGGAACCTATATCAGCGCAGTCTCTAATTCTGCAAGCGACGCGGCAGCGCGGTACAACAAACTGTACTGGGAAACCGGTGGTGTGGCCCGCGATCTGACCGAGCGGGGCCTGCCCAACTTCGTTCGTTCCGGCGCGTATGCAATCAGTTTCGCAGCCAGGTCGGTCGATACCGTTCGGGACTTGATCGCGCCTGCACTGAAAAAAGACATGAAGGACCTGAAGGTGTGGATAGAGCATGAGGATTCGATTTACGGTACCTCCATTGCGGAGGCGCAAAAACGCATGCTCGAAGCATTCGGCGTAAAAGTTGTCGGTGTCGGCTCTCATTCTTTTCGCTCCATCGATCTGAATGACACAGTCCTGCGCGCTAAGCGGGCTAATCCAGATGTATTGATCCAAACTGGTTATGTTCCCGATGGCAATTTATTGTTCCGTACGGCGCGCGAACAGGGTTTCAAACCAGCCGCCATGCTCTGGGTTGGTACTGGTGACACAGCTGAAACCCTAGAGTCCGTTGGCGCGGCTTCGCTTGAAGGTGTGCTGGTCGTCGGCTGGCCGCGCATTGATGTTGCGGAAAGCTACGGCCCGGGTGCGAAAGCTTTTCTCACGGCCTACCGGGCCAAGTACAAGGCTGATCCTATCGCACCACAAAGTATGGCCGGATATGTTGGTCTGCAGATCCTGTTTGACGCCGTCAAGGCGGCGGGCAGCGTTGATGTCGAAAAAGTACGTGCCGCAGTAGCGAATATGGACAGAGCAGAAGGCAGCTATGCGACGGGCTTCGGCGTCAAGTTTGACAAGAACTTCCAGAACCTCCGTGCTTCGCCGAATACCGCGCAGTGGCAGTCGGGCAAGATGGTCACGGTGTTCCCAAAACAAGCGACTCTTCCCGGCGTCACCCTCAAAAACCTGGCGCGTAACTGATGCTGCGTTGCCGTAACAGGTCGCGCGCTGATATTCATATTTACCATCAAGTTTAAGGAAAGCTGGCAATGGACCAAATGTTGAATGTGCTGGTCTTTGGCCTCCTGCTGGGGGGCATCTATGGCCTGGTAAGTATTGGTTTGAACTTGATTTTCGGCGTCGTGCGCATCGTCAATTTTGCTCAGGGCGAACTGGTGATGTTTGGCATGTACGGATGCTATTACGCTTATGCGAAATTTGGTGTCAACCCTTACCTCTCGGTGTTGGTGGTGGCGCCTCTGGTCGGCCTGATTGGGGTAGCAATACAACGTCTGGTGATCCAGCCCTTACATAACGAGTCGAACATGCAGATATTTGCGACGTTCGGCCTTTTGATGCTGTTTCAGAACATCATGCTGGCCATCTCTGGCGGCGAGGCCTTCAGCATTGGCGGCCAGGTTGGTACAGGCGTGCTGACGATTGGAGACATGAAGATCAGTGTGGCGCGCCTGGTGACTCTGGTCACGACGACGCTAATAACGATAGGCCTGCATCTGTTTTTGCGTCACACGATTACCGGAAAATCGATTCGTGCAGTGACTCAGGATAAGCGCGCGGCACGTGTGATGGGCATCAATGTTGAGCGCACTTTTCTGTTGACTTTCGGCGTTGGTGCGGCGCTTGCGGGTGTGGCGGGTGCCATGCTCACGCCCATCTATTCAATCACGCCAGCAGTTGGCGGGAACTTTATCCTGGCTGCGTTTGCAGTGGTCGTGCTGGGCGGCCTGGGTAGTGTCTGGGGTGCTTACCTCGGCGGTCTGATCGTCGGTGTCGTTGAAGCCTTTGCGGGTTACTACATAGATCCAGCGCTGAAAAATGCAATCTGGTTCATTATTTTTCTTGTTGTTTTGATCGTGCGTCCAGCGGGCCTGCT
>JAYWBS010000234.1:0-3348 GCA_043781295.1 Polaromonas sp.
GAGATCATTTGCGATCCGCGCTGGAACCAGGCCAAGGCAGTGGATTTTTTGCAAAATGCGCTGTATGCGCAAATCGGCGCGTCGCTGATCGTCGATGGGTCAGATCATGAGTGAGGCAGCACGTTTCGAGACTTGGGGCACCCTGAGCAAAAAGGTTTTCTGGGACCGCGATGTTGCTTTGGAACGCTGGAGAGAACGGGTGTCTGCGGGGCACCGTTCCTACTTGCCAGATTCGATTGCCACCCTGACCCCAGTCGAGTTTGTCCAGTTTTATGGCCTGGACAACTTCAAACGCGATTGGCCGATGCTGCGCGCTGCGTTGCCAAAAGAGGCGCTCAAATTTGCCAGCGTGTATGACGTGGCGTGGAGCCATGCTGTGGGCGGTGGCTGGAACCTGGTGCCCGCCCCAGACTATTACGACATGGCGGCCAAGCGCAGGGCTTTCCTGACGGAAGTCGCTCGGGCACCAGGCAAAAGCATTTACGAAGTGGCAAAAATTTTGGGTATGCAATACCGCCGTGCCCATGACCATGCCAGCAGCCTGATTGAAGCAGGAAAAATCCGCGCTGTGGACGCTGTTGAGGATGGGCTCAGGAAGAGACGGCTTTACCCAAAACGGGCCGATTCGAATTTTGTGTGAAGGTTTGCCAAGACAGCCCAGGCGAGGCACACCAGCGCTGCTGGCATGTCGATATTTTTTACAATTCTACTGAAAGCTGCATAGGACAAGGCGGTATGGACCTCAGTGAATCCGCGTCCTCAAACCGCAGGTACCGCCGACGTCAGGAGCGGTGTATTGGAGCGCATGGTCGATGCATGGGCAAGTTGGCACCGAAACTTGAGTGTCGATAAATTTTACAATTTAACTTTGGCGACCCCTGTGAATAAAATTAACTTGTTGATGTAAAAGACTATTTTCTTCCTGGCGCGAATCGTGCTTCATTACGACGCCTGTGACAAAAAACCGGATTTTCCATTTATTTATTCAAGGAGCTACCATGAAAAAATTGACTTCTGTCGCCGCCGCAGTGGCGCTGGTATCAGCATTAACTGCTGGCACTGCCAATGCCGGCCCGCTGTTCTATGCCATTAACCAGTTCACGACCATTCAAAAACTTGACGGCGATACGGGTGCTGTTGTCGATTCCTTCGCAGTCCCGTTCGGAAGTGGCACTGCCGCGTCGATTGCAGTCATTGGAAACACTGGGTACTACACGTTGCTGAGCAACCCCAATGTTTACAAGGTCGACATGACGACGCATGCGGCTCTGGGGGTCGGCTTCGTCACCTCTGTGTCAGGTCAGAACGGCATTACTCCTACGTCCGATGGGCATTTGTGGTTTACCGGCTCTGGCGGTCAAGCTCTTCTCGAATACAACACGGCCGGAACCTTGTTGAGTTCCCACGCTTTCCCCACGGCTGCCAATTCTTATCGTGATGGTTCCGTCGTTTTCAACGGCTTTGTGGTCGCCAATCGAGGTGACCAGCAAGGGCCGTATGACAAGTACGCCATTCCGGCAGGCAACGGTGCTCTGACAGTCACCCAGTTGAACTTTATCCCGACCGTCGCGAGTGGCTCCAACGGCATCGCTTTCAACGGCGTCAACTTTTACACCTCAGACGAGGTGGCACATGTCGTTCGCAAGTGGGACATCAACGGCAACTTTGTTTCCCAAGCCAACCTTGCAAACTCTTCAAGGTATGAGAATTGGACTTTTGCCTCGCAAGACATTATTGTTGTTGGTCAAGTGCCTGAGCCAGGGTCACTCGCTCTGGTGGCCTTGGCCATCGCGGGCCTTGCGCTGGTACGCAAGCGCAAGTCTGTGGCTTAGGGACGGGACGGACGCTTAACAAACTGACCAGGCAGGAGCAAACTGCCTAATTTCAGTTCCATCAGCAAAAAAGCCCCGCAAATGCGGGGCTTTTTCAATCCAAGCTCAGTCAACGAGCACCATCACTGGAATTACAACCCAGCCGCTGCCTTCAACGCCTGCACCTTGTCCGTCCGCTCCCAAGTAAACTCAGGCTCTTCGCGCCCAAAGTGCCCATAAGCGGCGGTTTTTTCGTAAATGGGGCGCAGCAAATCCAGCATCTGGATGATGCCTTTGGGGCGCAGGTCGAAGTGCTCGTTGACCAAGGCGGCGATTTTCTCATCGCTGATGATGCCGGTGCCCTCGGTGTAGACCGTGACGTTCATCGGCTGCGCCACGCCAATCGCGTAAGCCACCTGAATCTGGCATTGGCGCGCCAGGCCTGCTGCCACAATGTTCTTTGCTACATAACGTGCAGCATAAGCGGCTGAGCGGTCAACTTTGGACGGGTCTTTGCCGCTGAAGGCGCCGCCGCCGTGCGGGCAGGCACCGCCGTAGGTGTCCACGATGATCTTGCGCCCGGTCAAACCGCAGTCGCCTTGCGGGCCGCCGATGACGAAACGACCGGTGGGGTTGATCAAATAACGGGTGTTGACCAGCCATTCTTTGGGCAGCACGGGCTTGATGATTTCTTCGATCACCGCTTCGATGAACGAGGCTTTCATCTTGGTCGGCGTTTCGCTCTGGCTCGGGTCGTGCTGGCTGCTCAAGACCACGGTGTCGATGCTGTGCGGCTTGCCATCGACGTAACGCATCGTCACCTGGCTCTTGGCGTCGGGGCGCAGAAATGGCATGCGGCCATCTTTGCGCAATTGCGCTTGACGCTCGACCAGCCGGTGCGCGTAGTAGATGGGCGCGGGCATCAGCTCGGGGGTTTCGTTGCAGGCGTAGCCAAACATCAGGCCCTGGTCGCCGGCGCCGGTGTTGAGGTGGTCGTCACTGGCGTGGTCTACGCCCTGGGCGATGTCGTTGCTCTGTTTGTCATACGCCACCAGCACGGCGCAGCCACGGTAATCAATGCCGTAATCGGTGTTGTCGTAGCCAATGCGCTTGATGGTGTCGCGCGCCACCTGGATGTAGTCCACATGCGCGTTGGTGGTAATCTCGCCGGCCAATACAACCAAGCCGGTGTTGCACAGCGTCTCGGCCGCGACGCGGGATTTGGGGTCCTGCTTGAAAATTGCATCAAGAATCGCATCGGAAATCTGGTCAGACACCTTGTCGGGGTGGCCCTCAGAGACGGATTCGGATGTGAAGAGAAAGTCGTTCGCCATGAAAAGATGCTCCAGAAAAGTTTAAGTCGCGCTTGGGTCAATCCGCGTTGCTTGGGCTTTGGAGCTTTGGCGAACGCTTTAGCAGATTTGCCAATATTGGGGATCAATATTGGCAAGGCACAATGGCGGCTCTTGCAAGTCAGCCCTGTGCGTGTCGCCCTGCAAGTAGTTCCATAACTCAGCGACGCCTGTATTTTATCCGA